>JBIQMO010000057.1:0-18404 GCA_044463245.1 Gemmatimonas aurantiaca
TGCGCTACGGCGTCCGCTGGTCGGAAGAGCTGATCATGAAGGCGCTCTTCACCTATCACCCGCTCCTGGAGAACCGCGGGATCCTCTACGACGGCGCCTCCGAGCGGCGGAGCAACTACACGCTCGAGGGTGGTGACGTCCACCCGCTCCGCGCCGACACTCTGCTCATCGGATTCAGCGAGCGTTCGAGCCCGGCCGCCATCGACTACCTCACCGAGCTCGCCTTCGAGCACACGCCGGTAACGGACGTCATCGTGGTGGTGATGCCCTCGGAGAATACCGCCATCCACCTCGACATGATCTTCACGCAGCTCGACCGCGAGCTCTGCGTCGTGTACCCGCCGCACTTCGTCGGCGCCGAGCGGCTCGCGATCCTGCACCGGCGGAAGGGGCAGCACGAGATGCGCGAGATGCCCAACGTCTTCGCGGCGCTTCGCGAGGTGGACATCCCCCTCGAGCCGATCTTCTGCGGCGGCGACCGGCGCATCGTTCAGGAGCGCGAGCAGTGGGCCAGCGGCTGCAACTTCCTGTCGGTGGCACCTGGCGTGGTCATCTCGTACGCGCGTAACGAGGCGACGCTCCTCGAGCTCGAGAAGATGGGATTCCGGGTGATCCCGGCCGTGGATTTCCTCACCGGGCAGGATCGCATTCCCGATGGCGAGCGCGCGGTGATCACCTTCGAGGGCACGGAGCTGGTGCGCGGCGGGGGAGGACCTCGCTGCATGACGCTCCCCCTGAGACGCGACGATCCGTGGACGTAGATTCCTTTCTGGCCGAGCGCGCCAGGAGATTCCTCGAAGCCGGCCCCGCGCACGCGGTGCCGTTGATCGAACACGTGTGCCAGCTACCCGGCGCACCGGCGCTGGTGGCCGAGCAGATGGCGATGGCGCTCTTCGGATCCCGCCCTGAGTTCGCCGCCGGCCCCGATGGCACGTGGCGCCTGGCGCCGAAGCCGGGACCGGCGATCGTCGCGCCCGACGACCTCGATTCGCTCTCGTACGCGGTGGTGGACGTGGAGACCACCGGCACGCGCGCCGGCGACGGCGATCGCATCACCGAAGTCGCGGTGGTGGTCGTGAGTGGTGGCGAGGTGGTACAGCGCTACGAGACGCTGGTGAATCCCGAGCGCTCCATCCCCCCGATGATCACCGCGCTCACGCACATCACCTGGGAGATGGTGAAGGATGCGCCGCGCTTCGCGGACATCTGCGGCGACCTTCTCGACGTGCTGGCGGGAAACGTGTTCGTGGCGCACAACGCGGAGTTCGACTGGCGCTTCATCTCCACCGAAGTAGCGCGCGCCACCGGCAGGCGGCTCGAGTCGCGGCGACTCTGCACAGTGCGGCTGGCGCGCAAGGTGCTTCCGCATCTCCCGAGCAGGCGGCTCGACAGCCTGGCACACCACTACGGCGTGGAGATCGTGGACCGCCACCGTGCGCTGGGCGACGCCGACGCCACGGCGCGGATACTTCTCCGCCTGCTGCGCGAGGCGCAGGACCGCGACTGCGTGCGCTGGGACGACCTGCAGCGGCTACTCGCGCCCTCCGCCAGCCGACGCAAGCGCAAACGTTCCGCACTTCCCACTCCAGTAGAAAGAGATACGACGGCATGAGCGCACCCCAACCTCTCCTCGAGACGAGAAAGGTCGGCTCCTGGACGGTACACGCCATACAGGCCGGCGGCCAGATGCTCGACGGCGGCGCGATGTTCGGCGTCGTCCCCAAGGTGCTCTGGGAGCGCCGCATCCCGGCCGACGCGCGCAACCGCATCCCGATGGGGATGCGCTGTCTCCTGATCGAACACGATACCGGCCTCATCCTGATCGATACCGGAGCCGGGAACAAGGAGCCGGAGAAGTTCTACGACATCTACGGGATCGAGAACTCGGGCGGCGAAGAGCGTACGGCGCTCGAGGCGGGGATCCGCGCGGCCGGGCATCGCCCCGAGGATGTGGCACTCGTCATCAACTCGCACCTGCACTTCGACCACGGGGGCGGGAACACCTACCGCGGCCCGGACGGGAGCGTACGGCTCTCGCTCCCCAACGCCCGCTACGTGGTGCAGCGCGGCGAGTACCACTTCGCCACGCACACCAACGAGCGCACCGCCGCCTCGTACTTCCCACACAACTTCGTTCCGGTGTACGAGGCTGGTCGCTTCGACCTCGTGGAGGGCGAGCGCGAGATCGTCCCGGGGATCACCGTGATCCCGACACCGGGCCACGTTCCCTTTCACCAGGGAATCCTCATCGAGTCGGGCGGCGAGCGCGCCTTCTATCTGGCGGACCTCGTACCCACGGCGGCCCACCTTCCGCTCCCCTGGATAATGGGCTACGACCTCGAGCCGCTGGTCACGCTCGAGTCCAAGCGGCGGCTCCTCGAGCGAGCGCAGAAGGAGGAGTGGCTCGTGGTATTCGAGCACGACGCCACGAATTCATGGGGTCGGGTGGGGCACGACGGAAAGTCGTACACGCTGCGTCCCGCGGACGGCTAACCGGACTCGGGGGCATCCCCGCTCGTCGTCATCCCCACGCGACGTCATCCCCGCTCGACGTCATCCCCGCTCGACGTCATCCCCGCTCGACGTCATCCCCGCGAAAGCGGGGATCCATTTTCTGCCTTGGTAACTGAACCCCCGCTTCCGCGGGGATTACCCCAAGCGAGCCCACCCCGGCACCAGCGCTTGTTGACTCGCGCGCCAGCGGCGCCTAATTTGCGTACGCACAATAGAATAAGTAGAGCGGGTTGCTCCGCTCTCACCCTCTGGCCCCCGGTCGGAATCACTCCGGGGTGTGCTGCAGGAGTTCACGCACACGGTTGCACCCGCATCGAGCGGGTGCCTTATCGTGCATCGCGGACTCCCCATGGAAGTCCGCGTTTTTCGTTTCCCTCTTCGAGGAGCATCGCCCATTCAGGATAGCACCAAGCGCATCCGCGTCAATCGGCAGATCCGCATCAGTCCACTCCGCGTGATCGCGCCCGATGGTTCCCAGCTCGGTATTCTCGATCTCGAGACGGCCCTCGCGCAGGCCGAAGCACAGGGCCTCGACCTGGTCGAGGTCGCACCGATGGCAAGGCCGCCCGTGGTTCGCATCATGGACTACGGGAAGTTCAAGTTCGAGCAGGCCAAGATGGCGCGGCAGGCGAAGAAGAAGCAGCACGTGATTCAGCTCAAGGAAGTGAAGTACCGGCCTGGAATCGACGATCACGACTTCGAGACCAAGACCAGGCACGCGCGCCGCTTCCTCGCGGACGGAAACAAGGTGAAGGTGACAATGATGTTCCGCGGCCGTCAGGTCGCGCACCCCGAGCTCGGCAAGGACGTGCTCGACCGGGTGTCCAGCGAGCTAGCCGACATCGGGAAGGTGGAGAGCGATGCGAAGCTCGAAGGGAGGAACATGACAATGATTCTGGCTCCAAAGTAGGAGCTTACCGGGGACTACCCTCATGAAGATGAAAACCCACAAGGGCGCTGCGAAGCGCTTCAAGACGACTGCCTCCGGAAAGGTGCGGCGCTTCAAGGCCAACAAGAGCCACATCCTGACCAAGAAAGCCCCCAAGAGGAAGCGTAACCTCCGTCGCCCCGGCCTGGTGCAGACGACTGGCGATACCAAGCGCATCAAGCGCCTCATCCAGGCGTAAGGAGACAGACCAATGCCTCGCGTCAAATCCAACGTCGCGCGACTGAAGCGCAAGAAGCAGGTCATGAAGGCCGCTCGGGGTGCCTTCGGTGCCCGCAGCAAACTCTGGAAGTCGGCCAAGGAAAACGTCGAGCGCGGATGGGCCTACGCCTACCGCGATCGCAAGAACAAGAAGCGTGAGTTCCGCCGCCTCTGGATCGTGCGCATCAACGCAGCCGCGCACCAGAACGACATGAACTACAGCGGCTTCATGAACGGTCTGCGCAAGGCCGGCATCGAGGTAGACCGCAAGATTCTCGCGGACCTCGCCGTCCGCGACCCCGCCGCATTCACCGCTCTGGCGGAGAAGGCAAGAGCGGCGCTCTAAAAAAAAGAGAGAAAAGGAAACAGGGAACGGGAAACCGGAAACAGGAACTGCCTCGGAGTAGAGAGCTCTACTCGTAGGAGCCGGTACCTGTTTCCTGTTTCCCGTTCCCTGTTTCCTTTTCTCCCCCTCTCCCCCCGCCTTATTTTCGTCATCATGTCTCTCAAGGAATTCCTCGCCACGGCGGAGGAGATCGAGCGCGAAGGCGTGGCGACCATCGATGCGGCGGACTCGCTCGACGCCATCGACGCGGCGCGCAACGAGCTGCTCTCCAGGCGCAATGGACGCCTCACGGAGCTCATCCGACAGCTCCCCTCCATCCCCGAGGCGGAACGGCGCCACGCCGGCGCCGCCATCAATCGGGTGAAGGAAACGCTCGGCGCCGCGCTGGATGCGCGGCGTCAGGCGATAGGGAGCCGCGCGCCGGCGGCGCCGGCCATCGACCTCTCCATGCCCGCGCGCGAGCGCTGGCACGGCGCGAAGCATCCGGTCACGCTCGTCATCGAGGAGATCGAGGCGATCTTCGCGGAGCTCGGCTTCACGATCGCTACGGGCCCGGAGGCGGAGCTCGAGTGGTACAACTTCGGCGCGCTCAACTTCCCGCCGAATCACCCCGCGATGGACATGCACGACACCCTCTACCTCGAGGGTGCGGGCGACGGGGCGCTGCTCCGCACGCACACCTCGCCCGTGCAGGTACGCACGCTCCAGACGTACGATCCGCCGATCCGCATCCTCGCTCCGGGGAACGTCTACCGCCGCGACTTCTTCGACGCATCGCACGCACCCATGTTCGCTCAGGTCGAAGGGATGGCGGTGGACGAAGGGGTGAGCTTCGTGGACCTCAAGGCGACGCTCACGCACTTCGCCAACCGCTTCTTCGGCGAGATTCCCACTCGCTTCCGCCCGAGCTACTTCCCGTTCACCGAGCCCTCGGCGGAGATGGACGTAGCGTGCAGGATCTGCGGCGGCTCGGGCTGCGCGTCGTGCAAGGGCACCGGCTGGATGGAGATCCTCGGCTCGGGGATGATCCACCCCAACGTCCTCGAGGCGGCAGGGCTGGACAGCGAGCGCTACACCGGCTGGGCCTTCGGCATGGGGCCGGCCCGCATCGCCATGCTGCGCTACCAGATTCCCGACATCCGCCTTCTATACGATTCCGACGTGCGCTTCCTGGAGCAGTTCGCAACGTGAACGCATCGCACGAGTGGCTCTCCGCCTTCCTCCCCGGTACTGAGCTCACCGCGGAGCAGATGCGCGACATCATCACCGCGCGCTGCTGCACGGTGGACGAGGTCGTGCGCCTCCGCGAGGATCTCGCCGAGGTCGTCATAGGGCGAGTGGTGGAGGCCGCACCGCACCCGAATTCCGATCATCTCTGGGTCACGCGCGTGGACGCTGGGCTCCCGAATGGCGAGCTGCTGGACGTCGTCTGCGGAGCACCCAACGTACGCGCCGGCGCCAGCTATCCATTCGCGCCCGCGGGCTCGACTCTCCCCGGCGGGCTGAAGCTCGAGAAGCGCAAGATTAGAGGAGCCGTCTCCAACGGCATGCTCTGCTCGGCGCGCGAGCTCGGACTCGGGCAGGACCACGAGGGGATCCTCGAGCTGGACACGAGCGCGCCGCCGGGCACGCCCTTTCTGTCGGCGGTTGCCGCTGGCGATGTCCGCCTCGTCATCGACGTGACCCCGAACAGACCCGACCTCCTTTCGCACCTCGGCCTGGCGCGTGAGCTGGGCGCCGCAATAGGCGTGGAGCCGCAGCTCCCGCCGATTCCGAATCCAGGTCGCGGCCAGGAGCGCGCGAGCGAAGGAGTACGTGCAATGGCACCGGCCATCGAGGCGCGCGAGAGCGCGCGCACCGACGGCGTGGACGTGCGGATCGACGACGCGAGCTACTGCCCACGATACGTGGGCGCGGTGGTGCGCGGAGTGAATGTGGCGGAGAGCCCCGAGTGGCTCGCCGATCGCCTCATCGCCATCGGGTCGCGTCCGATCAACAACGTCGTGGACATCACCAACTACGTGCTGCATGAGCTGGGGCAGCCGATGCACGCCTTCGACGCCGCGAAGCTCGCCGGCCCGGCGATAGTCGTGCGCCGAGCGCGCCCGGGAGAGAAGCTCCTCACCCTCGACGGCGTGGAGCGCACCCTCGATGAGGCGGTGACCGTCATCGCCGACGCGGAGCGCGCCCAGGCGATCGCCGGCGTGATCGGCGGCGGTGACAGCGAGGTTACGGAGGCGACCACCGACGTATTCCTCGAGGTGGCGTACTTCGATCCCGCGGGTGTGCGCCGAGCTCGTCGCAAGCTCGGCGTCTCCACCGACGCGAGCTACCGCTTCGAGCGCGGAGTGGACAGGGAGCTGCAGCCCCTCGCGCTCGCGCGCGCGGTCGAGCTGCTGGTCGCGATTGCCGGCGGCAGGGTGGCTGAGGCGCCGGTGGACATCCACCCGGCGCCGGTCGAGCGCGCTCGCATCGCGCTCCGTCCGTCGCGCGTTGCGCGCCTGCTCGGTATGGAGCTGCGCCCCGCGGAGATCGAGAGCTTGCTGCGGTCGGTCGGCTACTCGATCGAGGATCGGATCGATGATCGGCTCACGGTGGTAGTGCCGAGCTGGCGACCGGACGTCACCGCCGAGGTGGACCTCCTGGAGGAGGTGGCGCGCCTCCGCGGCTACGACGCATTCCCATCCGAGTTGCGCGCCTTCCGCCCGGGGACGGTTCCCGATTCGCCGGTAGAGGTACTGACGCGCCGCCTGCGCGAGCGGCTCGTCGCCACCGGACTCCTGGAGGCGCGCCCGATGCCGTTCGTGCGCGGCGCCGCGGAGGGATTCGCCCGCGTGGCCAACCCTCTGGCAGAGAACGAGGCGTACCTGCGGCGCGAGCTGCTGGACACACTCTCCCGACGCGCCGAATTCAACTTCACGCAGATGCAGCGCGACATCCGGCTCTTCGAGGTCGGGTCGGCGTTTCTGCCCACGGGAGGAGCGCTCCCATCCGAGGAGCTGCGCGCCGCCGCGCTCGTTACCGGCGCCCGCCGGCCGGCGCACTGGACGGAGGTGCGCCCACCCGATTACGACGAGTGGGATGTCAAGGGGCTCGCGCTCGAGATGGCGACAGTGGCCTTCCCCGGTGCGGATGTGGAGCTCCGCGAAGCCACCGGCACCGAATTCGGAGGTGGGCTTCTCTGGCGGGTCGTGGTGGACGCGAGGGAGCGTGGGGTGGTCCGCCGCCTGGCGCTCGACGCGCCGGTGTGGGCGGGAAGTGTCTTCGGCGTCGAGCTCTCGCTGCTCGACATCGACTCGCGCCCGGTAGCCGGGCGAGGCGAGCGGCTGCGCGCGGAGCAGCGCTCGCGGCGGAGTACGCCTCCCTCGCCAGCGGCGGCGGGAGCATTCAGATATCGAACGCTGCCGAGCACCCCAGCATCGGACTTCGACATCGCTCTTCTCGTTCCGGACGACCTCCCGGCGGCTCGGGTGGAGGAAGTGATTCGCCGCGCGTCGGGCGAGCTCCTCGAGCGCCTCACCCTCTTCGACGAGTACCGTGGCGAGGGAGTGCCGGCCGGACAGCGGAGTCTCGCCTGGCGATTGACGTTCCGGCATCCGGAGCGCACTCTACGGGACAAGGAGATCGCCGGTCGGCGGCAAAAGCTCCTCAGAACCCTCGAAGGAGAGTTAGGTGTCCGACAGCGCACGACCTGACCTCGCGGCCTTCCGCGAGCTGGAGCAGCTCATCAGGGCTCTGGGTGATGAGATGGCCGGCTGGCGGCGGCGTGCCCACGAGGCGGAGGCTCGTCTGAAGGCGACCGAGGCGCGACTCGCGCGCCAGGCCACGGAACAGCCGGTCGCAGCTGCCGCGGCGGCGCAGGCCGCGCCCTCCGCCGCTGCCAGCACCACCGGCGGGCGCGCGGGACAGGACGCGGACTCGGGCGCCACCAACCAGCTCGTGGTCGCATTGCAGCGCGAGAATCAGGATCTTCGCCTCCGCCTCGAGGCCGCGCGCCAGCGCACCAGGCAGCTACTCGATCGCGTCCGCTTCCTCCGCCAGCAGCACCAGCTCGGAGGCGTGGAGCGATGAGCACGCGCAGATCTTCGGTCAAGGTGACCATCGTCGGCGAGGAGTACACGATCCGCAGCGACGAATCTCCCGAGCGTACTCGCGAAGTGGCCGCCTACGTGGACGAGACCATCCGCAACCTCATGAACGCTGGTGCGGTGGTGGAGTCGCACAAGGCGGCGATCCTGGCGGCATTGCAGATAACCGCGGAGTACTTCAACGCACGGCGCGCTCCCGAGGAGATGGCCGAGAAGCTCCAGGGGCTGTCGAACAGCGTGCGTCGGATGCTCCCGCCCGGGAAGCGGGGCGACTGATTGCCTTTTATTCGGTGTGCCGATAATTTCTGTTCAGGTAGCCGGTCAGCCACGTAGGATCAAGCGCTCGTTGCGGTTAGCGTCTCCTCCGTCCCGCGCCCCACGGCGACACTGGATCGAGACCCGCCCCACCGAGCACGCCCGCGGCGTCCGGCGGGTTCTCCCCAAGCCACGCGGCGACGCAGTCGCGTTGGAGCATAGATCAAATGAGCGAGACCGCGCTAATCGCCGCGTCGGGCGCTGCCATTATCATCGCCGCCGCGGCTTTTTTTGTCCTCGGGAAGATGCGCGGCCGTGCCGCGGAACGGAGCGCACAGGCCGCAGCGGGCGCCACGGCCGAGGAAACGGCCAGGCGCATCCTGAGTGATGCACGACGCGAGGCCGAAACGCTGCAGAAGTCCGCGGTGGTGGCCGGGAAGGAAGAGTCGATCAGACTTCGCGAGGCGTGGGAGGGCGAGGTAGCCAAGCGACGAGAAGAGTTGGACCGGGCGGAGCGCCGCGTCCAGGAGCGAGAGACCAGCCTCGATCGGAAGTTCGACATCCTCGAGCAACGCGAGAAAGAGATCGGCAGACGCGCCAGCGAGATAGGCCGACGAGAGAAAACAGTTGGGGAACAGAGCGAGGAGCTGGACCGGCTCCTATCCGAGGAGCGGCGGCGCCTCGAACAGTTGGCCGGAATGTCGCGCGAGGATGCCAAGGCCGAACTGATCAACCGCCTCGCCGAAGAGGCGAGAGCCGAAGCCGCCAACCGGATCCGAGAGATCCGTGAGAACGCCCGCCGCAACGCCGACCGCGAGGCCAAGAAGATCGTCGCACTCGCCGTCCAGCGCATCGCCGCCGAGCACACCTCCGAGATAAGCGTTTCCTCCGTGTCCCTCCCGAACGACGAGATGAAGGGACGCATCATCGGCCGCGAAGGGCGGAATATCCGCGCCTTCGAGCTCGCCACGGGCGTGGACGTGATCATCGACGACACCCCGGACACGGTCGTGGTCTCCTGCTTCGACCCGGTACGACGCGAGGTCGCGCGGCTCGCGCTCTCCAAGCTCGTCTCCGACGGACGCATCCATCCCGGCCGCATCGAGGAGGTCGTCGCCAAGGCGCAGAAGGAGGTAGACGCCGCAATCCAGGAGATGGGCGAGCAGGCCGCCTACGAGGTCGGTGCGCACGGCCTGCACCCGGAGCTGATCAAGCTCATCGGACGGATGCACTACCGCACCAGCTACGGACAGAACATCCTGCGACACTCGGTGGAAGTGGCACACCTCGCGGGGATCATGGCGGCGGAGCTAGAGCTAGACGCCGTGATGGCGCGGCGCGGCGCGCTCCTCCACGACATAGGCAAGGTGCTCACACATGAGCACGAGGGGACGCACGTGCAGCTCGGTGTGGAGGTGGCCACGCGCTACGGAGAGCACCCGCTGGTGATAAACTGCATCGCGGCCCACCACGACGACGTTCCGCACGAGAGCGAAGTGTCGGTACTGGTGCAGGCAGCCGACGCGATCTCCGGATCGCGCCCCGGCGCGCGGCGCGAGGCCTTCGAGACTTACGTGAAGCGCCTCGAGGGGCTCGAGCGCATCGCATCGAGCTACAACGGAGTGGAGAAGGTTTTCGCCATTCAGGCGGGGCGCGAGATTCGCGTGATCGTGAATCCCGACGACGTCGACGACTTCAGAATGACATCGCTGAGCGAGGAGATCGCCCGGCGAATCGAGGGCGAATTGCAATATCCCGGTCAGATCAAGGTGGTAGTCATACGCGAGCAGCGGGCGGTGGACTTTGCCCGCTGAGATAATCGACGGCGCCGCTATAGCGCGCTCCGTCCGCGAGCAGGTGGCAAGTGACGTCGAGCGCCTCGCGGCGGAGGGCATACGCCCCGGACTCGCCGTGGTGCTAGTGGGTGACGATCCAGCCAGCGCCGTGTACGTTCGCAGCAAGGGGAAGGCGTGCCAGGAGGCGGGGATCCACAGCGTCACGATCACGCTTCCGGCGGACACGAGTCAGGAAGAGCTCCTCGCGCAGGTGGATTCGCTGAACGACGATCCCGAGATCCACGGCATCCTGGTCCAGATGCCTCTTCCACGGCATCTCGATGCCGACGCCGTGATCCGGCGAATTCGGCCCGAGAAGGACGTGGATGGCTTCCACCCGGTGAACGTGGGGAAGAATCTCATCGGCGAGCGCGACGGCTTCGTCCCGTGTACGCCGGCGGGCGTGCAGGAGCTGCTCCTCCGGAGCGGCGTCGAGACGCGCGGCGCGGAGTGCGTGATCGTGGGACGGAGCAACATCGTCGGCAAGCCGATGATGGCGCTCATGGTCCAGTCGCACGATGGCGCGAACTCCACGGTCACGGTTTGCCACAGCGCCACGCGCAACCTGGCGGCGCACGTTCGTCGCGCCGACATCCTCATCGCCGCCGTCGGGCGCCCCGGGATGATCACCGGTGACATGCTCCGCCCGGGTGCCGTCGTCATCGACGTCGGCATCAACCGCGTCGAGGACGCCTCCAGGCCGCGCGGCTACCGGTTGGTGGGCGACGTGGACTTCGAGAGCGCGAAGGAAGTGGCCTCGCTCATCACGCCGGTGCCTGGCGGCGTCGGTCCCATGACCATCGCGATGCTCCTGCGCAATACCGTGAAGGCGGCGGAGCAGATGGAGCGCTCGGTCGCGTGAGCGCGCGGCGGGAGCGCGGCGCCGCGCGTCTGTCGGCGCAGGAGTCGTCGCAGGAGCTCGACCTGTTCTCGGTGGCCGGGAGCGAACGGGAGCTGGAGCTCGCGCCGCCGGCGCCAACTCGAAGGAGGTCGCGTCCCGCGTCCGTGTCGTCCCCCGAGCCCATGGTCGCGGCGGACCCCGGCGCCAGACCCGAATCGGCGATCTCCATCTCGACCCTCACGCGCATCGCGAAGGACGTCGTGGAGGGAGCCTTCACCCCGCTCTGGGTGCGCGGTGAGGTGAGCGACTTCAAGGCACACCGCAACGGCCACTGGTACTTCTGCCTCCGTGACGAGTCGTCGCAGCTTCGCTGCGTAGTATGGTCGCGCGATCGGCAGCGCATCCCCGCCGCACCCGACGATGGGATGCAGCTCTCCGCGTACGGTCAGCTCACGGTGTATCCCGCGCGTGGCGACATCCAGTTCCGCGTGAGCGCCATGGAGGCGGCGGGCGATGGCCTCTGGCGCAAGGCACTCGAGCTCTCGATGGCGAAGCTCGAGAAGGAGGGTCTCCTCGCCGCCGAGCGCAAGCGACCGCTCGCCACTTTTCCGCGCCGCGTGGCAGTGGTGACGAGCCCCGACGGCGCCGCACTCCACGACATCCTCGCGGTAGTGCGCAGGCGCTGCCCGGTCGTCGAGATCGTGGTGGTCCCCGCGCGCGTCCAGGGCGAAGGTGCCGTGGAGGAGTTGATCGCCGCGATCGAGCGGGTGAGCCGCTGGCGCGACGCCGACACCGTGATCGTCGGTCGTGGCGGCGGCGCAAGAGAAGACCTCTGGGCTTTCAACGACGAGCGTGTCGCGCGCGCGCTTGCCGGCTGCGCTGTGCCGACGATTTCCGCCGTGGGCCACGAAGTGGACGTGACGCTCTGCGACATGGTGGCCGACCTCCGCGCGCCCACCCCGTCCGCCGCCGCGGAGGCCGCTGTACCGGTGCTGGCCGACCTGCGATCCCAGCTCACGTCGTACGCGACAGCGATGCGCAACGGACTCCAGCGCCGCGCAGCCTCGGCTCGCACTCAGCTCCTTCGGGGAGAGCGCGACCTCCGCTCCGCCGCGGCGCGCAGCGTGGAGCGCCGGCGCGCACGCCTCCAGACGGCCGCCGGCCGGCTCAATGCGCTGAGCCCCCTGGCCACCCTCGCGCGCGGCTACGCGGTGGCGCGGGATGATTCCGGGGTGCCGCTCACGAGTCGGGCCGGCTTCGCGCCAGGCCTCCACTTCCTGCTCACCCTCCGCGACGGCCAGGTGGGGGCCACCGTGGACGAGGGCGGGGAGGAGAGCAATGCAACCAATCTTCCAACCGAGTGACCGTCGTGTCCTACGAAGAGGATCTCGCTCGCATAGAGAGTATCGTCGAGGAGCTGGAGCGCGACGACCTGGAGCTCGAGCGCGCCCTGGCGCTCTTCGAGGAGGGCGTCGAGCGGCTGCGGAGCGCTTCGAAGGCGCTCGAGCGCGCCGAAGGTCGGGTACGGCTCCTCGTGGAGCGGAGCGACGGGAGCTTCGAGCTTGCAGACTCCAACGGCTGAGCGGGCGGACGTCGAGCTGGCCGCCGCGCGCGCGGGCGTGGAGATGGCGCTCGGCGCGCTCTGCGACCGCTACCTCGGCGCGCTCCCCCGGAAGGTGGCCGAGGCGGTACGCTACAGCGTCCTGGGCGAGGGGAAGCGCCTACGGCCGCTCCTCGTTCTAGCTGCGTATCACGCGTGCGGCGGCGAGAGCGATGCGTACGCGCTCGCGGCGTCGATCGAGATCGTTCACGCGTACTCGCTCGTGCACGACGATCTTCCGTGCATGGACAACGACATCGTCCGTCGCGGGCGGCCCACTACGCACCGGATCTTCGGGCCTCGCGTGGCCACCGTCGCTGGCGTCGCGATGGTTCCGCTCGCGGCGCGCGCGGCGGCCGATGCGGCCCGCGCACTCGGCTTGCCTCTCGCCTCGCGGAAGGCGATTGTTCTCGAGTTGATGCGCGCGTCCGGAGGAGGCGGAATGGTGGGTGGCCAGCTTCTCGACCTCGAGGGCGAGGGACGCTCGCTCTCGCTCACGGAGCTCGAGCGCATCCATACCGCGAAGACCGGTGCCCTGATCCTGGCGTCCGTCCGGATCGGCGGGATCGCGGCGGGCGCCGATGCGCGGCAGTCGCGGGCGCTCGAGCGCTACGGCGAGACGGTGGGTCTCGCGTTTCAGATAGCCGACGACGTGCTGGACGCCACCTCCACGACGGCGGCGCTGGGCAAGACCGCGGGGCGCGATGCGGCGCTCGGTAAGAGCACCTACCCGGCGCTCCTCGGAGTAGAGGGCGCGGTCGCCCGAGCCGTGCGACTGGCCGAGGAAGGACGTTCCGCGCTCGAGAAGGCCGAGCTGCTAACCCCGGAGCTGGCACGCCTGGCGGCCTTCGCGGTGGACCGCAAGTCGTGACCACCAGCCCGCTCCGCCGGTTATTCTCCATTGTTCCCTGTTGAACCGAGCTTTCGCGTAAACCAGAGCCGAGATGCCCGTACTTCCCGATATCGACTTCCCGTCAGACCTCAAGAAGCGCTCCCGCGACGAGCTGCGCACACTCGCGCAGGAGATTCGCGCGGCGCTCATAGACAGCTGCTCGCGCACCGGAGGACACATAGGCGCCGGACTCGGAGTGGTGGAGCTGGCCATAGCCCTCCACTACGTGTTCGATACGCCTCGCGATCAGATCGTATGGGACGTGGGGCACCAGGGCTACCCACACAAGATGCTCACGGGACGCAAGGGCCGCTTCGAGACGCTGCGGCAGGAGCACGGGATCTCGGGCTTCCTCAAGCGCGATGAGAGCGAGTACGACGCTTTCGGCGCTGGGCACGCCGCCACCGCCATCTCGGCTGCGCTCGGGATGGCCGCGGCGCGCGACATCAAGGGTGAAAACTTCCGCGTGGCCGCCGTGGTTGGCGATGGAGCACTCACCTCGGGGCTCTCCTACGAGGGACTCAACAACGCGGGAGCATCGGACCGCGATTTCATCGTCGTCCTCAACGACAACGAGATGTCCATCGCGCCGAACGTCGGCGCCATCTCGAGATACCTCACCTCCATCCAGCGCAACCCGATCTACAACCGCGTTCGCGGCACGATGGGAAAGGTGATGGACGAGCTCCCCAGCCCGCTCTCCGGGATCGGGTCGGTGGTGCGGAAGTGGGAGGAGGGGATGAAGAGCTTCCTCACCCCGGGCGTCCTCTTCGAGGAGCTCGGCTTCCGCTACTTCGGACCCATAGATGGCCACGACATCGACGGGCTCATCGACACACTCAAAGCCGTCGAAGGGATGCGCACGCCCCGCCTGGTCCACGTGGTAACCCAGAAGGGGAAGGGCTTCCCGGCGGGTGACAATCGCGAGAAGTGGCATGCGCTCCCCGCGGGGCACGATCCCGCCACGGGAAAGCAGCTCAAGGCCTCGTCCGCGAATCCCGCGTACACCGCGGTGTTCGGCCGCGGGCTGACGGAGCTCGGCGAGGAAAACGAGAAGGTCGTAGCCATAACCGCGGCGATGCCGGCGGGCACCGGAACGGCCTCCTTCGCGAAGCGCTTCCCGAAGCGCTTCTTCGACGTAGGAATCGCCGAAGGACACGCCGTCACCTTCGCTGCCGGACTCGCGACTCGCGGCCTGCACCCGGTGTGCGCCGTCTACTCGACGTTCCTCCAGCGCGCCTACGACAACGTCATTCATGACGTGGCACTCCAGCACCTGCCGGTGACGCTCTGCATGGACCGCGCGGGGCTCGTCGGAGAGGATGGCCCCACCCACATGGGTCTCTACGACATCGCCTACATGCTGGCCGTGCCAGACATCGTGGTGACCGCGCCGAAGGACTCCACCGAGATGCTCGGGCTTCTGCGCACTGCCGTCGCGCGCGAGAAGGGGCCCACCTCCATCCGCTATCCGCGAGACGCCGCCCCCGATGTTGCGCCCGCGCTCTCCGAGATCGCGCCCGTACCCGAGGGTACATGGGAGGTGCTCCGCCAGGGCGGCGAGTTCGTGATACTCGCCGTGGGCACCATGGTGCTCCCGTCGCTCGCGGCGGCCGAGGAGCTGGCGGCGGAAGGGATCGACGTGAGTGTCGTGAACTGCCGCTACCTCAAGCCGTACGATGAGGTGACCCTCAACGCGGTGCTCGCGAATCACCGTCAGGTGCTCGTGGTTGAAGAGGGGACGATGGTGAACGGCTTCGGCGCGTACATGGCGCAGGTGATCGACAGGCTCGACCCGTCGGTGCGCGTGGCTGTGCACGGTGTCCCCGACCGTTTCATCGAGCAGGCGCCGCGCAAGCGGCAGCTCGAGCTGCTCGGGCTCGACGCGCCCGGCATAGCGCGGCGCGTGCGCTCACTCCACGGGAGCGAGGCGCTCACCGGGTGACACGGCTCGGCGTGGTCGGGAATCGCAGCTACGAGGGGCTCGACAAGGTCCTCGGCACGCTGCGGCGCAAGGCGCCGGAGCTGGGGATCGATCTGGCCTTCGAAGGCGAGCTTCAGCACCTGGTGCCCGACGCCGAGCCGCTAGACGACGCTGTGGGTATCGACGCTCTCATAACGCTCGGCGGCGATGGCACCATGCTGCGCGGCGCGCGCTTCGTGGGCGAGCGGCCGATCCCCATCCTCGGGATCAATCTGGGGCGGCTCGGATTTCTCACCGCGTGCGGGGGCGGTGCCGAAGAGCTGGACCTCGCGCTGGAGCGCTACATCGCCGGCGACTACGTCGTGCAGCGCCGCATGGCGCTTGCCGGGCAGACCTCGCGAGCCGAGAGCGAGCGCTGGCGCGCGTTGAACGACATCGTGCTCCACAAGGGCGGCTTCGCGCGTGTGGTGCACCTGGAGGTCTCGGTGAACGGTGAGCTCATCGGCGAGTACGCCGCCGATGGCCTCATCATCTCGACTCCTACGGGTTCCACCGCGTACAGTCTCTCGGCCGGCGGTCCGGTGGTCGTGCCCACGGTGGAGTCGATCGTCCTCACGCCGATCTCGGCGCACACGCTCGCGGTGCGCCCGGTGGTGCTCCCGCCGAGTGCCGAAGTCGAGGTGCGCGCGAACGATGGGCCGGAAGAACTTATGGTGACGGTGGACGGGCAGGTAGGCACTACGTTCACTTCTGACGATACCCTCCTGGCTCGCCGCGCGGAACGGCCAGTGCTGGTCGTACACTTCCGCGACAGCACGTTCTTTTCGAGGATGCGGCGGAAGCTGGGGTGGGGCGGGCTGCAGGGGCGCGACGAGAGCAAACGGTGCTGACCGAACTTCGAGTCAGGAACTTCGCCATAATCGAGAGTGTCACACTGCCGCTCGCCGGTGGGCTGAACGTGCTCAGCGGCGAGACCGGCGCGGGTAAGTCGATCATCGTGGGCGCGCTCTCGCTCCTGCTCGGTGAGCGCGCCAGCGTAGACAGCATACGCACCGGTGCCGACCGTGCCGTGGTGGAGGGCGTCTTCGACGCCACGGGCCAGCCGGCGCTCATCGCGCTCCTCGACGAGCGCGGGATCGACGTGGACGAGAACACGGTAGTGCTGCGGCGGGAGATCGCGTCCACCGGTCGCACACGCGCATGGATCAACGGTTGCAGCACGACCGCCAGTGTGCTCGCCGAGGTGGGTGGGCTCGCGGTGAACCTGCACGGCCAGCGCGAAGCCGAGACGCTCCTCGATCCGGAAGCGCAGCGTCGCATCCTCGACAACTTCTCCGAGGCCGCCGAGGAGGTCGAGCGCGTGCGCGGCCGCTGGGAGGAGCTTGGTGCCATCACGCGCGAGATCGACACACTCGCGCGCCGGCGTGCCGAGGCGGAGCGACGCGCCGACTACCTGCGCCACGTGGTGTCCGAGGTGGAGGAAGCGAAGCTTCGCGAGGGCGAGGACGTCGCGCTCGAGGAGGAAGCGCGCCGCCTGGAGCATGCCGACGAGCTGCGCTCGGTAGTCGCCGGAATCTCGGCGCTTCTGGACGGCGGGGAGGAGTCGGTGCTCCCGCACCTCGCGCATGGTGGGAAGGCGCTTCTCTCCGCGCAGCGGATGGACCCATCGCTCTCGCGGATGCAGGAGCTGTTCGACGGCGCGTACTACTCGCTGGAAGAGCTCTCGCGCCAGCTCGACGAATACGCGGCGTCCGTGGAGCTGGATCCCGCGCGCCTCGAGGAGGTGCAGCGCCGCCGCGACCTGATCTTCCGGCTCACGAAAAAGTACGGCCCGTCGCTGGAGGATGTGATTCGCGCCGGCCGCGAAGCGCGCGCCGAGCTGGACCTCGTGGACAGCGCCGACTTCGACCTCCGCGAGCTCGAGCAGCGACGCGCGCAGGCGGTCGAGGCACTGCGAAAGGATGCCGCCGCGCTCACGCGTCGCCGCACGGCTGGCGCGAAGAAGCTCGCACGCGCGGTCGGTGAGCTCCTCCCCGCGCTCGGGATGCCCCACGGCAAGTTCTTGGTCGCGCTCACCCCGCGCCCCGAGATCGCCGCGACCGGCGCCGAGGACGTCGAGTTTCAGGTCGCGCTCAACGTCGGCCACGACGCGCGAGCGCTGGCCCGTGTCGCCTCCGGCGGCGAGCTGTCGCGCCTGATGCTCGCGCTCGAGACGATCCTCGCTCGCCTCGACCACGTCCCCACGCTGATCTTCGACGAGGTGGACGCTGGGATCGGCGGCCGCGTGGGGCTGCAGGTGGGTGACACGATGCGCCGCGTCGCCGGCAGCCATCAGGTACTCGCCATCACCCACCTCGCCCAGATCGCCGCGCGCGCGCACCACCACATCGTCGTCACCAAGGGCGAGCGCGATGGCGTCACCACCACTCACACTCACGTCGTCTCCGGCGAAGATCGCGTACGCGAGATCGCCCGCATGCTCGGCGGCGATCCCGAGAGCGATGTGAGCCTCGCGCACGCCAGGGAGCTGCTGGCTGGGGGGCAGGGCTAGAGTCCATCGCTCGTCCGTACCATCCTCGGGGGTAGGGCTTGGTACGGGGTGGCTCGGTTCATCGCTTGGCGCAGTGCATCGCGTTCTAACTGCGCACGCGGAGGGCGCGGAGGGAACTGCGAGAGGACGCGGAGAACGGCCTTACGGGCCGGCGTCGCGGTCCTGATGTCGGCCGCGTCGCAACGTCCGGGTCTCCGGAAAAGCAGGAACGCGGAGAACGCGGAGAACTGCAAGAGAGAGCGCAGAGGGTGCTGCACGGTCAGCTACCGGGCGCAAGCGGCCGGGAGAAAAAGGGGGAACTGCTCCCGCGCTCGAAGTCCTGCCCACCTGAGCAGGACTCCGTATGCGGGAGCAGCTCCCCCAAAAACCCCTCGTTCGAGATCTCGCCTTACGGGTTTTCTCTGCGTTCTC
>JBIQMO010000058.1:0-18286 GCA_044463245.1 Gemmatimonas aurantiaca
ACGCCGAAGCTCGTGCCGGTACCGAGGAAGGTGAGCTTCACACCACTTCCACGCGCAGGAGATTCGTGGTCCGCGGTACGTCGAACGGCACCCCCGCCGTCACGAGTACGCGGTCGCCTTCCTTCACGAGTCCCAGCTGCTGCACCACATCCCTCCCATGGTCGAACATCTCCTCGTACGTCCCGGCCGGCGGGAGAAGCAGCGGCTGCACTCCCCATACCAGCGCGAGCTGCCTGTAGGTACGCTCCGAATCGGTGAGCGCTATGATCGGTACCGGAGGCCGGTGCGACGCCACGATGCGCGCGGTGAAACCGCTCTTGGTTATCACCATGACCACCGGTGCTTCCAGCGACGCGGCGGCGGCGGCCGTGGCGGCGGCGATCGCATCTTCGGTGGACACGGCCACGTCCGACTCTCGGCGCCCGCCGATTATCCGGGCCGGCCGCGGCACGGGATGACGCTCCATCTCGGTGATGATCCGCGTCATTGCCCGCACCGCCAGCTCGGGATACTGTCCGGCAGCCGTCTCGGCGGAGAGCATGACCGCATCGGTCCCATCGAGGATCGCGTTGGCAACGTCGCTCGCTTCCGCGCGAGTGGGGCGCGGGTTCGAGATCATCGACTCGAGCATCTGCGTGGCGGTGATCACCGGACGCCCGAGCGCGTTGGAGATCGCGATGATGCGCTTCTGCGCGATCGGCACTTCCTCGAACGGAAGCTCCACACCGAGATCGCCACGCGCCACCATCACCGCGTCGGCGGCTTCCACGATGCTGTTGATGTTCTCGAGCGCGGTGTCCTTCTCGATCTTCGCGATCACGAGCATCCGGGGCGGGATGAGCGATCGGAGCTGCGCGATGTCCGCCGCCGAGCGCACGAAGCTGAGTGCGAGATACTCGAGCCCCGCCTCCACCGCGAAGGCCACGTCGGCGCGATCCTTCTCGGTGATGGACGGCGCCGAGACCGCGACGCCGGGGAGATTCATCCCCTTGTGGCTGCGCAGGAGACCGCCGTGCACCACCCGCGTGCGCACGCGCGGGGCTTCCACATCCAGCACCACCACGTCTATCAGCCCGTCATCCATGAGGACGCGGTCGCCCTCCTTCACGTCGTCGGCCAGGGCATGGTAGGTAATCGGTATCTCGCCGGGGTGCACCTGATCCTCGGGAGTGAGCACCACGTCGCTCCCCTCGCTCAACATGACCGGCTCCGCGAGCGTTCCCACTCGTATTCGCGGGCCCTGGAGGTCGCCGAGGATGGCCACCGGCTGCCCCGCCTCGGTGGCGACCCGTCGTACTGTACGGATCACCTCGGCGTGCTCATCTTGGGTGCCATGTGAGAAGTTGATCCGCGCCACGTCCATGCCGGCGTCGATGAGCGAGCGGATGACCTTGGGGGAGGAAGATGCCGGTCCGAGCGTGCAGACGATCTTGGTGCAGGCGAGGTTGTCTATGGACACGAGTGCGTGTTGAGAGGCGTTCAGATAGCGAGGATTTGCAGATGTATCCGGGAGCCGCTGCCGGTGCAAGCCAGGCGTGGCAGAGAGCAATCTAGCTTTGCGATCCGTACGTTACTGGGCGGCGGCAACGCTGCTGATCGGCGGGCTCCTCGCGCTCATTGCATTGCGCGAGCGGCCGCCGCGCGCTAAACACGCCTCCATCCCCCTCACCGAGTTCTCCGCCGAGCGCGCGTGGAAGGTGCTCTCGTACCTGGCAGACAGCATCGGATACCGCGTGTCGGGCACCCCCGGCGCGCGCCGCGCCGAGTCGTACCTGCTCGCCCGGCTGCGCGAGGTACCGGGCGTAGAGGCCGAGGTACAGGAGGTGAGCGGCGCGCGCGCCACGGGGCGGCGCCTGACCGGCTACACGCTGCGCAACGTCCTCGCGCGCATCCCCGGACGCTCGCGTGATGCGATCCTCATCTCCGCGCACTACGACACTCCCGTGGAGAGCGTCGGCGCGGGCGACGACGGCGTGGCGGTGGCGTCGCTGGTGGAGCTGGTGCGCGCGCTCGCGGCCGGGCCGAAGCTGGAGCATTCGGTCATCGTGATCATCAACGATGGCGAGGAGCAGGGGTTGCTCGGCTCGCACGGCTTCGTGCGGCACCCCTGGTTCCGCGATGTGCGCGCCTTCGTCAACCTCGAGAGCGCCGGCCCGCACGGGAAGAGCATCCTCTTTCAGGCCGGAGTGGGCGGTGGCTGGCTGGTATCCGAGTACGCGCGCTCGGTGCCCTACCCGTACGGTACGGTGCTCGGGCAGGACATCTTCCAGAGCGGCGCGATCCCGTCCGACACCGACTTCCGCATCTACCGCGACTTCGGACACCTCGTGGGGCTCGACATCGCGCTCTATCGGGGCGGCTGGGCGTACCACACGCAGCGCGACCGCACGTGGAACGTCTCGCCGGGGAGCGTGCAGCAGATGGGCGAGAACGCGCTGGCGCTCGCGCGCGAGCTGGCGTCCGGCCCCATCGCGGCGAGAGATGGTGGTGGCCGGGCGGTGTACTACGACGTGCTCGGGCTCTTCATGCTGCACTACGGCGAGCGCACCGCCCGAGTGGTGGCTGCCCTCGCGACGGTGCTCGCGATAGTGGCGTTGGCGCTTGCTATCGCGCGAGGTATGATGACCGTGCGCGCGACTGCGCTCGAGCTCCTGACACTCGTTGCGTCGGCTGTCGTCGCGCTGTTGGCCGCCGTCGCACTGGGCGCGGCTGCGGCGTACCTGGCGGGGCGCCCGATGTCGTGGTATGCGCACCCGTGGTGGGGAGTATTTGCCTTCGCCTTGGCGGCGCTGGGAGGAGCGCTCGCCGTACAGTGGGCCGTGCACGGCGGCCGTGACGCGGAGCTCCAGGCTCGCGCGCACGCGACGCACGGCGCGCTCGTGATCCTCTGGACGATCGTACTCGTCATACTTTCGCTGGAGCGCATCGGCTCCGCTTACATCGCGCTCTGGTGGGTCTTGGGGCTCGCGCTGGCACTCCTGATCGCGGCGCTTCGCCGCGGACATCGCTGGCGGCTCTGGTTCGTCCTCGGTGCGCTTCCGGCCGGGATGCTCACGCTCCAACTCCTCGTGCTGCTCGCGATGCTCTTCGTCCCGGTTTTCGGACGACTCCCCATTCCCATCGCTCCCGATCTGGTCCTGGCGGCGGTTATCGCGGTCCCGGCCACCGCCGTCGCGCTCGCGCTCCTCCCGGGAGCGCGAATCGACGCGCGCCATGGGCGCGCGACGATCGTCGCCCTGGCGGCAGCGCTGTTCCTCATGGGCGTGAGCCTCTCGCAGCCCCGCTACACCGAGCGGCGCGCGCAGCGGCTCGCGGTCGTGCACTACCAGGACGACGACGAAGGATCGCTGCGAGTGTACGGGATGGACTACCTGACACCGCGCCTGGCACTGGCAGCCGACAGCGCGATGCGGCCGGCTCCCGGGTCCAGCGAGCGTTCACTCGAGTTCGCGGCACCCGCGGGTCCCACCGGCTTCTCCGCGCCGAGCGTCGAGCTCGTGCGAGAGAAAGTCGACAGCGCGGCGAGCATGGGTTCCGCCACGTCCCGCACGGTCACCCTCCGGGTGCGCTCGAAGGGCGCTTATCGAATCAGCATCACGACGCCGGATGCCCAGCGTCTCGAGTGGCGGCTGGCGGCGCCCAGCCCGATTCCCCTCCCGACGCAGCAGCAGGGGAAAGAGTCAGCGGGCTCCTACCAGCGACTCGACTGGGTGGCGCCACCGGACACCGGGCTGCTCCTCTCGCTCAGCGTGAGCGGGAGCGAGCGTTTGACGATCCATGCAGCCGCGAGCCGCTTCACGACGACCACGGAGGCAGCCGCGCTCAGACGCACGCTCCCCCCGTGGACCGACTTCAACGCCACCGCAGTTACCGGCGGGTGGTGGAAGGAGCCCTGAGCGCTCCGCTCTTCATCCCGCCGTCTTCGCCAGCTCGCTGCTCTTCGATTGGATGCGCGCCAGCAGCGAGTCGAAGGACTTCTGAAAGCTCTCGAGTCCGTCCACGAGCAGCTTGTCCGTTACGCTCTCGAGCGAGATCCCGAAATCCTCGAGCTCGGCGATGAGCTTCCGTTCGCCGTCGATGTTCGTGTCTACGGTCTGCGCTATCTGGCCATGGTCGCGGAAGGCCTCGATGGTCGCCGGCGGCATCGTGTTGACGGTGTCCGGGCCGATGAGATCCTCCACGTACATCACGTCGCGGTAGGCGGGGTTCTTGGTGCTCGTGCTCGCCCAGAGCGGACGCTGCAGTCGCGCGCCCTGCGCGGCGAGCGCGTCCCAGCGCGGTCCCTGGAAGCGCTCGCGGAAGAGCGCGTACGCGAGCTTCGCGTTGGCCACCGCGATGCGTCCCTTCAGTTTCTTCAGCCGCTCGGCCGCGGCTGGGGTGGTGCTCTCGATCTTCGCGTCCAGGCGCTTGTCCACCTCGGTATCGACGCGGCTCACGAAGAACGACGCCACCGACGATATCTGGTGGATCGGCTTCCCCGCCGCGACTCGCTCCTCGAGCCCGCTCAGGTACGCCTCGATCACCGCGTCGTACGCCGCGCGCGAGAAGAGCAGCGTGATGTTCACGTTCACGCCCTCGGTGGTGAGCCGCTTGACGGCGACCGCCCCCTCCTTCGTGCCCGGCACCTTTATCATGACGTTGGGGCGCCCGACCATCGCCCAGAGCCGGCACGCCTCGAGCACGGTCGCGTCCGTGTCGTGTGCCGAGGCCGGCGATACTTCTATCGAGACGAAGCCGTCCGCGCCGCCAGTTCGCGCGTAGACAGGCTCGAAGATGTCGCACGCCGACCGTACGTCATCGGTCTCGATGAGCTCGAAGCGATCCCAGGCCGAAAGGCTGCCGGGAGCGCCGGCGAGCTGCTCATCGTATGCCGTGCCTTCGGCCAGCGCCTTCTCGAAGATGGTCGGGTTCGATGTCATCCCGGTGAGTGCGTCCTCGGCGATCCTGCGCTCGAGCTCGCCGTTCCGGAGCATCTCGCGATCGATGAAGTCGAGCCAGATCGACTGTCCGGCGTCGTGGAGTTTCTGGAGTCGATTCATGTGGGGGATCCTGGCCTCGATTGGGTTCTCTGGTGTAAAATAGCGATATGCCTAGCGGTATGGAGAGCGCCGCCCCACCCGGTGCGCGCGTACTCTCTCCGTCGCGGCACCGTCAAACCGAACATCTCATCGCGAGGTTCGAGCAATGGGCTCGTCATTCATGCGTACTTCGATCTACGGGACGGTCCTCGCCATCGCGGCCATCGCTGCGCCGGCCGTCGCGCACGGACAGGGCACGAAGCAGTTCCAGGGTGTGGTCACCTTTCAGACCGATGGAGGTCAGACCTTCCAGTACTCCGTTCGCCAGGGACTCGTCCGTATCGACATGAACAGCGATAGCAGACACGGCGCGATGATCATGGACCCGGCTTCGCACAAGATGTACATGCTCATGCCGGAGCAGAAGAGTTACATGGAGATGACGCTGTCCGGTCTGGACAACGTCGATCAATCCGCCTCCAACGTCGAACCCACCAGGACCGGGAAGTCGGAAGTGGTGGCCGGCCACGAGTGCGAGTATTGGACCGTGAAGGAAGAGAAGGGTCAGGTGGACGTCTGTCTCGCGAGGGACCTGGGCGGCTTCATGGCATTCGACAACAGGTCCATCGGCGACGCATCCGCGTGGCAGCGGGCGATCGGCAAGGACTCCTTCCCCCTCAAGGTGGTCATGCACAAGGATGAGGGCGACGAGGTCGCGCTGGTCGCCACGAAAGTGGAACCAAAGACACTCGACGCATCGCTCTTCGCTCCACCTTCTTCGTACAAGAAGATGGAGATGCACATGAAGATGCCCGGCTCGCCTCGCTGAGGACGGCGTAGCCGCCCCACCCTGCGTCTCTAGCCGTAGTTGGTGTACGGTTCCGTGAGGAGCCGTACACCTTTTGGCTTGTACTCGAAGACGTGGACCAGGCGAACCTCGTCGCCCACTCGCTCCACCCGCGATTCCACGAGCGAGAAAGCGGTGTCTTCTCCCAGCCCGATGGTATTGAGGCGCTCCGCCTCGCCACTCGCTACATCGCCCGGTGTCGGCCGACTTTTCGGGTAGGCTTCCTCGTGATGCTTCCTGAGGAGCTGCATCTGCTCCTCGCCACCTCGCTCGATCGCGTCGCGAACGTCGTCGCGCGTCAGCGGCATGGTCTCACGCTCTCCCTCCGGCCGCACTCCCCACCTTCAGCCGGTTGTGGACCTCGCGAACTCCCGAACAATCCTCGGCGTCGTCGTACGCACGCCGCTTCGCCCACCTGTCGGCTACCGTACCGCTGAGCTCCACCACCCCGCCATTCACGCGGACTTCGATGTCGCTCGCATCCAGCGTGGGATCGCGCGTGAGCGCCTCGTTGACATCCTCCTCGATGCGCGCATCCCGGCGAGTGTAACCCCTGGGGCCGCGCCCCTCGAAGCCGCCCGCTCCGTACGAGCCCCCCACTCCGGCGGCGACACGCGCCGTCCCATAGCGCGATGCGCCAAGCCCCGCTTCGCCGTAGCCGCCCTCGGAGCCGAAGCCACCGACGCGGTTGACGCCCGGTCGCCCCTCGATCCCATAGCGCCCCGGCCCGTACGCGGCGCGCACGCCCCAGGACGACCTGCGCGCGGCCGCCCAGTTGGCATCGGGGTCGTAGCCGTGCAGGCCGTAGCTCGCCATGTACGGAGGGCGCACGTCGGGAGTGGAGCCGTAGCGGCTCCCTCGCTGCCTGGAGAAGACCTCGCTGAAGTCATATGGATCGCGGAGAATGTCGTTCTTCCAGTTGGCCATCGCTCGCCTCCTCGTTCATTCAGCCACGGCCGGGAGCGCCGCCTTCCCGGTTCGCGGATCGAAGCTGCTCCCCGCGGGAAGGACGTGCATGATGATCCCGGACGCGCCCAGCGTCGGCGCCGCTGCGTCGGTTATGGCGGCATTGCGTGCGTCGTACACCACCACCGCGCTCGCTCCGAGCACGTTCCACATCCCGTCCGGTTGCACGAGGAGTGCCGTGGACTCGTCTATACCGATGCCGAGCAGCTTCGGATGCTCGAGCACGGCGCTGATGAGACGGTTGTGGCGCTTGCGTCGCAGGAAGTGCTGATCGACGATGGCCCCATCGATGAGGCCGAAGCCTTCGCTGGTGATGATGTCGTCGCGCGCGATGATCTTGAAGAAATCGGTCGTGTCCGGGCGCGCGCCACCGGGGTGGCGCTCGTCGCCGGTGATCATGGGTGTGGACATCACCGCGGCGCCCGCGGAAGTGCCGCCCACCACGGCACCGGCGCGGTAGCGCTCGTGGATCGCCTCCTCGACCTTCGTCCCACCGATCGCGCGCGTGAGACGCGACTGATCACCTCCGCCAAACCAGACCCCCGTAGCATCATCCAGCAGGTGGACGATGGAATCCTGGTCAGCCTGCTCGCGAGTGATGTACACGTTGATCGCGCTCGCGCCGAGCTTGCGCAGATCCTCGGCCTTCTCCTCGCCTCCCTCCAGTCCGTACTCGCTCGCCATCGCGAAGACCACGATTCGAGCCTTCCCCGCCCCGCCGGCCAGATCGACGAAGCGCTGCACCAGCTCGTCCGGCTGCGGTCCTCCGCCGACTATGAGGAGCGATCCCTTCGGAGCATCGGCGCTCTGCTCGGCAGCCGATCCCCCGGCGGCGCACGCGACGCCGGCGACCAGAACACCGATACACGCGAGGCGCGCGAGCGCCCTCGAAGAGCGCGATCCGCGCCCGATCCCCAAGCTGCGCCAGGCAGACTTCATCGTCGTTCCTCCAGTGTGATCGTGATCCATCTCACCAGCCCACGAGTGGGGCGGCAACAGACATCCGTTCAGAAGCGCTCGTGCTCGCCAGCGCCTGCTGCAGTATCCGGCGCCGCACCGGTTGGCGGTCTGCAACTTGCTTTTCCCAGCGACGTACTCATGGCCTCGGTGGACGAGGCCTCCAAACACGAGGGGAAGATCATGTACAGATCCATAGCCGGTATCGCAGTAGCGCTGCTCGCGGCGGCCGGATGCGCGCGGACGGCGCAGGTGGAATCGGGAGGCGATGTCGTAACGACGCCCCTTCCGACGAACACCAGCTCGATCCCCGTCGGGACGACGCTCAAGGTAACGCTCGATCAGACGCTTGGCACGGCGGACAGCAAAGTCGGTGACAGCTTCACAGCCTCCGTCGCCGAGCCGCTGAACACAACGGACGGTCAGGTCGTGGTTCCGAAGGGAGCCGTTCTGCACGGCACGGTCACTGGTCTGCACGCTTCGGAGCATGCGGGCGACCAGGCAGCCATCAAGCTCGACTTCGACACGCTGACGATCAACGGTCAGGCTTACGCCTTCAACGCGAAGATCACCAATACCGATCTCAAGACGCAGGGCGGAGACACGCGCGAAGAGACGCTGAAGAAGGCGGGGATCGGCGCGGCCGCGGGCGCGGCGCTCGGCGCGATTCTCGGTGACGCGAGCCTCGGCAAGATAGCGCTGGGCGGTCTCCTAGGTGCGGCCGCTGGTACGGCTATCTCGCTCGGCACGGGCGAGGTGCAGGCGGTACTTCCGGAGGGCACCGAAATGACGGTGCAATCCACCGAGATGGTGGCGCTGCGGTGAACGAGTTGCGTGCTCCGGCGGTCGACGGCGACCGCCGGTTGCGCGCTACCGCTTGACATCGAAGGCGGCGCAATGTAAAGTGCACCCCACAACTGAACGCCCGTGGTCATTTGCCCGCGTATTGCAGCCACGTTAAACGAAATGCTAAAAAGCGAACCGCCCGGGCATGTCACCCGGGCTTTTGATTTTGCAGCCACCATATTCACACGATTCACCCTACGTGCAACCCGAGATACAGAGCGCGATGCACAGCGTAGAGATGCAGGCAACCCGGATTCACACCGGCCAGGGCGCAGCGTCGTTCGCCATGGCGATGTGCACCATGACCATGACCCACGCCATGAGGCCGCCGGGGAGGCATTGGCGCATCCGTTGATCCGTGTACCACGCGCTCGCAGCTTCCCCGGCCGCTCCCAGAATGGAGCGGCCGTTCTTTTTTCCCTCGCCCGCGGAGAGTGCGCGCCGGGCGTCGCGTTTCACGATCACGAGGTAGAGATGCCCACGTCCACGAAGAAGGTTACGCTCGCCACCCTCGCGGGGCTGCGAGCTAGAGGCGAGAAAGCGGTCTTCATCACCGCCTACGATTATCCCACGGCGACCTTCGCCGATCGCGCGGGTGCCGACATGCTCCTCGTCGGCGACTCGGCCGCGATGACGATGCTCGGCCTCCCCAATACCCTTGGAATCGGCCTCGACGAGATGCTGACCTTCGCGCGTGCGGTGACGCGCGGAGCGAAGCGGGCTTTCGTGGTCGGCGACCTTCCCTTCCTCTCGTACCAGCCGTCGGATGAGGTGGCGGTGCGCAGCGCAGGCGCGTTCGTCGGCTCGGCCGGCTGCGACGCCGTGAAGTGCGAGGGCGGCGCTCGCATAGCGAGCCGCGTGCGCGCGATGACCGACGCGGGGATAGCCGTGATGGGCCACCTCGGTCTCACACCGCAGAATCTCGCGCAGCTCGGCGGGTTCAGGGTGCAGGGGAAGACTCTCGCCGATGCCGAGCGAATCGTGGACGACGCGCTCGCGCTGCAGGAGGCCGGCGCTTTCGCGATCCTCCTCGAGGCAATGCCGGCGGAGACCGCGGCGCTCGTGCGCGAGAGGGTGAACGTGCTCGTGTACGGAATAGGTGCCGGACCGCACGTGGATGGCCAGCTCGTCATCTCGCACGACGTTCTCGGTTCCTTCGTGGGCGACATCGCGCCGCGCTTCGTGAAGCGCTACGCCGAGATCGGGCGCGAGATCGAGCGCGCCATCGGCGAGTACGCGGCCGATGTGCGAGCACTCCGCTTCCCCGGCCCCGAGCACTGCTACCAGACCACGCCCGACAAGGAAGCGGAGATTCGCGGTGCGCGCGAGCCGCGCTCGCGGGCAACCGCGTTCGCTGTGGCGGGAGCGTCGGCACGATGACTACCATCGCCGAAGGCACCAGTACGCGCGCCGAGACGCACGCTCCCCTGCGTGCACTCGCGCTGCGCTGCCGCAACTGCGGACGGACTACCGACGCCGCGCCGCAGGCGCTCTGCTTCGAATGTCTCGGTCCGCTCGAGCCGGCGTACGACGAGTGGCGCTCGCTCCCCGACCGCGCCACGATAGCGGCCAGGCCCGCATCGCTCTGGCGCTACCGCGAATGGCTCCCCTTCGAGGGCGAGCCCACCTGTGCGCACCAGGTGGGATGGACGCCGCTCGTGGAAGCACCGCGCATCGCGAGGCGCCTGGGCGTCGCGCGCGCGTGGGTCAAGAACGACAGTGTCTCGCATCCGTCGCTCTCGTTCAAGGACCGGGTGGTGGCCGCGGCGCTCAATGCCGCGGCAGCATTCGGGATCCGGACGGTAGGCTGCGCGTCGACCGGCAACCTCGCCAACGCGGTGGCGGCACAGGCGGCGCGCGAAGGACTCGAGGCGTGGATATTCATCCCTCACGACCTGGAGGTCGGAAAGATCGTGGCCACGAGTGTCTTCGCGCCCAGGCTCGTGCGAGTGCGAGGGACGTACGATGACGTGAACCGGCTCTGCGCCCAGGTGGCCGATCGCTTCGGCTGGGGGATCGTGAACGTCAACCTGCGCGCGTACTACGGCGAGGGCTCCAAGACCATGGCGTTCGAGATCGCCGAGCAGCTCGGCTGGCGGCTCCCCACGGCGGTCGTGGCTCCCATGGCGGGCGGCTCGCTCGTGAGCAAGCTGCGGAAGGGCTTCGGCGAGTTCTCGAAGGCGGGGCTGGTGGAGGGCGCGCCGCCGCGCATCTTCGGTGCACAGGCATCGGGGTGCGCACCGATCGCGCGACTCGTGCGCGACGGCGGCGAGCTCACTCCGGAGATACCGCACACCATCGCGCGCTCCATCGCGATCGGCAATCCCGCCGACGGGCGCTACGCCGCCCGGTCCATGATCGAGAGCGGCGGGTGGGCGGCACACGTGAGCGATGAGGAGCTCGTGAAAGGAATTCGCATACTGGCGGAAGACGCCGGGATCTTCACCGAGACGGCCGGCGGGGCGACGGTAGCGGCCGCGCTCGCGCTGTCCGCGGAGGGACGCTTCGCGCCGGACGACGAAGTCGTACTCTGCATCACCGGGAACGGGCTCAAGACGGTCGAGGCGCTCGAGGGAGCTATCCCCGAGTCGCCAGTCATCGACGCACGTTTGCGCGAAGTCGCGGCGCTCGTGACGGCTCAGGTATGACAGCGGTCCGCGTTCGTGCTCCCGCTTCCACGTCCAACCTTGGCGGCGGCTTCGACTGCGTGGGGATCGCCCTGGATCGCCGGCTCCAGGTCGAGGCTCGCCTCGCGAGCGACGTAACCGATGCGGTGCGCTTCACCCGCCGCGGAACCGTGGGCGTGCTCGCCGGTGCGCCTGGTGATGATCTGATCTACCGCGGCTTCGCCATCGCCTGTGAAGCAGCAGAGCGAGAGGTGCCTCGCGGAGTGGTGTTCGACGTCGATTCGTCGATTCCCGTGGGGCGCGGCCTCGGATCATCCGCCGCGGCTCTCCTCGCCGGTGCCGCTGCGGCCAACGCTCTGCTCGCGCTCGGACTCCCGGAGGAGGTGATCGGGAAGCTCTGCGCCGATATCGAAGGGCATGGCGATAATGTGGGGCCATGTCTGCTAGGAGGTGCGGTGTTCGCCACCCTCTCCGGTGCGCGAGGGCTCGTGCTCGCTCCGATAGCCGTGCATCCATCGCTGCGACTCGCCTTCGCCATCCCCGACTTCGCGGTCGACACCCATCTGGCGCGCGCGGCGCTCCCCGCGTCCATGGGGCACGGCGATGCCCGTGTCGCCGCAGCCGCGAGCGCCGCTCTCGTTCTCGGCCTCGAGCGCGGCGATCCGAAACTTCTCGCCGCGGGGCTCGAGGGCCCGCTGCACATTCCCTACCGTCGCTCGCTGGTCCGCGGCTACGACGATGTCGTGGATGCGGCACGGGGTGCCGGAGCGATCGGCGCCACGCTGAGCGGCTCGGGATCGGCGATCGTCGCCGTCTCCGATTCGCGAAGCGCGGAGGGCGCAGCCGCCGCGATGGTGAGCGCGTGGAGCGCGCACGGCGTCACGGCCACGCCGTTCGTCTCCGACCCATACCCGCGCGGGCTCGAGGTGGAGCACCTGGCCGCAGGCGGCTCCGCTAACGCTACGTCAGCGGAACATTCGGGAACGTCACATATTTCATCCAATACGAGGTGACGAAGTGAGCATCACCGTGCATCTACCCAACCTGCTGGCGCGGCTTGCCGCAGACCAGCCGTCCATCGAGGCGAAAGGCGACACCGTCGGCGACGCGATCGACGACATCATCACGCGCTTTCCCGCACTCGGCCCGCGTCTGCGCGACGAAGCGGGAAAGCCATATCCCTTCGTCACGCTCTACCTCAACGACGAGGACATCCGCTTTCGCGGCGGCTTCGCGGCGCCCGCGACCGATGGCGACGAGTTGATCATCGTACCGACAGTGGCTGGAGGGTGAAGGAATGAGCGCGACCGAAGTGGTCATCGACCCGGTAGCGAAGCGGATCGCCGAGCTGCCAGAGCTCGACAACGAGGAGGTGCTGCGCTACAGCAGGCATCTCATCATCCCCGAGGTGGGGCTCGAGGGGCAGCGACGCCTGAAGGCGTCACGCGTCCTGCTCGTGGGCGCGGGTGGACTCGGCTCCCCGCTCGGTCTCTACCTCGCCGCCGCGGGCGTGGGGCACCTCGGCCTCGTGGACTTCGATCTGGTGGATCTCACAAACCTGCACCGCCAGGTGATCCACGGAACGAAGGACCTCGGCCGGCCGAAGCTCGACTCGGCGCGCGACCGGATCGCCGATGTGAACCCGCACGTGCACGTCGAGACGTACGACACGCGGCTCACATCGCAGAACGCACTCGAGATTCTACGCGGCTACGACGTCGTGGTGGATGGCACGGACAACTTCCCCACGCGCTACCTCGTCAACGACGCGTGCGTGCTGAGCGGGATCCCGAACGTGTACGGGAGCATCTTCCGCTTCGAAGGACAGGTATCGGTGTTCGCTACCGAGACGGGCCCCTGCTACCGCTGCCTCTTCCGCGAGCCGCCGCCTCCGGGACTCGTCCCGAGTTGCGCGGAGGGCGGAGTGCTCGGCGTGCTTCCGGGACTGGTGGGCATGCTGCAGGCGACGGAAGCGATCAAGCTCCTTCTCGGCATCGGCCAGCCGCTCGTTGGACGCCTGCTCCTGGTGGACGCGCTGCGCGCGCAGTTCCGGACTCTCAAGTTGCAGCGCGATCCCGATTGCCCCGCGTGCGGAACGCACGAGCTGAAGGAGCTGATCGACTACGAGGAGTTCTGCGGCGTGCGCAAGGCCGCCGCCGAAGCGCGTGCCAATGCTGTGCCGGAGATCACGCCTTCGGACCTCGCCGCGCGCATAGCCCGCGGCGACGACATAGACATCATCGACGTCCGCGAGCCGCACGAGTGGGAGATCGCTCGAATCCCGGGCGCCCGACTGATCCCGCTGGGCACACTCGCGGAAGCGCTGCCCACCCTCGACCGCTCACGTGAGATAGTGGTCCACTGCAAGGGCGGGGGCCGCAGCGCCAGAGCCGTCCGCCAACTCCTCGACGCCGGCTTCCAGAACGTGACCAATCTCGCCGGCGGAATCACGCGGTGGAGCGACGATGTAGATCCGGGGGTGGCGAAATACTGAGGAGCCGACGGGGTCAGGTCTTTAATTTCGAGCCGTATGGGCTGCAGCCCATACGGCTCGAAATTAAAGACCTGACCCCGTCGGCTAATTAATGACCTGACCCCGTCGGCTCGGTCGGCTCCGCTCTATCCATCGCTCCGAGCAGGTACGTCAGATTCGCCGTGCCGTCCATGATCGGCTCGTTGGTGGAGTAGTCGCCGATGTCATCGTGGTAGACGATGAAGCCGGTGTTGAAGGGGGCGTACTCGTCGGCGTCGTGGAGGGAGATGCCTTTCAGGTTCTGGAAGATCGAGCGGTAGACGGGACCATCGAGGAGGCCGCCCATGATCTTGTCCACGCCGAGCTTGTCGGCGACTACCGAGTGTGGGTCCTGCGCGGTCACGCCGCCTGCGGGAAGGCCTACCACCATCGAGACGCCCCAGGGGTTCACGCCGAAGAGCCAGTCGAGCGCGGCGGTCTCGTACTCGAGGTAGCGATCGTCGCCGGTCATCTTCCGGTAGAGGTGCGCCTGCGTTGCGAAAGATGTCATCAGGTTGTTGGAGCACCAGATGAACGGGATGCCGATGCGGAAGCCGTTGTCGGCGCGCGCGACCACGCGCTCGATGCCGCGGCGATAGTAGTCGGCCATCACGCGCTTCGTGCTCGCGTCGCCATTGCGCCAGATCGCGTAGTGGCCAGCGTTGTACCAGGGGAACCACTGGTAGTGTCTGGCGGTGTCCGCGCCCATCCACGGCGTCACTGGCTCGCGCGCCGCATACTCGATGGCCTGGCGGATGTAGCCGCTGTCGCCGGTCAGCGAGAACAGCTCCGCAGCGCCCAGCTCCATGTCATCCGTCCAGTTGTCCTCCTCGTAGAAGTACGGGGCCGTGCCCGGCGCGGTCTGGCAGACGCCTGGGTGCTCCCGGCCGATCTCGTACGCCTGTCGCGCACGCTCGGCGAGTAGTTGCGCGAATTCGGGATCGCGATCCTTCAGGAGCTGCGAGCCGAGCGCGAAGGCGGACGCGTACTTCCCCGCGGTGGACGCGAGGCCGTCCGAGCGGTTCTTGTGCTTGAACAGCCCCTGCGGACGGCCGGTGCACGGATACACGGGACGCGCACCGCCCTTCCCCCACCCGTAGTCCACGGAATCGGTAGTGGGTAGATCCCAGAACTGGTGGTCGCGGTCGTCGGCTACCTGGTTGTAGACGTTGCCGTCGCCCGGGAAGAGGAGCGTGAGCCACTCGAGGCCGTGGCGCGCTTCGTCGAGCACATCGGGGATCCCGTTGGCGCCCGGGAGTCCGCTCGCCGCGAACTCATCGCCAAAGGCGTGCGGGTTCTCCCGATAGGCCAGCATCATCTGGAATGTGGCGGTGGCCGACGTCGTCACGTACTGCAGGTAATCCGAGGCATCCGCCCACCCTCCGCTCGCCGGGATGTACTGGCCGGCGCGCGCCGAGTCGTCCACGATGATCCCATCGTGCGTGTGCACCGAGTCGCGGAAAACCGGATTGTACCCCGAGCGCTGCTGGCGCATGTAGTACAGCAGCGTGTCTGCTGCACCGGCGTACGCCTTCGCGGATATCGTGAAGGGTCGCGACGTGAGGCCGCTCGCGGTGACGCGATAGCCGCCCTCGGTGGTGAGCGCCGAGAAGTCTAGCCGGTAGGTCTCAGTGCACGGTCCGAAGGCTCGCTCCTTCGCTGCCCGTGCCGGGCCGAAGACGCGTTTACCGGCGCCGTCCACCACCTCGAAGGTGCCGATCTCCGCCGGAGCGAGCGAGCAGACCACCGCCACCTTGCGGCCGGACGGGAGATAGCCGAGCTGGTTGACGCGGATGAAGCTGGTCACGCTATCCGTTGCCGCAGCTCTCGGAGAGCCGGAGGGTTTACCTCCACCGTGACAGCCGCCCGCCACGAGTATAGTGCATAAGGAGAGCATCGGCGCGGTGAACGCCGCTCGGTACCACCGATTATTCGTTATCATCACGCTGGCTTGAAGACCATGAGTACGAGGGCGATGAGCGGGGCGATCGTCGCGACGCTCCCCCAGAGCGCCCAGCTCGCGGAGAGGCGGGCATATGTTGCAGCGTCGAACTCGCCACCGTCAACCGCGGCGCGCGCCACGGCGAGGATGCGGCGCTGAAGTGGCGCCAACCTGACCATGAAGGCCAGGGCCGATACCACTATCAGTACGATCGACCAGGTGATCCAGGGCGATCCGAGCGAGACGCGGCCAATGCCCGCGGCTCCGAAGCCGAAGACCACGAGAAGAATGGCGCCGGGCATCGTGAACCAGCGATCCGCGCGAATGATTCCCGCCATCGTATGCGCGATGATGCGCGGATCCCGCGAGCGGTCCGCGTAGAGCTTCCAGAAGATCCCGATGATGATGTTGCCGAGGAAGATCACCACGGCCAGCACGTGGAGGCTCTTCATCACCAGGTAGCCGTTTCCCGTCACGGCGCGATCACTCTCCCTCCGGTATCACGATCCAGAGGAGGACGTAGACGAGCAATCCCGGGAAGGCAGCGGAGATTGCCGAGAGCACCACGTAGAGGACCCGGGCGAGGGTGACATCCATCCCCACGTAGTTGGCGAGCCCCGCGATCACACCCGCCACCATCCGGTTCGAGCGCGACCGTCGCAGCGGCCTGTGCGTATCGACTTGCATCGTGTCCTCCGTGTAGGCCGAGGTAGAGCATCATGTCTAGCAGATTCGACGGTGTTTCGCCAGCACCCGCCGCGCTGGCATGGAAGCGAGGCTATCCGGCAAGGAACGTGCAGGCCTCTTTCATCGGAAGACGCACTACCGAAGCACGGGCCAGCCACCGGAGGAATCGATGGTCGAACAGAGCACTCGATACGGAATGCGCACGACCATGGAGCTTCCCTTCGAGCTGGCGCTCGACCGCACACGCAAGGCGCTCGCACACGAGGGGTTCGGCATCATCTCCGAGATCGACATGGCTACGGCGCTCAAGCAGAAGCTCGACGTGACCTTCCGTCCGTACGTCATACTCGGAGCGTGCAACCCCCAACTCGCGCACCGCGCCCTCACGCTCGAGCACGAGCTGGGACTGCTCCTCCCCTGCAACGTGGTCGTGTACGCTGACGATGAACCGGGAAACAGCGTCGTGGCAGCGCTCGATCCAGTGGAAGCACTCGGGCTCTCCGACAACGAGGAGCTCCGCCCCCTGGCGGAAGAGGTCAGGACGCGCCTGGAGCGCATGCTGAAGGAGGTCTCCGAAGTATGATGGTGTCAGGCATTCAACTTTCATCAGGGGAGTATCCATGCGCAACAGGCTGATTGGATTCCTCACCTCCGCTCTCGTGGTTCCGGCTCTGGCGATCACCCCCGCGCTCGCCGCCGCGCAGCAGCCGCGCGGCTCCGCGTCCGGCGGGTCGAGCGCCGGCAGCTCGACATCGAGTGGCGGTGCGTCGTCGAGCAACCCCGTATCCGATGCACTTCGCGAATCGCTCGGGCAGGCAGAGTCGAACCTCATCGCTGCAGCGAAGGAGATGCCGGCCGACAAGTACAGCTACGCGCCCACGCCCGCGCAGATGAGCTTCGGCAAGCTGGTGCTGCACGTGGCGGGGGCCAACGACTTCATGTGCGCCACTATAGCCGGAAGCAAGCCACCGGAACGCTCGAAGCTGGAGCCGGGCGACGCGAAGGAGAAGCTGGTATCCGCTCTCGAGCAGTCATTCGAGTACTGTCACACCGCACTCGCCAACCTCAGCGACAGCAATCTCGCCGAGGAGGTTCCCTTCTTCGGTGGTCGGAAGGTCTCACGCGCCGCAGCGGTGCTCGGGCTCGCCGAAGACTGGGGCGACCACTACAGCCTCGCCGCCACGGAGCTGAGGCTCAACGGAATGCTCCCTCCGACGGCGCAGCGGGGAGAGCAGTAGGAGGAGCACTTCGACGGAACCGTGAGCGCAGAGGTAGCGTCGGCCACCAACCGAGGCTACCTCGCGCATGCGATCGTTTCAGTCGCCCGTCGGTCTGGTCGCCCGTAGGTCGTACTCGCTGCCTCCTTTCCCGGGTGCAGCGTGCGATCGAGAAACGCCTGCGTGCGATTTCACGAATCGATCTGAGTACACGAGCCCTCGCTCGTGCATCCCTCCAAGCGCACCACCGAGTGACCGGTGCCGCCCACCCGCCGGTTGTTGGCGGTTCGCAACACTTCGGCTGCGCACCCGGCTAGATTGAATATCGTTCCCGACGGAGACGCAGATGATTCAGGAGATAAACTTCGAAGATGGCGGCCGCACGTTCACCTGCAACGTCGAGCAGCCGCACGGCAGCCGCACCGAATCGTGGTGGTGGTTCGCGGTGACCGGCGATCAACATCGATACGCGCCATTCCAGGCCGCAGCTGACGATACCGAGGCAACGGTGCGTTCACGCATCGCCGCCTACTATCGCGACCTCCTCGAGCGTCGTGCCCGCCCCTCCCCCCCGCGCAGTCACTGGTCCAGGAGAAGGGAGAGCCAGTAACAGTGAAGACGGGGTCAGGTCTTGAATTTCGAGCCGTATGGGCTGCAGCCCATACGG
>JBIQMO010000059.1:0-18206 GCA_044463245.1 Gemmatimonas aurantiaca
GTATGGGCAGTAGCCCATACGGCTCGAAATTAAAGACCTGACCCCGTCGGCCCTGGCCCGTTCTCAATCAGGGCTTCACCAGCCGCATCGCTGCTTCGGGTTCGATCGCGCCGAAATAGAGAGAGAGGTCGAGGTCGGAGAGGGCGGCGGTGATCGCGGAGGCATCGTAGGGGAGACCGATGAGGCGCTCTTCGATGTCGTGGACATCGTGCTGGCCCATGAAGTCGCCGAAGATGCGAATCGAGCGGATGCGGCCATCCTCGATGAAGAGGCGAACGTCGATCTCACCGGCGGGGAAGCGGTGGGAGCGCTCGACATTGGCGGGTGGATTCTGGCCGTAGTTCCACTCCCACGTACGGTACTTCTTCTCGAGCAGCTCGGCTATGGCGCGGTGGTCGGCCTCGTCGAGCGGGATACTGGGGATGCGCGAGCGATCGCGCGTGCCGAAGAGTCGCTCGAGGATCAGGTCACGCAACTCGTTCACATCGATCGGAGCTCCGAGGAACTCGCTGATATTGGCGACGCGGCTGCGGATCGACTTCATACCCTTCGATTCCACCTTTCCGGGACGCGGACGCAGCGCGGCGGTGATGTGGTCGAGGTCGGAGTCGAGGAGGAGCGTACCGTGACTGAACATCCTGTCGTGGCTCGCGAACTGCGCGTTACCGGAAATCTTCCGTCCTTCCACGAGAATGTCGTTGCGCCCCCCGATCTCCGCGGGGACGCCCAGTGAGCGGAGCACGTCCACTACCGGCCCGTTGAACTTGTCGTACCGGTTGAAGCGCCCGCTCACGTCGCGCGTCATGAAGCTGAAGTTGAGGTTTCCGAGATCGTGGTACACGGCGCCACCACCGGATACCCGCCGTACCACCCGGATCCCGCGCGCAGCCACGACGTCGGGGTCGATCTCCTCGATCGTGTTCTGATTGCGACCGATGATGATCGCGGGCTCGTTCACGTAAAAGAGAAGCGCATCCTCCTGGCCCAGCTTGTTGCGGAGGACGTACTCCTCCAGTGCCAGGTTGTGCTGGGCATCGGTGATGCCGCCGTTGTCCACGAAGAGCATGATCGTCCTGTTCTGGTTCCGGGCCGGGAATCAGGATGCGGTGGAGGCGGATCCAGCGTGCGCGCCGTTCGGCCTCGCGGTGGCCGCGGCGTCTTGCTTCTGCGGCTGGTAGCTTCCGACCTCGTAGCTCCGGAAGGGTATGGCGAGACGGTTCCACCCGTTGATGGTGATGATCGCCATCGTGAGCGCCACCAGCTCGCTCTCGGAGAATTGCTTTCGTGTGGCTTCGAACAGCTCGTCCGAGATACCGCCCTCGCTGATGAGCGTGATCGCCTCGGTCCACGCCAGCGCCGCTCGCTCGCGATCGGAGTAGAACGGTGCTTCGCGCCAGGCATCGAGCACGTAGAGGCGCTGCTCCGTCTCGCCGCCCGCGCGCGCGTCCTTACTGTGCATGTCCAGGCAGTAGGCGCACCCGTTGATCTGCGAAGCGCGCATCTTCACCAGCTCCAGGAGCGATGCCTCGAGACCGCTCTCGTGATTGTATTTCTCCAGTCCGAGCATGGCGTGCGCGGCGGCGGGAGCCGCCTTGGCGATATCGATCCTTGGTCCCATGGTCATCTCGCTTGTTGAGTTTCCGGGCGGGTAGTGCATCACCTGGCGGTTTCGTATCGGCGACGCTTCTACACACCCGCCTGAATCTATATGTGGCTCCCATGCTATATGGTTCCCCGCCGCGGCTCCGGCGTACTTCCCATGCGAACGGCGGCGGTCCGCTGGGGGACCGCCGCCGCAAGGCCAGCCTTCAGTGTGGTGAGGAACTTCGGGCCCCTGGCGCCCGGGATCAGTGCGACATCGTCGCGAACTGCGTCGGCGTACCCACCTGGATCATCCCGACCGCACCCTTCTCCGCGTCGGCGAAGGCATGCGTCACGAAGGGGTAGAGTCCGGTGCCGCTGCCGTCCTTGTCGAATACCGCCTCGAACACCGCGCCGCCGCCCGCAGGGATCCCGTAGGTCTGGACGCCCTCCAGCACGTGTGCCGGGTTGCCGTCGGGATAGACGCGGTCGAAGATCGCCCCGACGATGTGGAAGTCGCTCGTGAAGCTCGGTCCAGCGTTCACCACGAAGATCCGCACGCGATCGCCCTCGTCCACCTTCAGGGGGTGCGCCTTGTACTGAAAGGCCCGCCCGTTGAAGACTACGTAGCTCGCGTCCTTCTTCATGGCCGCGTTGTAGTCGGGGATCGCGGCCGGGATCTCGACAGCCTGCGGCTTGCCGTGGGCTGCGTCATCCACATCGCCGGCGCTCGGACCATGGCTCATCCCTTCGGCATCGGCTCCGGCCTTTTCACTCGCTCTTGCGTCATTCGCCTTGCTGTAGAATTCGCTCTGTACCAGGACGAACTCCTTGTCGGCCTTCGTGCCCCAGCCATCGGCCGGATCCACGATCATCGCGAAGTACATTCCCTGCATCAGGTGCATGGTCACGGGCGGGGTCCCGCAGTGCACCATGAACGCGCCGGCCACCCTTGGGGTGAACTCGAAGGTGATCGAGTCTCTAGGCATGATCGTGCGGTACGCCACGTTGGCCGGGACCTGCGCGGCGTGGAAGTCGATCGAGTGCGGCATCGGCGACTCGTTCACGACGTTGATGCGAACCTTGTCGCCGACGCGGGCGCGGATGACCGGACCCGGGACGGTGCCGCCGAAGGTCCAGCCATCGTACGACACGTCGTCGGCGATCTCGATCCGCTCGTCGGTGATCGGGATGCGGAACTCCTTGATCTCCGCATTCGAAGCGGGCGCCACGGTGGCGTCGTACACCGGCGTGGTGGCCGTGACCGTCTTCGCAAAATCGACCTTCTCGATCGTGGGGCTACGGCGTGCCCCGAGCGCGGCACTTGCGCCTAGCCCTATGGCGGCGATTGTGGCGAGCGAGACGATCGTCCTTTTCTCGAGTACTTTGATGGCTGGCATTTCGTTCTCCGGTCAGGCAGGCCTCACCGCCTGCTTCTTGTTGGTGCCAGCAATCTCGAATTTTCGACCTCCAGGATCAGTCGGGGTATGCTGGAAATTTCGGGTGCACAAAGCCCCACAATGCGTCGTGCTTTGCTGCACGCCACGTAGGGGATTCCTTTATCCCGGCCGCAGCCGGTACCATTAACCCATGGTAGATCTCGCCAACATTCGGTCTGCGCGTGAGCGCATCGCGGATTCAGTCGTCTATTCGCCCACCGTCCCCATGCTTGCACTTGGGGATAGGCTTCCTGGTCGCTGCTTTCTGAAGCTCGAGAACGTACAGCGAACCGGCTCCTTCAAGGACCGCGGAGCGCTCAATCGACTCCTCGATCTCGACGAGCGCGATCGTGCGCGCGGCGTGGTTACCGCGAGCGCCGGCAACCACGCGCAGGCGGTCGCCTATCACTGCAGCCGCCTGGGGATCTCGGCGCGCGTCGTGATGCCCGAGCACACGCCGCTCATCAAGGTCATGAACACGCGCCGGCTGGGCGCCGAAGTGAGCTTCCACGGGGCTACCCTCTCGGACTCGATGGTGGAAGCGCGGCGCCTCGAGTCGGAGGAAGAGCGAGTCCTGATCCACGCCTTCGACGATGACCGTGTGATCGCGGGGCAGGGGACCATAGGCCTCGAGCTACTCGAACAGCTCCCCGACCTCACCGCGGTGATCGTCCCGATCGGAGGAGGCGGGATGATCTCCGGAATCGCGACGGCAATTCGCGAGCAGCGCCCGCACGTTCGGATCTACGGCGTCGAAGCGTCCGCAGCCGCCTCGGCCCTCGCATCGCGCAGGGCGGGTGAGGTGGTGAGGATCGAGGCGTCGGAGACCATCGCCGATGGCATAGCCGTGAAACGGGTGGGTGACCGCACCTTCCCCATTATCGAGCGCTACATAGACGATATCGTCGCGGTGGACGAGGGGCCGATCGCGGACGCCATTCACCTGCTCCTGGAGCAGGAGAAGACGCTTGCCGAGGGGGCCGCCGCGGTGCCGCTCGCGGCGGTACTCGGGGGCCTGCTACCCATCGGACCGAACGATGTGACGGCGATGATCCTCTCGGGCGGAAACATCGACGTGAATCTTCTCGAGCGAGTCATAGATCGCGGCCTAGTAGAGGGCGGGCGGCTGGCGCGCCTCGCCGTGACGGTGCGCGATCGGCCCGGCCACCTGGCGCGGCTCACCCGGCTCGTAGCCGAGTGTGGTGCGAACGTGCTGGATGTGGCGCACCGCCGCGAGTTCGCCGACATCTCGGTGCGCGACGTGGAGATCGTGATGAACCTCGAGACGCGCGGGCGTGATCACGTAGTGGCGATCATCGAGCTACTCGAGCAGCATGGATTTCACGTAGCCGAGATGCGCTGAGGGTACGACGGGGGTGCCCGGGCCGGCTCGAAGCCGACCCGGGCACCCCCGTCATCCATCCCGTTGACATAGGGGTGGGGGGTATCTAGACTTATACCCACGGCGGGTATACCTCCCGTCACAAAGTCAATCCTTTCCAGGAGCGGATGAATGGCTACTCTGGAGCTCGAAATCTCGGGGATGTCGTGCGGGCATTGCGTCAACGCGGTGAAGAGCGCGTTGGAGGAGCTCGACGGCGTGGACGTGAAGAAGGTCGAGATCGGATCGGCCACGGTGGACTACGATCCCGCGCGCACTTCGCGCGAGACCATCGAGAGCGCGATCGACGATGCAGGCTACCAGGTGGGGCCGGCCGCGCCGGTGCAGCTCGGACGTGCCGCGCCGAAGCGTGAGTAGCACGAGTAAGGGGGGTGAGGCGATGACCACGCTCGACGGTGCGGCCGAGAGCTGCGAGCTGATCACGATTCCGGTAAGCGGGATGACCTGCGCGGCCTGCCAGGCGCGTGTGCAGCGTACGCTCGCCAGGCAGCCCGGGGTGGCCGACGCATCGGTCAACCTGATCATGCAGAGCGCTTCGGTGAAGTACGATCCTTCGGTCATCGCGCCGGAAGAGCTGGTACAGGCCATCCGCAAGACCGGCTACGGGGCGGAGCTCGCGTCGCCCGATCAGACGGCATTCGAGGAGCAGGAGGAGCGCGACCGCGCGCAGGTAGAAGAGGCGCGCGTGCTTCGCCGCAAGGCCATCGCCAGCGGGATCGCGGGCATCATCGCCATGACGGTCTCGATGCCGCTCATGTCGGCCATCCACCATGGCAGTGGCGTCGTGGCCGATCCGTTCATGCGTTGGGCGATGGATGCCTTCACGCCAACGCTGCGTGGCGTGTTGCCCTGGCTGTACACACTCCCCGCGTCGCTGCTCTCATACTTCCTTCTCGTTCTCACGGTGGGAGTCATGGCGTGGGCCGGCCGGCACTTCTACACGCGCGCATGGGCCGCCTTCCGCCATCGATCGGCGGACATGAATACGCTCGTCTCAGTAGGTACCGGAGCGGCGTTTCTGTACTCGCTCGTGGCCACCGTCGCGCCCGGATTCTTCGTGTCGCGAGGGGTAGCACCGGACGTCTACTACGAGGCGGTGATCATCATCATCGCGCTCATCCTCACCGGTAACATGTTCGAGGCGCGCGCCAAGGCTCGGACTTCGTCCGCGCTGCGCGCACTGGTACGACTGCAGCCGAAGATGGCGCGCGTCGTCCGCAACGGGGTCGAGGTAGATGTACCGGCGGAGCAGGTGGCGCGAGGCGACACGGTGGTGGTGCGTCCCGGCGAGCGGATCCCCGTCGATGGGCAGATTGCCAGGGGACGGAGCTCCGTGGACGAGTCGATGCTCACCGGCGAATCGCTCCCTGTAGAGAAGGGGGTCGGTGACCGGGTGATCGGCGGGACGATCAACGAAACAGGGAACTTCCACTACACCGCCACGACGCTCGGCTCCGACTCGGTGCTCGCGCGCATAGTGAAGCTCATGCGCGATGCGCAGAGCTCGCGCGCTCCGATCCAGCGTTTGGCCGATCGAGTCAGCGGGATTTTCGTCCCCGTGGTGATGGCGATTGCCGTCCTTACCTTCGTCGTCTGGTTCGTCACGGCGGACGCGGCGCCCGGCGTGCGCGCCTTCGCGGCGGCCGTGGCGGTGCTCATCATCGCCTGCCCATGCGCCATGGGGCTCGCCGTACCGACGGCCGTGATGGTTGCCACGGGGAAGGGTGCGGAGCTGGGGGTGCTGATCAAGGGCGGGGAGGCGCTGCAGCGAGCAGGCGATGTGACTACAGTCGTACTCGACAAGACGGGGACGGTGACGGAAGGGCGTCCTTCCGTGACCGACATTGTGCTCGCGCCGGCTCTGGTTGCGTCCGCGACGGAAGGGCGGGCCGAGCCGATGGACGAATCGCGAATCCTGCGGCTCGTCGCCTCGCTGGAGACGGCGAGTGAGCATCCTCTCGCGGAGGCGATAGTCGAGCATGCGCGCGAGCATGGGCTCGAGCTCGAGACGCCGCTCGATTTCGACTCGCTGACCGGGCGTGGCGCCGCGGGAATGGTTGGCGGCGTCGCGGTGGTCGTGGGAAACCCGGCGCTCATGGGGGAGCGCGGGGTGGATGTGGCGCCGCTGGCGACTACGGCGGATGAGCTGGCGTCACTCGGACGCACCCCAATGTACGTGGCGGTATCGGGCGGGGAGGACGGTAGCGAGTACGAGCTCGCGGGAGTCGTGGCAGTGGCGGATCCGATCAAGCCGACGTCTCGTGAGGCGATACGGCGCTTTCACGCGATGGGACTTCGCACGGTGATGCTCACCGGCGACAACGAGCGTACGGCGTTGGCGATCGCTCGCGAAGCGGGAATAGACCGCGTGGTGGCGGGGGTGCTTCCGGCGGGGAAGGTTGCGGAGATAAAGCGCCTCCAGGAAGAGGGCGCAGTAGTGGCCATGGTGGGCGACGGAATCAACGACGCTCCCGCCCTCGCGCAGTCCGACATCGGGATGGCGATCGGTACCGGAACCGACATCGCGGCCGAAGCAGGGGACGTGGTGCTCATGCGCGGCGATCTGCGGAGCGCGGCCCAGGCGATCGAGTTGTCGCGGCGAACCATGCGCACGATGAAGCAGAACCTCTTCTGGGCGTTCATCTACAACGTGATTGGCATCCCGATCGCGGCGGGCGTCCTGTATCCTGCATTCGGAATACTCCTGAGCCCCATCCTGGCCGGCGCGGCGATGGCTTTCAGCTCGGTGAGCGTGGTGACGAACAGTCTGCGGCTGCGCCGCGCGCGAATCGCGTGACGCACGCCGCGGCGATGCGAAGGATGGAGGAGAACATGGCAGGCAAGAGCACGACGTCTCCGCGCGAAGTGAAGCGACGTGGGATTCCCCTCGCTGGTGCGGCTTGTGGCTGCGCGCGGGAGGAGGACATTGCGACCGACGGGCGCAAGGCCGTGGGCGTGGACCCCGACATCAAGGGTCGCAACCTCAAGCGCCTGCGCCGTATCGAAGGGCAGGTGCGCGGGCTGCAGAAGATGGTGGAGTCCGACCGCTATTGTGCCGACATCCTGACGCAGATCTCGTCGGTGCACGAGGCGCTGCGCGCCGTCGGCCGGGAGCTGATGCGCAATCATCTCAAACACTGCGCGGCGGCCGCGATCCGCTCGGACGATCCGGCCGAGGCGGACGCGATGTACGACGAGTTGATGGACATGATGTACAAGAACATCCGGTGAGCCTGCGCTCGATGAATGGCCGCTTTCTGCGGCTATCGGCTGCTCTTCGCGACGCACTTATCGTGGGCGCGTGGCGCCTCCTACTCGATGAGCGTGCGCACCGCCTGAAGGAGGGCGCGGGGGAGCTGCTCGGGGCGGCGGATGGTCACGTAGCCCACGGGCCCGAAGATGCGCGCGAGGTATTCCGGGCCCTCGGGATCCACGTTGAGGCAGAAGGGATGGATCCCTCGCGCGCGCACCTCGTTGATCGCCTGGCGTGAATCCTCCACGCCGTAGTCCGCCATGTAATGTCCGAGGTCGTTCGGCCGCCCGTCGGAGAGTATCAGCAGGAGACGGTGACGCACGCGCTCTCGCGTCAGCTCGGCCGCCGCGTGCCGCAGCGCGGCGCCGAGACGAGTGAAGCCGCCCGGGTGGAGGCCGGCGATCCGCCGTCGGACAGCGTCGCCGTTGGACTCGGCGAACTCCTTCACCGTATGTACACGCACATCCTGCGGCCCACGCCCGGTGAAGGTGAGAATCGAGTAGCGGTCGCCGAGCGCGGAGAGCGCCTCGCTCGCGAGGAGGAGCGCCGTCTTCTCGATGTCGATCATTCGCTGGCCCTGGCCCACGGGCGAGCTGGTCGACCCACTCACATCCACGAGGAGCGCGATGGCCAGCGGCTGGCGCGTTGCGCGCGTGGCGGTGTAGAGCCGTTCATCGCTGGAACGCCCCATCCGGCGCTCCACCAGCGCATTCACGCACGCCGGAAGATCGAGCTCCTCGCCATCGAGCTGCTGACGCAGGCGGATGCGGCGCGCGCGGAGTCGCTCGAAGCGCTGGCGGATCGCTCGGATGGCGGTCGCATGCTCGCTCATCTGCGTGCGCGCCCAGTTCGAAGTCGCCTCGGCCACTCGTCCGCCATGCACGGTCACGGCGCGCTCGTGGTAGCGGGCGGTAACGTAATCCCACTCCGCGTACTGTTGCCCACGAGATGCCGTTGGCGCGTTGCGGGCTCGCAGGCCCGCCACCGCGTCGGCCAGCTCGTCGTGCCTGGTCGTCGTGCCGTCGCCGTGTGGTGTAGCGGCGTGCTCGCGCTCGGGGGCGCTTCCCGTCTGCATCGCACCACCGCCCTCGGACGCGCCACCCTCCGCGGTGCCGTCGCGGCTTTCCTCGACAGCTACGCTGCCATCGCGCTTCGGCGTCAGGCGTGCACCATCGCCCTCCCCGTCGCCACCGTACGCTTCCACGCCAGCGAAGGGGAGAGGTGGACCGCGGAGCACCAGGTTGCGGAGCACCTCGTCCGTCTCCGGCATGTCCACATCGGGGTCCCACGCCGGCGGCGGGTTCACGGTGCCCCAGTGCCACACGGGCCGCACACGCTCGTAGCGCCTTCCCAGCCCCAGGCTCCGGGCGCGCTCGCGAGCCCACGCGAGCGAATCCGCCGGCGTTGCGGCGAGGGGGAGCTCCGCGAGCTCGGCTCCCGGTTCGGACAGGAGCGCCGCCCGCACGAGCGCTTCCACTGCGCGCTGCGACCGTGTGAGACGGGGCAAGCGCGGCCGCCCATCGAGCGACACGTTGCGTGCAGCCAGCAGAGTCGGTCCCATGCCGTTCACCACTCGCGCGATGTGTGCCTCGACCGCCACTCCCTCCGAGAGTAGATACAACTCTCGCAGCAGCGGGGGCTCGTCGGGTCCGGGGAGCAGCGCCACCGTGCCGCGCAGGATCCGCTCCGCCTGCTCGATGGCCAGGAGCTTGTAGAGAGCGATCGCCCTTTCCTCGCCGTCGGAGGCATCGACGGCACGGGGGAGAAGAATCCGTTCGCCGTCGGTACGCGGGAGCGCGTTGCTCACCGCGCGCTCGCCGTGGGCACGGAGCACGTAGCGGCGGATCCACCCGACGTGCTTCGCCGCGTCGACCGCCTCCACCGTGATCTTCGCCCCATAGTAGGCGGCGATCAGCAGCTCGAGGCGGCGGCGCACGCTCTCCAGCTCCACGACCGCCGGCCGGATTCGCAGCAGCCAGCGATCCCACTGCTCCTCCGCGTTGGCCCGCGAGTGGAGCAGCGCACGCCTCGCGCGGCGCGCGCTGCTGGAGACGGCCAGGACGCGAGACACCGCCCCGCTCCGATCGCGACGCCGCCGGGCTGCCAGGGAAGACGGCACCTCTCGCTACTCGGCGGCGGGCACGCGCTCAGAGCGTGGCTGTGACGAGATCCGAGATCGCGGCCACGAGATCCAGATCATCGGTGAGAGGGCCCACGAGTGCCACGGCACATGCCTGGTCCGGGGCGACGTCGCTGGCGATGAGTCGGGCGGTGGACACCAGGAGACGGGTCCCGGGCGCCTCTGCAAGTCCCTGGTCGCGAAGCGCGCGGATCTTCCGGGCCAACTCCACCAGCTCCTTCGCGACCCGCCTGTCGACGCCGCTCTCGTGCATCACTATCTCCGCTTCCAGCGCCGGGGGAGGGAAGTCGAATTCCAGTGTTACGAAGCGCTGGCGCGTGCTCGGCTTGAGATCCTTCGTAGCGTGCTGGTATCCCGGGTTGTAGGAGATGACGAGCTGGAAGCCGGGAGCCGCGCTGACCAACTCGCCCGTCTTGTCCACGGGAAGTATCCGCCGGTCGTCGGTCAGCGGATGGATCACGACCACGGTGTCCTGCCGTGCCTCCACGATCTCGTCCAGGTAGCAGATCGCACCGAGGCGCGCCGCCACTGTGAGCGGGCCATCCACCCATACGGTCTCTCCGCCGCGAATGAGGTAACGGCCGAGAAGATCGCTCGCGGAGAGGTCCTCGTGGCAGGCGATGGTCACGAGCGGCCGTCCCATGCGCCATGCCATGTGCTCCACGAAGCGGCTCTTGCCGCATCCCGTCGGGCCCTTCAGCATCACCGGGATCCCACGTGCGTGGCAGACGGAGAACACCTCGACTTCGTTGGAGATCGGACGGTAATAGGGTTCCTCAGCGGGCGGCGGGCGGACGCCGTGGTCGGCCGCAGCCGCGGCGAGTGCATCGCGCTCGCGCGCGGGAGACTTGGTGATCGAGTCGGTCATGAGGGCCCTGTCTGAATCGACGCCGCAGCCGAGTCGTCGGCCCGCTCAATGGCGGACAGCCGCGGTGTGCGCTACTCTATGGCGTGATCTCTACCTGGGAATCTAAGCAGGTGCGGGCGCGAGTCACTTTGCTGGCGGCGCTCGCGCTCCTGCCTCTCGCACAACCGCTCACGGCGCAGGGGCGCAGTGGCGCGCTCTCGGCGACGGAGGTGCGCGAGCTGGGCCGCCTCGAGCGGCCCGATCTGGTTCCGGTGATTCGCCCATCTCTCTCATCCGCCTCGGCGGATGTTCGTGCCGAGGCGGCGAACGCGCTGGCGCAGTCGATCTGGCGGCTGAACGACGCGCCAACTGCAGCGGTGGGGGAGAGGGCGCTGGCCGCGGTGGATACCGCGCTGCGGTCGCGCCTCGAGAACGAGCACGACCCGATCGTCATCGCGTCGATCGCTCAGGCGCTCGGCCGCCTCCCGTTCGCGAGCGCGACCGAGCGGGCCAGCGCCGAGCGAGTGCTCTCCGATCTTCTCGCTACCACGGGCGATGCGCGCGTAGCGGCCGGGTCGGCGCGCGGGATGCTCTCGCTGGTTGGCAGTGGCCGTGGGGCGTACGCCCCCGCTGCGCGTACGCTCGCCGTGCTCCGCTCCATCGTCTCGGGGAACGAGGGTGCGCGAACTCGCGGACGGTGGAGCGATACCTCCTACGCCTGGCCGCGACGGATGGCGTTGCTGGCGCTCATTGCGTCGAGCTCCGCCGATCTCCCGACGCTGCGTGCCGCGTCGCTCTCCAACGACTCCCAGCTACGCATGCTCGCGGCTCGCGGCGCCGGCGCCGCGAGCGACAGCGCGGCGGCGGACCGGCTTCTGATGCAGCTCGCACACGACACGGCGTCGATGGTTCGCACGGAGGTGGTACGCGTCTGGGCGAAGGCGGGCGGCGCTGCCTGCGCACCGCTTCTCATCCTCGCCGCGGACAGCTCCCCACAGACCTCCGTGACCGCGATAGATGCCATCGGCAGCGCATGCGCCGGCGCTGGGAATGCCAGGGCGGAGCGCACTCTCGTCGCGCTGGTGCGCGGTGGGACGAGCGGCGCCGGGCGCGCGGTCGAAGAGAGAGCAACCAGCCGGATTGCCATGCACCGCGCGGCGCACGCGATAGTCGCGCTCGCACATGTGTCGCCGTCGAGCGCCTCAGCGCTCCTGCGCCGGGTTGCGGGCTCACCCGCCTGGCAGGCGCGCATGTATGCTGCGCGCGCGGCCGCCACGATCGCGGACACCGCCATGCTCCTCTCGCTCGTCGCTGACAACACACCGAACGTGCGCAGCGAAGCCGTGGCGGGGCTCTCGGCAGTCGCCGGCCACGCGGCGGACAGCGTGTACATAGGAGCGCTCGAATCCGGTGATTACCAGCTCGTTCTGAACGCGGCGCGCGCGCTGGTACACACTCGCGATACCGCGGCGATCCCCGCCCTCGGCCGATCGCTGGCGCGCATCACCGCGGAGAAGCGGGAGACATCGCGCGATCCGCGACTTGCCATACTGAAGACCCTACGCGATGTCGGCTCCGCGCAACTCGCCGAGGGACTTCTCCCGTACCTGGTGGACTTCGACTCCGCGGTCGCGGATACCGCTGCCGCGATCGTCTCGTACTGGACCGGGCGTGACTATCGGAGCGCGCCACGCCCACTCCCCTCCGTGGACGAGGAGCCCGCCGACATCGAGGCGCTTCGTGGCGCCCGCGTCAGGGTTACCATGGCTGCGAGCGGCGGGGGAGGGAGCTTCGTGCTCCGCCTCTTCCCGGACGATGCTCCACTCTCGGTGAGCCGCTTCGTGCGCCTGGCCCGGAGCGGCTACTACGATGGTCTCACCATACACCGAGTGGTTCCCAACTTCGTGGTGCAGGGCGGGAGTCCTGGGGCGAACGAATACGTGGGCGACGGGCCGTTCCTGCGCGACGAGGTGGGACTCCGGGCGCACCGGCGTGGTGCGGTCGGCATCTCCACGCGCGGCCGCGACACCGGCGACGCGCAATTCTTCGTCGATCTCGTGGACATCCCAAGACTCGATCACGAGTACACCGTGTTCGCCGAAGTCGTGGAGGGGATGTCCACCGTGGATCGCATCCTGGAGGGCGACATCATGCAGAAGGTCGAAGTCATCACGCCCCCCTGATGCACCGCTGAACGAGCGGGAAGGTGGCCGCTCTCGTGCGTTACGCTACGCCCCGCCTCCGCTCCTTCACCGGCCCGGAAGGTGCAGTCACCACTCGCGGTTGGTTCTTCGCCGCGAATCACTTTCCGTGCACGCCGCTCCCTCCTACCGTGGAGCGCTCCTCGATCCCACACAGCGAGGTACGCCATGGCGTCGCGAAGACAGGTCAGGGAACAGCGCGCACTTCGGAGGAACATCGTGATCGGCTCGGCTGCCGTGCTCGCCTTCGCGGCGTGCATGAGCACGACGCCGTCAGACGACGGTTCCGCCAGGTGGCCCCGGCTGGCCAGTCTGCAACCGGTAGTCATAGACGCGGCACCGCCGGCGGTGCTCGAGGCTTCGGAAGGTGGCGCGACGCGCGCCGAGTTCCGCAACGTGGACTTCCACATGACGCGGGATATCGTGCTCGACATCCATTATCTGGATGGCGCGATGCGGAGCGTGGTTAGCGGTCAGCCCGTCGTGTTCGACGACAAGTCGTCGTTCGTGATCCAGATCGATACGGCGCGCGTGGGACTCACTCCGTCGAATCTCGACTCGTTGATGAACCACTACGTCTTCGCCTACAAGGATGCACCACTTCGCAACCTGCGCTTCCAGGTGAAGGATGGCCAGCTCGTGCAGTCGGGCGTACTGCACAAGGTGGTCAACATCCCATTCGTGATCACTGCAGCGCTCAGCGTAACCGCCGAAGGGCGCCTGCGCATACACCCCGTCGCGATACGGATCTTCGACGTGGACGGCGAGGGGCTCATGAAGGCCCTCGGCATTCAGCTGCAGGATCTACTCGATCTGCGTCGCGCGCGCGGCGTGACGGTGGAGGGGAACGATCTCCTCCTGGATCCCGCGAAACTCCTTCCGCCGCCGGCGATAAGCGGGCGTGTGGTGGCCGCTCGCGTGGAGAACGGCGAGGTGGTCCAGTTCTTCGGGCGCGACACCGCGAGCGACTCGGAGTCGGATGGAGGTGGGAGCCAGCGCTCCACCGGGGGCGATAGCATAGCGCCGCTCGATTCGTCCGCCACGAACTTCATGCGCTTCAAGGGCGGCACCCTCCGGTTCGGCAAGCTGTTCATGGTGAGCGCCGACATGCAGATCATCGATGCCGACCAGCACGACCCGTTCGACTTCAGCATCGACGACTACAATCGGCAGCTCGTGGCCGGCTACTCCCGCAACACGCTCGATGGTGGGCTGAAGGTTTACATGCCCGACCTCGATGACACCGGCGCGCCGCTCTCCAACTGAGGACTCCTACCGCCGCTCAGCTCGTCATTCGCGTCCCCCTTCCGGCAGGATTCCTGCGTTCGAGTGTACGTTTCTCACAGACAATCGAAGCGGGACACTCCACCAAAGGGAAGCGGGAATGGCCACCACTCAGGGCAGCAGCGACACGAAGACGCGCGATGAGCTGATAGCGGGCTTGCAGGCGGATCTGGCGCGCGAGTACAAGGCGATGATCCAGTACGTCATTTTCAGCCAGAAGCTCGATGGCGCGCGGTACATGAACATCGCGGACCAGCTGGAGGAGCACGCGCACCAGGAGCTGGATCACGCTCTCCAGATCGCGAGGCAGCTCGACTACCTGGGTGAGTACCCCGTGTACGAGCCGGAGGCGGTAGAGGTGTCCGAGGAGAACGAGGAGATGCTCTGGATCGACCTGCGCGCCGAGGACGAGACTATCAGGAACTATCGCGAGCGCATCCGTCAGGCAGAAGCCATGGGCGAGTATGCGCTCGCCGAAGTGCTGCAGGAGATCGTGCGGCAGGAGCAGGATCACCAGATCGACCTCGCCACCGCTCTCGGAGTGGTACCCGACGACAGGAAGCGCCAGGCGAAGGGGAGCAGGAACGCCGGTAAGGCGAAGTGAATCGGCGATGTCAGGGGGCACCGGCATGAACGCCCGCACTCGAACGGACGCATGGCCCGAGCTGCCACTGGACGGATGGCGCGACAGCTACGCGACCCTGCACCTGTACTCGCAGATCGTCGGCAAGAGCCGCCTCGCGCTCGCGCCCATGGAAAACCATTGGTGGCAGGTGGCGATGTACCCGACATCGCGGGGCCTGACGACTTCGCCGATGCCGTACGACGGGCGAACGGTGCAGGTCGACTTCGATTTCATCGACCACAAACTGCTCGTGAACACGAGCGATGGCGGCTCGGCGGCTCTCGCGCTCGTACCGCGATCGGTGGCTGACTTCTACGCCGAGTACATGGCGCTGCTCGAGGGGCTCGGCGTTCCGGTGAAGATCTGGCCCGTGCCCGTGGAGCTGCCCGAGGTCGTGCCATTCGCCGAGGACAGGGAGCACGCAGCGTACGATCCCGATGCCGTGAACCGATTCTGGCGGGTGCTCGACAAGTCCGCTTGCGTGATGCGCGCCTTCCGCGGGAAGTTCGTCGGCAAGGCGAGTCCGGTGCACTTTTTCTGGGGGAGCTTCGACCTCGCCGCCACTCGCTTCTCGGGCCGGCTCGCTCCGCCGCATCCCGGCGGCGCTCCCAACGTGGGAGACTGGGTGATGCGTGAGGCCTACTCGCACGAGTTGAGCAGCGCCGGCTTCTGGCCGGGGGGCGGTACGATCGATGAACCGGCCTATTATGCCTACGCGTACCCGGAACCTACTGGGTATGCCGACGCGTTAGTGAAGCCTGAGGGCGCGTACTACGATCGAGCTCTGCACGAGTTCATTCTACCTTACGAGGCGGTGCGCAGCGCTCCGTCGCCCGAAGAGAATCTGATGGCTTTTCTCGAGAGCAGCTACGAAGCGGCGGCGAACCTGGGACAATGGGATCGCCCGGCGCTCGAGATGGCACCGATCGAATCGCACGCACGAGCCAGGAATGGAGGTTGATGGATGAGCACACCCGCACTGGGCGCCGGCGATACGCTGCTCCGCCCGCGGAGCGCACGCAGGGAAGGAACGGCGATATTCAGCGGGACGCTGGCCGACAGCTACCAGCAGGTTCGAGCGTGGACGCACGCGCTCTGTGAGCCGTTGGCGACCGAGGACTTCGTCGTCAGCTCGATGCCGGATGTGAGCCCCACCAAGTGGCACCTTGCGCACACGAGCTGGTTCTTCGAGACCTTCGTGCTCGGCCCGCACTTTGCCGGCTACGAGCCACTCGATTCGCGGTATGCGTTCCTGTTCAATTCGTACTACGTTCAGGCGGGAGAGCGGCACTGTCGCGCCCAGCGCGGGCTGGTGACGCGTCCGACGGTGGAGCAGGTCTTCCAGTATCGCGCGTACGTGGACGAGCACATGTTGCGGCTGATCGACTCGCTCGAGTCCGACTCCCCTCGCGTGACGAGGGGTGCCTCGAAGGACGAGCTTCGCTCGCTGATCATTCTCGGGCTGAACCACGAGCAGCAGCATCAGGAGCTGATGCTCACGGACATCAAGCACGTACTCTGGATGAACCCTCTGCGGCCCAGGTACCGTGAGCGTACGGCTTCCGCTCCGGGGCAGGGCGATCGCCTGCGCGGCCGCGGCGATTGGAAGGATGTCGACGAGGGTGTCTATCGGATCGGCTACGAGGGGGATGGCTTCTCCTACGACAACGAGGGGCCGCCACACCGCGTCTTTCTCGAACCCTTCAGAATCGCCTCTGGTCTGGTCACCAACGCCGACTACCGCGCCTTCATGGAGGACGGCGGCTACTCCCGCCCCGAGCTCTGGCTCTCGGCGGGTTGGGATGCCGTGCGCACCCAGGGGTGGGAAGCACCGCTCTACTGGGAGCGCGATGGCGATGGCTGGAGCGTCTTCACTCTGCACGGTACGGAGCCGGTTACCGGAGCCGAGCCGGTCTCTCACGTGAGCTTCTACGAGGCCGACGCATACGCCCGCTGGGCTGGCGCGCGACTCCCCACCGAAGCCGAGTGGGAGGTCGCCGCGGCCTCGGCGCCCGTGGACGGTGCCTTCGCCGAATCTATGCTCTTCCATCCGCACGCCGCGAACGAGGGTGAGGCGGCGGATGGCATGAGTCAGCGCTGCGGCGACGTCTGGCAGTGGACGGGGAGCCAGTACACGCCGTACCCGGGCTACAGGCCTGCAGCGGGCGCGATCGGCGAGTATAACGGGAAGTGGATGTCCGACCAGTGGGTGCTGCGTGGTGCATCGATCGCTACCCCGCGGTCTCACGCCCGGCCCACTTACCGCAACTTCTTCCATGCGCCCACCCGCTGGCAGTTCAGCGGGATTCGGCTGGCGAACGACCGCTGATGCTAGCCGGCACCGGCCAGACCACGGGAGAGGAGCGCGCGTTGGCCAACGGCAGATCGCTGCTCGAGGAGGTGCTCGCCGGATTGCGACGTCGTCCGCGAACGCTGCCGGCGAAGCTCTTCTACGATGCGCGTGGCGCCGCGCTCTTCGATGCCATCACTCGGCTCGATGAGTACTACCTCACGCGTACGGAGCTGTCGATCCTGCGCCGCAATGCCTCCACGATCGCCGCGAGTATCGGTGCCGGCTCGGTGCTCCTGGAGTACGGGAGTGGCGAGGCGGAGAAGGTCCGCATCATCCTGGATCGGATGCGCGGCGATGCCGCGCCCGCGGCGTACGTGCCGATAGATGTCTCCGGTGCTCAGCTCGAACGCGTGGCTGAAGAGTTGCGCGAACGCTATCCGGAGATCCCGATCATCCCGATCGCGGCGGACTACACTTCACTCGAAGGCCTTCCGCTGCCGCGCGAGCTGCGCTCGGCACGACGCGTCGCCTTCTTCCCCGGCTCCACGATCGGCAACCTGCACCCCGAGGAGGCGCGCGGCTTCCTCGAGCGCATGGCCGCCGACTGCGGCCGCGACGGCGCGATCATCCTCGGCGTCGACCTCCGAAAGGACCCGGCGATCCTCCACGCCGCCTACAACGACAGCGAGGGGCTGACCGCCGAGTTCAACCTCAACATTCTCGTCCGCCTCAATCGCGAGCTCGGTGCGACCTTCGACCCCGAGAGCTTCCGACACTACGCCTTCTACAACCCCGTCGCTGGCCGTATCGAGATGCATCTGGTGAGCCTCCGCCGACAGCTCGTGGATGTTGCCGGCGAATGCATCTCCTTCGAGCGCGGCGAGACTATCTGGACGGAGTCGTCGTACAAGTACACGCTCCCTGGCCTCTCGGCTCTCGCTGCCGAGGCCGGACTCATCGTCGACGAGCGGTGGACCGATCCGGATGAGTTTTTCGTCGTGGTACGTCTCGTGGGGCGGCGGTAGGGCCTGGGTCGCGATCGTCAGCCTGACTGCATCGTGGGGATTGGTTCATCGCGCCGGGCCGTAACTGCGCACGCGGAGGGCGCGGAGGGATCGCGGCGCTGGGCCGTAACTGCGCA
>JBIQMO010000060.1:0-17850 GCA_044463245.1 Gemmatimonas aurantiaca
AGGGGGCTGAGCAGTAGCTCAGCCCCCTCGAAATTAAAGACCTGACCCCGTCGGCCCCGTCGGCCCCCTACCTTCTCCCCAACAACTCCTGCCACCAGTTCATCGCGCGGGCCCATTGGGGGAGGTCTTCTTCGTCACGCTCGCGCATCGCCTCCTCCACTGCGCCGAGCCAGGCGGTGCGCATCTCGGCGGCATCCCACCAGCGCTCCTTCGGGTCGGGGGCGAGGCCACGACGCGCCCATTCGGCGATGGGTGTAGGGACTCCTTCCAGGTCCGGGGTGCCGGCGAGCTGTCGGGCGAGAATCTCGCGTGGGTCGCCTTCACCGAAGGGCGGCCGGCCCGTCAACGCAAAGACCGCGAGTCCTGCCATGGAGAAGCAGTCGGCGGCGGGCCCCTGCTCCTCGTTCAACAGTTGCTCGGGAGCCGCGAAGGCGGGAGTCCCGGAGGCGCCAGTTGAGTCCTGGCCGACCCGCCGAGCCAGCCCGAAGTCGCCAATCCGCCAGCGACGCCAGCGGTCTATGAGAATGTTTTCGGGCTTGAGATCGCGGTGCAGGACGCCCTCGGCGTGTGCAGAGGCGAGACCGTCGAGTAGCGCGGCGATGGCCGGTCCGACCTTCACCAGCGGTCGCGGCCCGGAGCGGCGAACCAGGTCGGCGAGCGAGCCGTACTCCATCAGTTCCATCGTGTACCACGCCACACCCTCGCGCGAGTCCCAGTCGTAAATCGGAACGATGGTCGGGTGCGAGAGCTGCGCCGCGACGCGTGCCTCGCGACGGAAGTCGCGGATTGCCTGCGCGTCGTCGGCCACCCCCGGGTGGAGGATCTTGAGTGCCACCTGACGCTCGAGCGCGAGGTCGCGGACGCGCCATACATCACCGTACGAGCCGCTGCCGAGCTTCGAGAGGAGCTCGTAGTCATCGCCCACGGCCTTGAGCAGTCTCGCGTCGATGTCTCCGCCGGGGCGCACCGCCTCGTAGTCGCCGCTCACGAGGAGCGAGCTCGATGCACCGCGCCTATGAGCACCCGACCTCTCGAGGTCGCGCAACATCGCGGTGACAGTCGGATACCGGCGCGCGGGATCCTCCGAGAGCGCGCGAGACAGCACCGCGGCCAGCGCCTCCGGGATCTCGGGACGCAGGAGCGTCAGCGGAGGGATGTCGTGCGTCGGCGGGTACTCGCCGATGAGCGCCGCGAGGCAGACGGCGGCGAGCTGCCACTGGTCGCTGCGCTGAGTAGGGTCCCAGCCGGAGTCCCACTCCGGGGGCGAGAGCATCCAGCGCGCATCGGGCGCGAGACCGGGGGGAATGACGCTGCGCGACACCGACCACTGCCATCCCAGGACCCAAGCTTCACCCAGCGGCGTATTCCAGACGCTGTCCGGTGACAGCGAGCCGTGCACGTGACCCAGGTCGTGCAGGTACGACACCATCGATCCCAGCTCGCGAAAGAGTCGTACGGCCGACCGAATATCGTCCGCCCCCTGACGGTGAAGCCGCGATCGCAGCGACTCTCCGTCGATCCAGTGCCGCAGGTATCCCGGTCCGCGCTTCATCTCCGCGAAGGAGTTCCACACGTGATACGTCGTCGGGATTATGCGGTGGTGCAGGTGTCCGAGGTGGCGGGCTTCAGCGAGGAGCCAGGCGTGGTGTGCGGGATCGGGCGCGGTCACGAGCGAGAGCGACCGGTCGAGCGAGTCGATGACCTCCATCGAGAAGCGCGTGGCTCCGATCATCACGCCCTGGCTGCCCCACCTCCAGCCTTGCGGGAGCTGCCAGTCCGCCAGGTGCGGCGGTAGCCCGAACGACGCGCGATAGGCGCCCACCTTCGCTTCGTCAGTGAGCGCCGGCGTTAGACCGGAGCCATCGGCAGTCACGGTTGCCCTCGTCAGTCTCGTGAATGAAGATTGTGCGGTCGAACCCAAGCAAAGCTACAGTCTGTCGCCGCAGCGGCCAAGCGGGATCGCGCGGCGTCAGCCCACCAACATCTCACGTGAGGCCGATGCCGGAAAAGCTCCCAACCATAGTCTTCGAGCCGCTCCATGCGGACGTCACCCCTCCCGTTCGCGCCACGAGGGGGGCGGCTGGCTACGACGTGCGCGCGTACCTCAAGGATAGAAGCGTGCGTCTCTCGGGGAGCGGCGGCGAGCGCGAGGCACGGGTGGGTCCCGATGGGCGTCTGGCGCTCGAGCCGGGGGTGATAGCGCTCGTCCCGCTGGGATTCCGGGCGCGACTTCCCGAAGGCTTCGAGGCGCAGCTGCGCATCCGGAGCTCGATCGCCTTCCGCAAGGGCCTCGTACTGCCCAACGCACCCGGCACGATCGACGCCGACTACCCGGATGAGTGGCTCGCCATGATGAAGAACGATGCCGGCTCCGTAGTCATCATAGAGCATGGCGAGCGGATCGCACAGGTGGTGCTCAACCGCTTCGAGGTGCTGGGGTGGAGCGAGGGGGGTGTGGGGATATCGACGGACCGCCAGGGAGGCGTGGGGAGCACGGGCCGGCATTGAGGCGCCGCTGGTTGCTGACGCTCCGCTGACGGGGCGTGTTTTACTGGAGGCCCCGGTAATCGATCTCGCTGACGGCAGCTTCCCTTCGACCGAGCCGACGATGATCCGACTTCACAGCCTTGGGCAGTGCATGATCGAGGTGGGCGATGCACGAGTGACCCCCTCGGCGGAGACGCTTTTCGCGGCAGCATTGTACCTGGTGCTGGAAGCCGGCAGACCGATCGAGCGGAGAGAGATCATCGATATCATCTGGGCCGGCGTCGCCGACCGGAAGGCGAGCCAGTGCCTGCGCCAGACGCTCTACAAGCTCAACTCGATGGGCGCCGCTCTGCGCTGCACACGGACGCACGTGGTGCTCCCCGGTCGATCGGTGCAGAGCGACTGCGGCACGCTTCTCGAAGCGAGCGAGCGTGCGGAGATGGAGCGCCTCGCCGATACCGTACCAGGCGCATTCCTCCCGGGCTATTCACCGCGATTCTCGGTGCCGTACGTGGAGTGGCTCGAACGCCAGCGTGATCTCGTTACTTCGGCGCTGCGTCGAGTACTCGTCACCGGGATGAGTGCACGGAAGGCACGCGGCGAGTGGCGCCGCGCCGAACCCCTCGCCATGCGCTGCCTCGCCATCGACCAGCTCAACGAGGAAGCGACGCTCGTGCTGGCCGAGGCCACGGCGATGAGCGGCAACAAGGTGAAGGCGACCGCCATCATCAATCAATATCTGCGCGACATCGGGCCCGACGCGAGAGAGATACGCCTTCCCGCGACCCTCATGCGTAAGCGAATCGCCGAGGTCTACCCCGGCGACCTGATCCCCGTGCGCGAGGCGCCGCACGTAGGCCGCGACGTCGAGGTCGCCGAGCTCACGCGCGCTCTGAATGCGACCGGGAGCTCGCACGGCAGCTCTTTCCTCATCTGGGGCGAGCCCGGAATCGGGAAGACCCGATTGGTGAGGGAGTTCACCCGTGCAGCCACACTCGACCCCGTGCAGGTCGCCCGCGTCGGGTGCCAATCGCACGACGAGCGCCGGCCACTGAGCATCTTCGTCGACCTCGTTCCCCGTCTGCTGGAGCTCCGCGGCTCCGTCGGCTGCTCTCCCGACTCGATGAAGTACCTCAAGAGACTGATCTCTCACGACCCCAACGACACGTCGTTCTCGCCCGACAGCCGGGAGTCGGAGCTGCTATTCTCCAACATCCGGCGTTCGGTGTTCGACCTTCTCGACGCGATAGCCGCAGAAGGGAAGGTGATCGTGGTGATCGAAGACATCCACTGGCTGGATCGCATGTCGTGGGAGATAATGCGCGACATTCCGGCGTGGGTGGCGACGAGGCCGGTTGTGGTCCTGCTCACTTCGCGCATCGCGACAGTCGCGACGCACTTCTTCGATGGCGAGCAGGGATCTCCGACCATGCTCCACGTGCGTCCGCTGCAGGAGGAAGCGAGTCGGGAGCTCCTGCGCAGCGTAACGGAAGGGACGATCCGCCAGGACGACACGGCGTTCTACGACTGGTGCATCGCCTCCGCGGGCGGCAATCCCTACTTCCTCACGGAGCTCGCGTTCCACACTTCCTGGGATGGCGAGCAGTACCAGGCTCCTGCGACACTGAGCAACCTGATAAGCGAGCGCCTCGCCCGGCTCGACACGCTGTCCACACGCGTGCTCCAGGCGGCGGGGATACTTGGCAAGCTCTCCACCCTCGAGCGCCTGGAAAGCGTATTGGGTGAGAACCGCATCGCGCTTCTGGGAGCGCTCGAAGAGCTCGAAGCACTCGGTCTCGTGGACTCCGATCGACAAACGGTGTTCTGCAAGCACGAATTGCTCTCATCGGCAGCGCTGGCGCGCCTTTCGAAGTTGTCCGCGGCACTCCTGCATCGTCATGCGGCACAGGCGCTGGAGCACGACATCGCCGGCAGCCAGTCGACCGCACTTCTCTGGGAGTGCGCACGCCACTGGCAACAGGCGGGCGAGCGCGAGCGAGCCATCACACTGCTCCGCACCTGCGCCCACCACTCCATCGAAATCGGGCTCCCGACCGAAGCCGTGACGCTCCTCGATCATGCGATGACGTTGGCGTCCGATCACGAGGAGAGCCTGCCCATCGTCGAGACACAGGTCACGGCGCTGTACCTCGCCGATTACTGGGAGAAGCTCCCCTCCACCATCGAGCTGCTCGGCCGTCTTCGTGAGCAGGGTAATCACCCGTCCGACTTGCACACGGAGGATGAGCTATTAGGGCTGGAGGCGGAGTGGCGCATGAGCGCGAACATACAGGAGCTCTTCACGAGACTGATGGGTTGCGTGGAGTCTCGATCGTCGCGCGAGCATCGTGTGCGCGCAGGAACACTCGCGCTAATGCTCGCGGACAACTTGTGCAGCGTAGACGCAGCGAATGGACTGTACACTGCTATTCGGCCTCACGTCGATGCACCAGATGTCCAGGTCGCCACGAGGACCTATTTCAACATGATCTACTCGTCATCGTTTGGCGACGCGCAAATCGCACCCGGTTACGCTCGTGAGCTGCTCACGCATGCACGATCAAACGGCAATGCCGCTACGCTTTCGAGAAACCTTCGGCATGCCTCAATCGCTTTCGAAGTGGCCGGACTAAGTAGCGAAGCGGAATCCGCGGCCGTCGAGGCATTCGCCATCGCAGAGCGACTCGGTCTCGAGAACGCAGCTACCGGAGCCATCGCGAGTTTGGTCGGCCTCTACTCGCGACTGGGCCAGATATCTGATGCTGAGGAGTGGCATCGGCGAGCCATGAGTCACCGCGCGCCGTTCTCCGGTGCCATAAACCACTCCAATCTGATTGGATTCAAGGTGAAGCTCGCGATCGAGAGTGGCTTTTTTGAGGAGGCGGAGTACCTGATCGATCTCGCAAACCGTAATCTCCGCCCCGGCGCATCGCTCCGACATAGGGCAGAGATCGCCGCACAACGGCTGCATTTGGCTCTGTGCCGAGACGTTTCCGCTCCGTCTCAGAGCGAGGTCGCAGAACTCCTTGCCATGCACTACTCTGCCCGGAGTTTCAACTGGCACGACTATGTCGCCCTAGTGCTCTTCGAGGCGCTGATTCGGCGCGGCGAGATTATCAAGAGTGCCGAACTCGCGGTCGACTACATAACAACTTATCGTCGCGGGCTCTCGCCTATTCTGCCAGAGCTAGCTCGCTGTTTGGGCACGATGAACCTGGATAACCGCGAGAGCTGTGCAACCCTCCAAGACCAGAGGAACTAGAGAAGCTACGGGTGAGGCCATGCGCTAGCAACTGCATAGGTATCGAATACGTCACTCACCAGAGAATCACGACCGACTCTGAACGCTAAGATCGACCAAATAGTACTGTCAGGCGGTAACCGCAGAACGCGTCTGCCGAATCACGCGGCGTGACTCAATAGGCGTATGCGTCTGTTGCGCCGGCACGAATAGGAGACCGAACATCGGGCTGCCAAGAAGTTTATCACAGATCTCGGGGTCAAACTGCTTGCCGCGATACTTGATGAGTTCTGCCCGGACCTGAGCCTCACCAAGCGCCTTACGGTAAGGACGATCGGTTGTCATCGCATCGATTGTGTCCGCGAATAAGACGACCCTCGCCCCAAGAGGGATGTCATTTGCTGCGAGACCATCGGGATATCCGCTCCCGTCCCAGTTCTCGTGGTGGTGCCTGACAGGAGCGACAATGTCTTGCAACTGCGAAACAGTCGACACCAACTCTGCGCTCTTAATCGGATGGGTTTGCATGATGGCCCATTCGTCAGGCGTCAGCTTGTCGGGCTTCCTTAAAATCGGTGCATATACCTCGTGAATCTTGCCCACATCGTGCAGGAGAGCTGCTATGCCGATACGTTCGATCTCATGCGCGGTAAGGCCTATAGCACGTGCAATGATCTTAGAGTAGTGTGCCACACGTCGCGAGTGGCCCGAGGTGTAAGGATCGCGTGCCTCGATAGCTTTCACCATCAACTCGAGCAGTTCCCTGTTAACCTGCTCGAGCTGAGAATTCGTCTTATAAAGTTGCCTGACGCCAAGAAGTGGAATACAAAGCGCTGTGGCACCAAGAGCGCCTGAGGTCACGTAAATCCACCCAAGGAGGTAGACGACTGGACTTGCCAAAACATCGTACGGCGCGGTGGCCAGTGTGTTCTTCTTCCATATATGGAGCAGGCTTACATCGCTACTAATCGCAATTACTCCACTCACCAAGAACGAGTTAGTAGCGAAGAAGACAACTATGAGAGCAATAGTTGGAAGAACGTTCGAGGTGGTAGCCTCGAACAGCGGCATGTGTATGAGTTGAGGAAGCGGCCGTCCACCTAACGATAGGAATACTGCAATACCCAAACTAAGCGCCAAAGACGCCTGAGCGACGTTGAACAGCGCCTTGATCGCATGTCGGCGTCGCAGGATACCCTCGACAACGATCACCAGCACCACCACGGCGACTACCGAAATCCAGCTCGGTGCTATCAATGCCGCAGCGAGAAAGGGAACAAACGCCACCGAACCGTGCCCACCTCGCGGCAACTTGTAAAGCATGAAGTGCGCGAGAATCCCCATACCCGACATATAGAACGCCGCCATTATATCGGCGGAGCTGCTAGTGGGGCTCAGCAGGTACACCCCAGCTCCGGCGATTATGGCGCCGATAGTAACTGCCGCAACGTAGGCGTGGGTGCGATTCAACGGCATAAGAAGAGAAAAACCCCCGTCCCCAGCATCAGGTCCAGATCTGGAAATCAGATGCAACAAACGCCGTAGTGATCCACTGCGCGAGCGACAGCCAGAGAGACATTTTGCGTCACCTCCCATCAATGAAGTCGCACCTGGTTGGGTACCAGGGCGCTAAATCAGGTTGGCTCCGCTCTTACTGATTTGGCTTGCCCGCTCGTCTTCGCTCAGCCGAGGATCGGGGGTTTTTATTCGGAAGAAGGTCGGAAAGTTTGGTAGCTGCGACTACGCACTGGGTCTGGGGCCCAGCGCGTTACTGCTCCTGCAATATCCATCACACGATCGCTCGCGCCTGGTGCACGAATGTCGGCTTGATTCACGTAGCGGCAGCGCAGCCCTCTGGCGCGCAAGCCCGGTACACGGATACTCGCTCTACCGCCCCTTCCCCACCCACCTGTTGGTCGCGTCGAGCACCGCCAGTACGCTCGCGGTTTCGGCGCTGTCTCTGATCTCGCAACTTCCCGTCAGAAGGGTGCTCTCGCGATCGACTCGCGCGGAGACACCCACGAACACGAACTCGCGTTCGAAAGCATCGATCAACTTGCAACCATCGAGCGCCAGAATGGCGAGGTTCCCCTGCGCGCTTCTGGCGCGCGATATGGCGAGAACGGTCGCGCGCGCTGCCAGCTCCGCACGCGAACGCTCCGATTCCATGCCCTCTGCTTCTCCAATGTAGGACTGTTCGCCCGCGCGCAGAGTAACGCGACATGTGACGCCCTGCGTGCGCGACCTCCTGACCTCCACATCCTCGAAATAGAGCCACCGCTCGAGCGTCGCAGCCATGGTCTCGGGGGTCAGTGGCTCCGGAGGACGACGGATGTCGAACTCCTTAGGAGGATCGACTGTCGTCGCCACTGAAATCTTCCGGTGATCGACCCGCATCCCCAGGTGCGCGATCAGCGCGCTCTCGACGTTACGAACGGTCTGTTTGGGACTCACGTCCGCGGTCGTCAGGAGATGGATCTCCGCTATGGCCCCCGAGTCACTCGCTACTATCCGCGCCGCAAGAACTCCTGGAAGTGTCGCAAGAAGCTCCTCGGCGCGCTTGATAGGAAGAACACTGCCGGCGATCGGCGAGACCGGCGATGACGGCGTCGGTGCATTCAAGGGCACGGACACGTATAGACCTGCGCTGAACTGGGGAAGTATTATCTCGGAGGACCGACATCGGAGCGTGGACAGCGCAATCGCGCTACGACGTGGAAGGGAGCCAGCTTTCATGCCAGGGAGCCGGCGTGTGTCCAATATTGGCTTCCATGGTCATAAATGCAAGTTGGCCACAGTCAGAGACCTGGCAGGTTATAATCCTTTAATTTTCTATAGAGCGTGCGCTCGCCCATGCCGAGCATCTTCGCGGCTTTTCTTCGGTTGCCGCGTGCCTCACGCAACGCCACCTCGATCGCCGCACGCATGATCTCGTCCATGGTCATGCCGGGCCGGATGGTCACCTCGTTGGGCGGCGCCTCCTGCTCCCGCGGCTCGATTGCAGCTACGCTGGGCGGGGCTACCGAAGGTCGTACCTCGCCCAGCCACCGATCGCCGGGAGCCGCGATCTCCTCCCCTCGCATACCGACGCTCGCGTCTACGCGCTGCCGCAACTCCTCCATCTGGAGCTTGAGCTCGACCAGGCTTCGAACTATGAACTCGAGCTCGCGTCCGCCGGGAGCCAGGCCCGCCGCATCCTGCTGTGATATCCGAGGTACAGGTACGGGAAGAAACCGAGCGCTCCCCCCCTCGCGTATCTCTCGCGGGATGTCGTCGGCGGTTATCTCGTGGCCAGGCGCCAGTACGACCATGCTCTCCACGAGGTTCTGGAGCTCGCGTACGTTCCCGGGCCACGAATAGTCGACCAGCAGCTGCATCGCGCCGGCCGAGATGCCGTGAAACTCCCGGTCGTGGAGCGACGAGAAGCGCTTGACGAAGTGCCGTACGAGAAGCGGAATATCGGCCCGCCGCTCGCGCAATGGCGGCAGGTAAATCGTCAGCACGTTCAACCTGTAGTACAGATCCGGGCGGAACTCGCCCGCACCCACCTGCGCGCGCAGCGGACGATTGGTGGCCGCGACCACCCGCACGTCTACCTTGAACGGCTGCGATCCGCCGACGCGCGTCACCTCGCGCTGCTCGAGCACGCGCAGAAGCTTGACCTGGGTAGCGAGCGGTGCCTCGCCTATCTCGTCCAGAAAGAGCGTGCCTCCCTGCGCCAGCTCGAAGCGGCCGATGCGCCGCTCCGCGGCGCCGGTGAACGCCCCCTTCTCGTGCCCGAAAAGCTCGCTCTCGAGGAGCGACTCCGGCAGCGCTCCGATGTTCACCGCTATGAAGGGCTTCGAGCGGCGGGGACTGAGCCGGTGTATCGCCCTCGCCACGAGCTCCTTCCCCGTCCCGCTCTCGCCTTCTATGAGGACGGTGCTCGACACGGGCGCCATCTGCTCGATCTTGACCATCACCTCGCGCAGCGCCTCGCTCTCCCCTATGAGACCGGTCTCCTGCGAGAGCCGCCGGCGGTCGAGTATTCGCAATACGCCCGCGAATACCTCGTCGATGTCTACGGGCTTGGGATATACCTCGACGAAGCCGAGTGCTCGAAGACGATCGTGCAGCGCCGGATCGGGGACATCGGCCAGCCCCACCACCGAAGCACCATCCCAGAGCTCGCGCTTCGCGAGCTGGATGTTGGCCACATCCGTGAGGCCACTGGTCAGGACGATGACGTCCGGCTGCTCGCGCGCGATGGACGCCGGGACGTCGTCCATGGGAGAGACGAGCGCGGTCTCCACGCCCGCAGCTTCCAGCTTGGCGTTGAGCCGCACTGCCGGCTCCACGTCCGCGAGGGTGATCATCACCTTCATCCGCCGGCCCCCGCCCCACCCCCCGCACGCGGCGCACCGTGGTCGCTCGCGCCGCCACGCAGGATCTCCACGGCGTGCTGCACGATCGGATCGAGTGCCGCGAGCCCGTCGCGCACCCCGCCCGGTGAACCAGGGAGATTCACTACCAACGCCTGGCCGCGCGCGCCGGCGATCCCACGCGAGAGCGCGGCGCGCGGGAAGCTCTCCAGCGACGTCACACGTATCCGCTCGGCGATTCCCGGCGCTTCACGCTCGATCACCGCGCGCGTCGCCTCGGGCGTGATGTCGCGCGGCGAGAGACCGGTGCCGCCAGTGGTGAGCACAAGATCCACGTCGCCGCTGTCGCACCAGGCGACGAGGCGCGCAGCGATCTCCGATGACTCGTCGGGCACCAGATCGCGTCGCGCGAGAGAGTAGCCGTTGCGCTCCGCCCACTCGACGATCGCGTCGCCGGACGCGTCCTCACGCTCGCCGCGCGCGCCTGCGTCGGAGATGGTGAGCACGGCAAGCCTCACCGGACCAGTGGCCGGGAAGGTCCGCGCAGCCGCAGGCCCTCCCGCTTCCTTCACAGGTGCGACCCCTGCTTGTAGAAAGGAGTTTTCACCACTGTGGCGGGGAGCCGCTTCCCGCGGATCTCCACTTCGAATTCCGTGCCCTCCACGGCGGCCGCACGCGGGAGATAGCAGGTGCCGATCGGAATCCCGAGCGATGGACTCACCGTCCCGCTCAAAACCGTGCCGACATTCTTTCCCTGGTAGTAGACGGGATAGCCGTGCCGCGGGAAGGCGCGCTCGCCGATGGTGAAGCCGACGAGCTTCCGCTCGATCCCCTGCTCTTTCAATCGCGCCACCGCATCGCGTCCCACGAAGTCGCCTTTCTTGAGCTTCACCACCCATCCCATGTTCGCCTCCAGCGGCGAGGTGGTGTCGTCGATGTCGTTCCCGTAGAGCGCCATCCCCATCTCGAGGCGAAGCGAGTCGCGCGCTCCGAGCCCCGCGGGCGTGACCTTCCCCGCAGCGAGGATCACGTCCCAGAGCTTGCGAGCGCCGGCGGAGTCGATGTAGAGCTCGAAGCCGTCCTCACCGGTATAACCGGTGCGCGAGATCACCGCCGTCAGACCCGACACCGAGCCTTCCGCGAAGTGGTAGTAGGCGATCGAAGAGAGATCGGTATCGGTGAGCGGCTGAAGAATGCCGGTAGCCATCGGCCCCTGCAGCGCGAGAAGCGCGACCTCGCTGCTGATGTCCTTCACCGTAACGTCGAAGCGATCCGCAAAACGCATGATGTGCTCGAGGTCCTTCGCACGGTTCGAAGCGTTGACGACCATCATGATGCGGTCGGCGAACCGGTAGACGAGGCAGTCGTCCTCGATCGTGCCGCGCTCGTTGAGGATGGTGGAGTACTGGATCTGCCCCACATCGAGCGCGGCCACATCGTTGGAGGTCACGTAGTTCACGAAGTCCACCGCGCCAGGACCGCGGATGTCGAACTCCCCCATGTGGCTCACGTCGAAGATCCCGGCCCCGCTCCGTACAGCGTTGTGCTCGGCGGTTATCCCGGTGGGATACTGCACTGGCATGTCGAAGCCGGCGAAGGGTGCCATCTTGGCGCCCAGTGCAACGTGAACCTCGTGGAGGGGAGTCCGCTCGAGTTGCCGGGGGGTGGTGGCCTGCTCCATCTACTTGTCGCTCCGGAGAATCGGGTTCAGCCCGCTGGTGGGTCCCGGAGCGCGCGGCGTGCCTACCGGCCGCCCCGCCCCGGTGGGTATGGTAGTCCTTGAATATGCCCGGATGGCAGTGGCAGGGGGAGGGGAGGTGGCCGACGGGGTCAGGTCTTTAATTTCTAGTCCCGTGGACGGCCGTCCACGGGACTAGAAATTAAAGACCTGACCCCGTCGGCAGGCTCGAAATTCAAGACCTGACCCCTCTCGAACTATCCGAGCTCCTCGCCACCCATGAGGACCGCCATGATCGCTTTCTGGACGTGCAGGCGATTCTCCGCCTCGTCCCAGACGCGGCTCTGCGGGCCGTCTATGACCGCGGCGGTCACTTCCTCGCCACGGTGCGCGGGGAGGCAGTGGAGGAAGATCGCACCGGGGTTGGCTCGGCCCATAAGCTTCTCGTCGACCTGGTAGCCGGCGAATGCAGCTTCACGCCTGGCCTGCTCGGCCTCCTGACCCATGGACGCCCATACGTCGGTATTGACGACGTCCGCGCCGCGAGCCGCCTCGGCGGGATCGCGCACCACTTCCACCTTCGCGTGCTGCCGAGCGCGGGCGAGGATTGCCGGGTCGGGGTCATAACCATCGGGACAGGCGAGGGTGAGCTGGAAGCCGAGTCGGTACGCGGCGTTGATCCAGGAGTTGGCCATGTTGTTCCCGTCACCTATCCACGCGATCTTCCTCCCTTCCCAACCGCCGAGCTGCTGCCGCACGGTGAGGAGATCGGCGAGGATCTGACAGGGGTGCAGCAGGTCGGTCAGGCCGTTGATCACGGGCACCTCGGCGTACCGCGCAAGCTCCTCCACCTCCGCGTGCGCGAAGGTGCGGATCATGATCCCGTCCACGTAGCGCGAGAGGACGCGCGCGGTGTCGGCGACCGGCTCTCCGCGGCCGAGCTGCACATCGCGTGGAGAGAGAAAGAGCGCGTGCCCGCCGAGCTGCCACGCCCCAACCTCGAACGACACCCGCGTGCGCGTCGAGGACTTCATGAAGATCATCGCCAGTGACTTGCCGGCGAGCGGCCTGGAGGTGTAGCGGCCCGTGCGCATCGACTCCGCAAGGTCGAAGAGCGCGTGGAGCTCGGCCGTCGTGAAGTCCGGGATCGCGAGGAAGTCACGGTGCGGGCGGACGCCCGACGGGTTGGAGCGGGAGGTTGTCATTCGTGAGTCGGATGGCGCCGTTAGTGAGGAGGGTGAAGGCGGAATCATGACCATGCCCCGCGGTTAGAGGATGTACTTCCGAAGATCCTCGTCCTCGGCGATGTCGCGCAAGCGCTCGCGCACCACGGCGGCATCTATCTGGATCGGGTCGCGGCCACGATCGGGGAGGTCGTAGAGTACATCTTCGAGGAGCGACGACATCACCGTGTGCAGCCGGCGCGCGCCGATGTTCTCCATGCGATCGTTCACGGTGCCAGCGATGCGCGCGATCTCGGCTATCGCATCGTCGGTGAAGGTGAGCGTCGCGCCCTCGGCCTCGACGAGCGCGGTGTACTGCTTGGTAAGCGCGTTCTCGGGCTCGGTCATGATGCGCACGAAGTCTGCCTCGGAGAGCGACTTCAGCTCCACGCGGATCGGGAAGCGGCCCTGCAGCTCCGGGATCAGGTCACTCGGCTTCGAGACGTGGAACGCACCGGCGGCGACGAAGAGGATGTGGTCGGTCTTCACCATTCCGTACTTCGTCTGGACGTTGGAGCCCTCCACGATCGGGAGGAGATCGCGCTGCACGCCCTCGCGCGACACATCGGGGCCGCCCTGCTGTCCGCGCGCACCGGCGACCTTGTCGATCTCGTCCAGGAAGATGATTCCCATCTTCTGCACCCGCTCCAGCGCGTCGGTGGTGACGTCCTCCATGTCCACGAGCTTCTCGAGCTCCTGGTCGAGGAGGATGCGCCGCGCTTCGGACACCTTCACCGTGCGCTTCTTGGTGCGCTTGGGCATCATGTCCTGCAGCATCTCGGTGAAGTTCTCGATCCCTTCGGGTGCCCCCTGCGGCACGAGCATGTCGAGCATGGGGCCGCCGCTCTGCGTGACCTCCACCTCGACCTCGCGACCCTCGAGCTGCCCATCGCGAAGGAGCTGCCGCAGCTTGTCGCGCGTGCGCCGATAGCGGTCGCCGGCCGCATCGCTTTCGGTATCACGCGAGATCTCGCCGGTGGGCGAGACCACGAAGTGGCCGCCCCCGCTCGTGGCCGGATTCGAACCGGTGCCACTCGTTCCACCGCGCACCGACCCCGCTGCGGTCGCGCCCACACCAGCCGGTGCGCGCGAGCCGCTTCCGGCCGCATTCGCTCCTTCCGGTGCCACGCCGTCCCCCTGCCTGGGCGCGGGGAGGAGCAGGTCGAGCAACCGCTCGTCCACCTTCTCCTGCGCGAGATCCTCCACCTCGCTTTCACGCTCGTTGCGGACCATGTCGATGGCGCTCTCCACGAGGTCGCGCACCATCGACTCCACGTCGCGCCCGACGTAGCCGACCTCCGTGAACTTCGACGCCTCCACCTTGATGAAGGGAGCGCCCGCGAGTCGTGCGAGGCGACGCGCGATCTCCGTCTTGCCGACGCCAGTGGGCCCGATGAGGATGATGTTGTTGGGCGAGATCTCCTCGCGCATCTCCTCGCTCGCCTGCTGGCGGCGCCAGCGGTTGCGCAGCGCGATGGCCACGGCCTTCTTCGCCTCGGCCTGGCCGACGATGTATCTGTCCAGCTCGGCCACGATTTGCCGGGGAGTGAGGTCCGCCAGACGACTGATGGCCTGCTGAGTACGATTGGGTGCCATTATACCGATACCGATTTTACAGCTCGAGCACGGTGATGTTCGTGTTCGTGTAGATGCAGATCTCGCCGGCGATGCCGAGGCCCTTCCGCACTATGTCGGGCGCGGAGAGCGTAGAATGCTCGAGCAGCGCCCGTGCCGCGGCGAGAGCGAAGGAGCCGCCGGAGCCGATCGCCAGGATTCCGTCGTCCGGCTCGATGATGTCGCCGGTGCCGGAAAGGACGAAGCCGTGTTCGCGATCCATCACGGCAAGCAGCGCCTCGAGCCGGCGCAGGACGCGGTCGCTGCGCCAATCCTTGGCCAGCTCCACTGCCGCGCGAGAGAGATTCTCGGGGTACCGTTCCAGCTTCTCCTCGAACTTCTCGAAGAGTGTGAAAGCATCCGCGGCCGCGCCGGCGAAGCCGGCGATCACCTTGCCGCCCTTGAGCAAACGCACCTTCTGCGCGTTGGACTTCATGACGGTCTGACCGACGCTCACCTGGCCGTCACCGCCGAGGGCCACCCTGCCATCCCTGCGAACGCCGAGGATGGTGGTGGCATGTACTTCCGGAAGCTTGTAGGACATGTAGGAAGATACGCGCTCGGGCCGGGTAGTCACAGAGAGCGGCGCGAGCCGTGTAGCCGAGGAAGCTCCCGGGCCGTACTGAACGACGCTGGCCCGCGCCGCTCACGCCCACACTCGCACTGACATCGCCGGCCCGCGCGCCGCCTACGCCCGCGGATGCGCCTTTGCGTAGACGGCCTTGATGCGCTCCACGCTCGTGTGGGTGTAGATCTGTGTAGTGGAGATGGAAGCGTGGCCGAGCAACTCCTGCACGGCGCGCAGGTCGGCGCCGGCGTCCAGGAGATGGGTCGCGAAGGTGTGGCGCAGCGAGTGGACGCTGAGCCCGGCCTCCTCATCTATCTGCGCGAGGAAGGCGCTCACTGCGCTCTGCACCGCGCGCACGCCGATCCGCCTCCCCGTGCGACCGAGGAAGAAGGCGACGCGATCCACCTTCCCACCGAGCGCGCTGATCAGCTCGTCGCGCTTCGCCTCGTAGTTCCGAAGAGCGAGTACCGCGTGGTCGCCCACGGGGATGATGCGCTCCTTGCGCCCCTTCCCTCTCACCTTCACCTGCTGCGAGAGGAGATCGATGTCGATGCGATTGATCCCCGCCAGCTCCGAGAGGCGCATCCCGGTCGAATAGAAGAGCTCCAGGATGGCGAGGTTGCGCACGTCCACGAAGCGGCCCTCCCACGCACGCACCTCGGCCATCTGGAATAGCAGATCGATCTGCGCGCGGTCGAGATAGGCGGGGAGATACTTCTCGAGCTTCGGCGACGTCACTCCGCGCGCGGGATTGGCCTCCACCATCTCGTTGCGGTGCATGAAGCGGTAGAAGCTGCGCACCGCGGAAAGCGAGCGAGCGATGGAGCGCTTCGAGAGACCGCGACGGGCGAGGTGGCCCATGAAGCCGCGCATCGCGAGACGGTCGACTCCCTCCCAGCTCCACCCTTCCGCTCCGTAGTAGCCGGAGAGGAACTCCACGAAGCTCGAGAGATCGCGACGGTAGGCGAGAACGGTGTTGGGCGAGTCGTCGCGCTCCTTCTCGAGATATTCGAGGAAGGAGTCCACATCCGAGCCGCGTGATCCGCCGCTCTCGGCAGCCTCACTCACAGCGTGGCCGCGCTCAGATCCTGCTCCGCACGCCAGCGCCGGATATCGGCGAGCGCGCGCTCCGCAAAGAGCTCACGCTTGCGGCGCTTGTCGCGCACACGCTCGCCCAGCTCGTCGAGCAGCCCGAAGTTCGCGTTCATCGGCTGGAAGTGCGCGGGGTCCGCCTCCCGCAGGTAGCGATAGAGGCCGCCGAGCATCGTGGTGGACGGCGGGATGACCGGATCGGCGCCGTCGATGAGACGCGCGAGGTTGATGCCCGCGAGAAGCCCCGTCGCGCTGCTCTCGGTATATCCCTCGACGCCGGTGATCTGACCGGCGAAGAGCACTCGCTGATCATCGCGCAGCGAGAGGAGCGGCGAGAGAACCGCGGGCGTGTTGATGTACGAGTTTCTGTGGATGGAGCCGAAGCGGAGGAACTCGGCGTTCTCGAGCCCGGGGATCATGCGCACGATGCGCTGCTGCTCCGGGATGCGGAGCCGGGTCTGGAAGCCGACGATGTTCCACATCTGCCCCGCCCTGTCCTCGCGACGGAGCTGCACCACCGCCCACGGCTCGCGACCGGTGCGCGGATCGCGGAGACCTACCGGCTTGAGCGGGCCGAATCGGAGAGTGTCGCGCCCGCGGCGCGCCATCTCTTCCACCGGCATGCACCCCTCGAAGTAGGGTACCTCGTCGAATTCGTGCCCCTGGTGCTGGTCGGCGTGGACGAGCGCGTCGATGAACGCCTCGTACTGCTCGCGGTCGAAGGGACAGTTGAGGTAAGAACCTCCGGCCCCCTCTTCCAGCTCCATCGTCTCCTTCCCGTAGCGCGACGCCGCGAAGACGATCGACTCGTCCACCGACTCGCGGGAGACTATGGGCGCGATCGCATCGTAGAACGCTAGCGACGCCGCGCCGAGCCGCTCGCGGATCGACTCGGCCAGCGCGTCGGAAGTGAGCGGACCGGTCGCGACGACAGCCGGCGAGGTGAGCGTGCGCACTTCGCCGCGCTCGACCGCGATGCGCGGATGCGACCTGATTCGCTCGTCCACCACGGCCGAGAACACATCGCGATCCACCGCGAGCGCCGTCCCGCCCGGCACGCGCGCCCGGTCGGCCGCCCAGAGGATGAGCGACCCCAGCTCGCGCATCTCCTCCTTGAGGAGACCGTGTGCGTTGGTGGTCTCGGTACTCTTGAAGGTGTTGGAGCAGACGAGCTCCGCGAGCGTCCCCGTCTTGTGCGCCGGAGTCCCCTTCACGGGCCGCATCTCGTGCACGACGACGTCGTGCCCTCTCTCAGCGAGCTGCCACGCCGCCTCGCTCCCCGCGAGGCCACCGCCGATTATCGAGATGGTCATGGGAGGAAGATAGGTATCGAAGGGTTCAGGAGGCAGGGTTCAGTGCCGACGGGGTCAGGTCTTTAATTTCTAGTCCCGTGGACTGCCGTCCACGGGACTAGAAATTAAAGACCTGACCCCGTCGCTGCCTCTCTCAGGACGCCGCCATCTCCGCAACGGGGGCCACCTCCACATCCCACTCGTTCCCGCACTTCAGGCACTTCCGGAATTCACCGCGAGCCTTGGTGGACTTGGCTTCGGCGCCCTCGAAGCCGCACTCGGGGCAGCGCTCGA
>JBIQMO010000061.1:0-17787 GCA_044463245.1 Gemmatimonas aurantiaca
GGGCTGAGCATTCGCTCAGCCCGCTCGAAATTCAAGACCTGACCCCGTCTCTCACCGAGCGAGCCAGTAATTGAAGCAGCCGATATCATCCGCCGCCCCGATGTTGCCGAAGGGTTGAATCGCCCGGGATGGAAGCCGGGCTCCATAGCGTAGACTGTAGGCTCCATCCCACTCGCGCGGCGCCCGCCCAGAACGGAGTTGAGCCTGCCAGGAGGGCCGAAACGCTCACGAAGCACGAGGCATGTCGCTTGCGCCGGGGCGCAGCTCGCCGGCACTCGGCACTCGGCACGCGAGCCGCGACGGCCTTACGCGCGAGGAATGCCTATCATATCGCGGAGATCTCGCCTTGCACTCGGTAGCCCGGACAATCGAAGAGATCGCGCCGCGGCTGCCCCCGGCTCTGGTAACGCGTGAAGCGCGCGCGCGACTCGTGCGAGTAGCCGAATCGATTCCGGCTACGCTCACCAACTGGGTGTACCTCGAGTGTCGCCTGCGTGAATACGAGCAACGCGTGGATCTCATCGTGCGTGTGGATCAGCGCGGACGCGACATCCTCGCCGGTGACAATCCGGTGATCAGGATAGTGCCTTCGTTGCGTGTCGATCCGGTCTGGCGCAGCGTGCGCGCACTCGCGCGAGCGTGGTCGGATCCGTCGTCCGCGCTCTTCCGCGCGGTAGAGCGACTATGGCTGGAGTTCGACGTGCACGCGTCGTGCGACAGCCTCCGGGCCGGCGAGCTACCCGCGCCCGGCATCTTCGTGGAGCTCGCCCGGGAGGCCTACGCGCAGCACCGGAGGGAAGATCGCCTCGACGCCGCGCTGGCGGCACTGCAGCCCCTGGCGGGCAGGACGATCGTGCCGGCGCTGGCGCGCAATCTTCGGCGCTGCTGGGATCTGCTCCCTTCTGGCGCCGTGATTCCGTACATGGGTGTGTTCCCGGCACGCGGCTCGGGCGCGGTTCGGCTCTCCGTTGCCGGTCTGTCCGATGCGAATCTCCATTCGTATCTCCGCGCTCTGCGCTGGCCCGGCTCCCAGCACGAGCTCACGAACGCCATCTCCGCGTTTCTCCCCCCATCTCGCGCGCCGCAGCCGCGCATGGCGATCGTCAACATCGATGTGAACGAAGAGATCGGAGCGGCAGTAGGGATTGAGTACCTTCTGAGCCACGCGGCACAGCTGCGCGGGAGGATCCTCGAAGCCGAGCTCCTCGAGCGACTGGTGCGGATCGGACTCTGCTCCCCGGGCAAGCGCGATGCACTGTATGACTGGCCTTCGATGTCGCTGCGAATAATGCCGCACGAGCTCTGGACCAGTCGTGTGTGTAGGCGAGTGAACCATCTCAAGCTCTCCTTCACGGAGCACGCGCAGTTGGAGGTGAAGGCTTACCTCGCTGCGAGCCATGAGCATCACGCGTCGCAGGGACGGGCGGAAGGCGCCGCGATACGGCTGCAGTACTCTACGCGATAGAGCGCCAGCTCGTCTCCAGTCGCGATCGCGGGCGAATCGATTTCCACAACCGATTGCGCCTACGGCGCTTGGGTTCGCGAATGCGCGAGGTATACCGGATGCCATGTCCATCCGACAGACGCCTCGCACCCACAACGCATCCAGGAGCCGACATGCAGCCTCCCAGAGAATCCGAGCGGCGCGCGCTCGACAGCATAGTCGCGCGTGCCACCGTAGATCGTGCCTTTCGCCAGAAACTCCTCGCCGATCCGCGACGGGCGATCCGCGATGAGCTGGGGTTGACCATCCCGAGCCACTTCAGAATCAAGTTCATCGAGCGTGGACCGGAGCTCGACGCGCTGGTGGTACTTCCGGATTTCAGGGAGGGAGCGGAGGAGCTCTCGGAAGACGAGCTCGAAGCCGTCTCGGGTGGCGCAGAACACTACGCCGCATGGTCCGATCCGCCGGTACACGTGCATCGCGAGCACCCGAACGGAAAGCCGCGCGGCGGTCAGGGCACCACCGGCGGCCCGGAGCTCGAGCGGTGAAGAGCGAGATCACCATGAGGTACCGTGCGTCGATCGTGCTCGCGTGTTGTATGCTCACGCGCACCGCGCTGGCATCGGAGCTACCCGCGCAGACCGCCGGCGCCATGCGCGGGATCACTCTGCGGCAGGCGCTCGATGCGGTGCTCGAGCACGGCACGCAACTGCAGCTCGGGGAGCGCCAGGTACAGATGGGAGAGGGCGCCCTCCTTGCCTCGCGGTCTCCCTTCGACGCACGCGTCATCACGTCGCTTTCCACGGACCGGAGCAACGATCTCGCTCCCGGTGCGAGCCCCGGCGTGGATGCGATCCTCACGAATACGGTCGCATCGACAATCGCGCTGTCGAAGCAGTTCCGGTCGGGAATTGGACTCGCGCCGCACCTGGATGTCGCGCGTGCGGCAGTGGACGGTGTCGGCGGGGTTGCAGATGCACCCACGAGCAGGGCGAGCGTGGGTCTCGATGTGACAGTTCCACTGCTGCGTGACCGTGGAGGTGCTGTCACCGCCGCCGCGGAGCGTGCGGCCCGGCACTCGCTCGATGCCACCGTGCTCGGTGTCCGCCATTCCGCGGCGGCAAGTGTGCTCGCCACCGTCGTGGCATACTGGAACGATCTCGCGGCGGAGCAACGGATGGAGGTGTACCGCTCCTCCGAATCGCGTGCCGGTCAGCTGGTGGAGGATACCAGGCGACTCGTGGAAGCCGACGAACGCCCCGCCGCCGATATGCAGCAACTCCTCGCCAACCTGGCCCTCAAGCGCGCGGCGCGTCTCGCCGGCGAACAGGCGAGCGTGGAAGCGAGGGAGAAGCTGGCGCTCGCGATGGGTGTACGGGCCTACGATATGGCGACCCTGCCGTACGCCATCAGCGGATTCCCGACGGTCCCAGCGGCCGACTCACCCGATTCACGCGATGCCACGACTGCGGCAGCGGATGCGATGAACCGCCGCGCGGATCTTCTGGCATTGCGCGCCGACCGAACGGCTGCCGAGGTGCAGTGGCGGGCGGCACGTGCGGGTCTCGAGCCGCGGCTCGATCTCACGGCCTCGGTTGGCTACCAGGGGCTGACTGCCGCGCGCGGGTTCGGCGGCGCGCTCTCCTCCTTCTACCGCAACGTTCCAGGTCTGGATGCATCGGTGCGGCTCAGCTACCAGCTGCCAGTGGCATCGCTTGCAGCTAGAGCCGAAGCGCTTCGCGGTCGCGCGGCTTACGAACAAGCGCGCATTCGCGAGGCGGACCTGGCGCGGCAGATCTCCAGCGGTGTACGCGTGGCGCACGAGGCGCTCCGCCACGGTCGGGCAGCACTCCTCGCGGCACGCGAGGCGGTGGCGCTCTCGCGGCAGGCGGTGGAGAACGAGAGGCGGAAGTTCCAGCTCGGGATGTCCACGCTCTTCGATGTGATCCTCGCGGAGGACGCGCTCACCAACGCGAGGCTGAGCGAGATAGCCGGCCAGCAGGCGTACGCCGTCGCCATCGCGCAGCTCCGCTACGAGACCGGGGACATCGTCGATACGGAGGGCGGAGGAGCGCTCACGGTGCGCGCGGAGTCCCTGGAGAGTGAGCCATGAGCGCGCAGTCGGTCTTCCGGAAGGTCTCGCTCGATCGGCTTGCGTCACCCGAGCAGCTCGACCAGCTCATGCAGATCACCACGCCGAAGGGGTGGGTGGCGCTACTGGCGCTTTCGATCCTCCTCCTCACCGCGATCGTCTGGGGGTGCATGGGTCGCATCCCCGAAACGGTGCACGGTCAGGGGATACTCGTGAAGAGCGGCGGCGTATTCCAGGTGGTCCCGTCGGCGAGCGGCCGCGTCACCGACATCGCAGTGAGCGTGGGCGACATGGTGAGCGCCGGCCAGATCGTGGCGCGCGTGGCGCAGCCGGAGCTCACCGACCAGTTGAACCAGGCGCTCGCGACGCTCGCCGACCTGCGTGCGGAGCGAGAGAGCTCGCTCGCGTTCGCGCGGCGCGACATCGCGCTGCAAACCGCCGCGCTCGAGCAGCAGCGCGCGGCGGCCGAGCAGACCGTGGCCTCCGCGGAGGAGAGCCGGCGGTGGCTCGAGCAGAAGATCGCCGAGCAGGAGAAGCTGGTAAGGCAGGGCCTCATCACCAGGCAGACGCTTCTCGCCACGCGCGAGCAGTTCAACGCCGCCGTCCAGCGCGCGAGTGCCGGCCGCAGCGAGCTCGCGCAGATCCGGGTGCGGAAGCTCGCGCTCGTGAACGACCACGAGGGCGAGACGGACGAGGCCAGCTTCCGCATCGAGGACGCGGAGCACGAGGTCGCTCGACTCGAGCGCGAGCTCGCTGAGCGCTCGGAAGTCACCACGCCGTACACGGGTCGGGTGCTCGAGCTCATGACGGAGCAGGGCGACATGGTGGCGGGCGGCGAACCGATCCTGAGTCTCGACCTCACCGGCCGGAGCGTTAAGAAGCTGATGGCCGTCCTCTACGTACCGTCCGTCGAAGGGAAGCGCATCAAGGTCGGGATGCCGGTTCGCATCGCACCGTCCACGGTGAAGCAGGAGGAGTACGGGATGATGCTCGGCAGGGTCACCTACGTCTCCGACTTTCCGGCCACTACCAGGGGGATGTCGCGCGTTCTCAAGAACGATCAGCTCGTGAGCGTGCTCTCCGGCGGGGGGGCGCCCTACGAAGTGCATGTCGACCTCACCGTGGCGCCGGAGACGGTGAGCAGGTACAGGTGGTCGTCGTCCGATGGCCCACCGCTCACGATCCAGAGCGGGACGCTGGCGACGGCTAGCATCGAGGTACGCGCCGAGCGGCCGATCGGAATGGTGATCCCGCTCTTCCGCAGGTACACGGGGATCTGACGATGCTTGTGCGATCGACGAAGCGGGTGCGCACTCCAACCGTGCTCCAGATGGAGGCGGTGGAGTGTGGTGCGGCGGCGCTGGCGATGGTGCTGGCACATCACGGTCGGATCGTTCCCCTCGAGGAGCTGCGACTGGCGTGCGGCGTATCGCGCGACGGGAGCAAGGCAAGCAGCATGCTGCGAGCCGCGCGCCACTACGGCCTGGTGGCAAAGGGCTACCGCAGGGAGCCGGCCGACCTGAAGGGGCTGCCGCTACCCGTGGTGGTCCACTGGAACTTCAACCACTTCCTGGTGGTCGAGGGCTTCGGCAAGGACCGCGTCTACCTCAACGATCCCGCCACGGGTCCGCGCCACGTGCCTTACGAGGAGTTCGACCAGGCCTTCACCGGCGTGGCCATGACCTTCGAGCGAGGAGAGACGTTCGAGGGCGGAGGTGAAAGGCCGAGCATGATCGCCGCGTTGCGACGCCGAGCGTCGGGATCCGGCGCGGCACTGGCGTACATGGTGCTCGCGGGCTTCGCGCTGCTCGTTCCCGGGATGATCACTCCGACCTTCAGCAGGATCTTCGTGGACGACGTCCTCGTGAGGAGCCTCACGCACTGGATGACGCCGCTCCTCTGGGCGATGGGTGCGGTCGCAGCAGCAACCATCTCGCTGGTGTGGCTACAGCAACGCTACCTCCTTCGCTTCGAGACGAAGCTCGCGCTCGACAGCTCGGCAAAGTTCTTCTGGCACGTGCTGCGGCTTCCCGTGGAGTTTTTCGCCCAGCGCTACGCCGGCGAGATCGGGAACCGGGTGGAGCTCAACGATCGCATTGCGCGCCTCCTCTCGGGCGATCTGGCGACGACCGCCCTCGGCGTGATGGTGATCGCCTTCTACGCGGTTCTGATGGTGCAGTACGACCTCGTGCTCGCGGCCATCGCGGTGGTTACCGCGCTCCTTAACATGGGCGCGCTGCGGTACGTGTCGCGTCTGCGCACGGACCTCAACCAGCGGCTGCTCCAGGACCGTGGGAAGGCGATGGGCACGGCGATGGGCGGACTGCAGACCATCGAGACGCTCAAAGCCACCGGGGCCGAGTCCGACTTTTTCGCTCGCTGGTCCGGCCAGCAGGCGAAGGTGGTGAACGCGCAGCAGCAGCTGCAGCTGGCGACCGAGTTGCTCGGTGCCGTGCCCCCGCTCCTGCTCACGCTCGATACAGCGCTGATACTCGGAGTGGGAGGGGTGCGCGTCATGGATGGGCATCTCAGCATGGGAATGCTGGTGGCTTTCCAGTCGCTCGTGCTGCTCTTCCTCTCGCCGGTGAATCGCCTGGTCACTCTCGGCGGCACGCTGCAGGAAGTACGGGGCGACGTGGCGCGCCTCGACGATGTGCTGCGTGCGCGAACCGATCCGGGCGCCACGCCGACGGATGAAGGGACGATCACCGACGATGTGCCAGTGAAGCTCTCCGGCGCGCTCGAGTTGCGCGGGGTGAGCTTCGGCTACAGCCGGCTGGAGCCGCCTCTCATCGAGAACTTCGACCTCTTACTGCGCCCGGGGAGTCGTGTTGCGCTGGTAGGCGGCTCGGGCTGTGGAAAGTCGACGGTGGCGAAGCTCGTGAGCGGCCTCTACGAGCCGTGGAGCGGCGACATCCTCTTCGACGGCCGGCCGCGCGCGAGCATCCCGCGAAGCGTGATGACCAACTCGCTCGGCGTCGTGGACCAGGAAATCTTCATGTTCGAGGGGAGCATCCGCGACAACATCTCGCTCTGGGACGCGACGATCTCCGAGTCCGAGCTCGCGCGCGCGGGCCGCGATGCGTGCATCCACGAGGAGGTGACGGCGAGGGCGGGCGGCTACGCGAGTCGTGTCGCGGAGTCGGGTGGGAACTTCAGCGGTGGACAGCGCCAGCGACTGGAGATCGCCAGAGCGCTGGCCGCGGATCCGAGCATCCTGGTACTCGACGAAGCTACGAGCGCGCTCGACCCGGCCACGGAGAAGGCCATCGATGACGCGATCCGCCAGCGCGGCTGCACCTGTCTGATAGTGGCGCATCGGCTGAGCACCATCCGCGACTGCGACGAGATCATCGTGCTGGATCGCGGCAAGATCGTGGAGCGGGGGACACACGATGCGCTCTGTTCCGCGAACGGCCGGTATCGCGAGCTTATCGCGGCGGAGTGAGGACGCCATGGCGACTACTTCCCTGGAGAGGATCCCTCCGACCTCGGCGTCGCGACATGACGGAGAAGTGGCCGAGGGTGGCGGTGTGCCGCGCGATACAGGCTCGTTTGGGAGCGAGGGCGCGCGGGCGCTCGATGAGCGCCGTCGTCTGCGTCGCCGGGAGGAGCTGCGGCGAGCCACGATGGCGGGCGCCTGCAACCGGCTCGCGCGAACCATAGAGGCAGCGGGGAGCACGAACGCCGCGGCTTCGGCCATTCGGACCTCGTCCGTGGTCGACGGTGTCGACGCCACGATCGGCGATCCGCTCCTGGCAGCGTGCAGGTTGGTCGGGGCCGAGCTCGGCATCGCGATCGTCCGCCCTCAGCGTTCCGCTACCGCCATCGCGAGATCGGACCCGGTCGAGGCCATCGCCCGCGCGTCACGCATCCGGTCGAGGCGCGTGGTCCTTCGTGACGCCTGGTGGCGCGAGGACAATGGGCCTCTCCTCGGATTTCGCGCCGAGGGTCGGAGCCCGGTGGTGCTCCGTTACACTCCGGCACGCGGCTACACCTGCTTCGATCCGGTCGATGCGAGCAACGCGAAGGTGGATGGCGCTCTCGCCGATACGCTCGCGCCTTTCGCGATAACCTTCTATCGCTCATTTCCGGAAGCGGCGCTCTCGATCCGCGACGTGCTTCGCTTCGGTGTGCACGGCTGCGGGAGCGAGCTGCGAAGTGTGATGGCGATGACCGTGCTCGCGGCGCTCCTCGGGATGATCCCTCCTGTAGCCACGGGCATCGTCTTCGATTCGCTGATACCCGGTGCGCAGCGCTCGCAGCTCGTGCAGACGACGGTCATCCTCGTGGTATGCGCGCTCTCGGTGGCGATGTTCCAGGTCGTGCGCAGCGTCGCGCTGCTACGGATAGAGGGGAAGATGGGGAACGACGTGCAGTGCGCGGTGTGGGATCGGCTCCTGGCGCTCCCGATGTCCTTCTTTCGGCCGTACACGGCGGGCGAGCTGGCGGTGCGTGCGATGGGGATAGACGGCATCAGGCAGCTCGTGTCCGGATCCACGGTGACTGCTATCGTCGCGGGTGTCACATCGCTGGGCAACTACCTGCTCCTCTTCCGTTACAGTGCGCGGCTCGCGCTCTGGGCGACTCTCCTGATAGGGACCGCCCTCGGCGTCACCTTTCTTGGCGGCTACGCCCAGCTCTCGCACCAGCGCGGCGTGGCAGCGCTGCAGTCCAGGACATCGGGTGTAGTTCTGCAACTGCTCGGCAGCATCGCCAAGCTTCGCGTGGCCGGCGCCGAGGCGCACGCCTTCGCGGGCTGGGCCACACGCTTCGCCGAGCAGCGTCGGCTGCAATTCCGCGTGCGAAGCGTCGGTAATTGGGTGGCGGCGTTCAACGCCGGATTCCCGACCGCGGCCTCGATGCTCGTCTTCTGGGCCGCGCTCGCGCCGCTCACCGTTGCCCACACGATGCGTACAGGGGATTTCCTGGCATTCATGGCCGCGTTCGGGATCTGCCTCAGGAGCGTCGTCACCACCTCCAACGCGCTGCTCTCGATGCTGCTCGCAGTGCCGCTCTACGAGCAGGCGAAGCCGATACTCGTTACGCCGCCGGAGGTGGACGGGGCGAAGGAGGATCCCGGTGAGCTCACGGGAGCGGTGGACATCGAGCACGTCTCCTTCCGCTACGAGACCGACGGACCGCTCGTCCTCCGTGACATCACGGTACATGCGAAGCCGGGCGAGTTCATCGCCTTCGTGGGACCGTCCGGCTCGGGAAAATCCACGGTGATGCGGCTCCTCCTCGGTTTCGAGAGCCCCGAGGCGGGCTCCATTCACTACGATGGGCGGGAGCTGGGTGGCCTCGATCTGCGCGCGCTGCGGCGCCAGATCGGCGTCGTGCTCCAGAACGGCCGCCTCATGACGGGCGACATCTACACGAACATCGTCGGCTCGGCGCCGGTACCGATGGAGGTCGCGTGGGAAGCGGCACGGATGGCCGGCTTCGCGGACGACATCCGTCAGATGCCGATGGGGATCCACACGGTGATAAGCGAGGGGGGTGGCACGCTTTCAGGCGGGCAGCGCCAGCGACTCATGATAGCCCGCGCGATAGTGCATCGCCCGCGGATTCTACTCTTCGATGAAGCGACGAGCGCGCTCGACAACCGTACCCAGGCCATCGTGAGCGCGAGTCTGGAAGGACTCCGTGCCACGCGAATAGTGATCGCGCACCGGCTGAGCACCATCATGCGCGCCGACCGGATCTACGTGCTGCGCCGGGGCGAGCTGGTGCAGTGCGGGAGCTACGACCGGCTGGCGCACGAACGCGGCCTCTTCGCGGAGCTCGCGTCGCGACAGCTCGCGTGAGCACATCACACACGAGGATCTCACACCATGACGGCAAATCGCGGTAGACGGAGGGGAGTGCAGCTGCGTGAGGTCGTGCCGCTCTGTACTCTCCTGATCGCCGGCGCGTGCGGACCAGCCGGCTCGCCGGAGGCGCGACGGACGGCGAACGCCGAGCGCGGAGCGGGGGAGGTAGTGGTGGGTGTTGCCTGGCCATGGGCATCGCGCAAGGAGGTGCGCTACGGCGAGGGGCTCGACATGGCTGTCGCCGAGATCAACGCTGCCGGCGGCGTGCTCGGGAGGCGAATCGTCCTTCGCAAGGAGGACGACCACGAATCCGTGGACGAGGGAGAGCTGGTCGCACAGCGACTGGCGAACGATCCCGACGTAGTGGCGGTGATAGGTCACCTGCAGTCGTACGTCTCCGTACCGGCGTCGGCGATCTACGACCTCTCGGGTCTTCTGATGATAGCGCCAACGGCCACCGACCCGGAGCTCACCGCGCGCGGCTATCCGCGCGTCTTCCGCGCCACGTTCACGGACACCGAAGTGGGCCGGCAGATGGCGGAGTATGCGGCGCGCGAGGGGTACGAGCGGGTCGGGATCTACTACATCCGCAGCGACTACGGCCGGAACCTCGCCAATGCATTCGAGGAACGGGCCGCCGACCTCGGGCTCACGATTCCCGTGCGTCAGTCGTACGAGCCCGGTGATGCGGATGCGAGCGACAACTTCAGGCCGGTGTTGCGCGGCTGGGCGGAGCTGGGGCTCGACGCCGTCTTCCTCGCTGGCGAGGTACCATCGGCGGCTCGCGCGATCGTCGCGGCGAGGGAAGAAGGGCTCACGGTCCCCATTATCGGTGGCGATGCGATGAGCTCCGGAGAGCTGATATCGGTGGCCGGCGATGCCGCGGATGGCACGGTGGTAGCGACCGCCTTCCACGCCGACGAACCGCGAGCCGAGGTCCGGCGCTTCACCGACGCATTCGAGCGGCGCTACACTGTAGCCCCCGATGCCGGATCGGCACTCGGCTACGATGTGATCCGGCTGCTCGCCGACGGGATGAAGCGCGCGGGGACAGTCCTTCCGGACAGCGTTGCCCGCGCGCTGCACTCGATGCACGACTGGAGGGGCGTGACGGGGGCGTTCACGTTCGACAGCATGGGGAACCTGGTAGGGAGGCCGATCGCGAAGATGGTAGTGCGTGGAGGAGCGTTCGAGTATCTCCCGGACAGCAGCGCATCCACCACCGTGTTGGCGAGGTCTGCCGGCGCACCGGCGCGACCGCGATGAGCGACGAAGGCTTCCGCGCGGCGGTACTCCGTGCACATGGTGCGTGGGGCAGCGAGGTGCACGAGCTCCTGGCGTATACTCGCGCCATGTTCGCCGTGCCCCGGCACACGGCCGCATCTGCACAGCCGCCAGACGAGCCGTTCGTGGCCGTGTGGGAGCGATACGCATTGGAAGCACGGAAGGTCGGCGCGGCCGAATCTCTACGCAGGAGGCTGGTGCAACTTCGCTTCCCGATCGCCGCCGGGATGAGCGAGACCGACGCGTACCGCGCGGCGACACTCCGGGGGGAGGGCAGCGCCATTCCCCGCGACGCTGGCGTGAGCTTCGAGCACCCCGATGAATTGCGCATCCTCATCCACCCGACGGCCGCTGGAAGAATTCCGGTGATCATCGCCGGAGCGCGCTCCGACTTCGTGTCGCTGGTCCGGGCGTTCGTGCACGGCAACGAGCCTGTAGATGTGCCGAGCTCCATGGGGGCCTGCATCGTGGGCGGCTACAACAACTGGGATCGGATCGACACGCTGCGTGCGGCATGGCGCGATGCGCGGGGGGGCAATGTCGTGGAATCCGCCTGGAGCGAGGAGCTCCGGCGCATCGCTCCGCTCACGGAATGCTACCAGGACAGATTCATAGTCCTCAGCTCCGGTCCATACAGCGCGGTTCCGGCGAGCGCGATGGGGCTGGAGGAGAGCCGGTGGAGGGAGCTTTCGCTCACGATCCGGCTCGAGCACGAGTGTACGCACTACGTGACGCGCCGCCTGCTCGGCTCGATGCGCAACTCGATTCTGGACGAGATCATCGCCGATTACATGGGAATCGTGGCGGCGGCGGGTCGCTACCGCGCGGACTGGTTCCTTCGCTTCATGGGTCTGGAGCGCTTCCCGCACTATCGCAGTGGTGGACGGCTGGAGAACTACCGCGGCGACCCGGCACTCTCCGGTGGTGCGTTCCGCGTACTGGGATCGCTGGTGGTCGCCGCCGCCGAGCAGCTCGAGTGCTTCGATGCGCGCCGCTCGTCCGATGGCTGGGGGAGAGTACCGGCTGCTCGCACCGTCTACGCGCTCGCCACGCTCGGGCTCGAGGCACTCGCGTCGCCGAAAGGCGCTGAGCTGCTCGGTGCAATTGCGCGCGATGCGGATCGGAAGGCAGTCGTGGGAATGACGCCGGCGTGACGAATACGGGTATCGTTGCCATTGGAACTACCGGCAGCGATACACCGGCGCCGCCAGCCGCGCGCGTCGCTCACGCATCCGAGGGCCCCGAGTGCTCGTTCATTCCCCTTCGCTGGTTGACAGAGAGTGCCAGGTGGAGCTGGCGCGGCGAATCGGAGAGCTATCTCGCGAGCGCTGGGGGGAGCAGAGCCCCACGCTGCTGATCGGACGACACCGAAGCCTGAGCGACGCGCTCGAGAAGCTCGGCCGCCTCGCCGAGTCGGATTCACCGGTGTTGATCACGGGCGAGACTGGCACCGGCAAGGAGCTCTTCGCCCGCGCGCTCTACCTGCTGAGCAACCGAAGGCGGGCTCCATTTCTGAGTCTCAATTGTGGTCGTTATCCCGAGGCACAGCTGGTGGCCAGCGAGCTTTTCGGCCACAAGCGAGGGAGCTTCACAGGAGCGGTGTCCGACCATCGCGGAATCTTCGAGGAAGCGGACGGCGGCGTCGTCTTCCTCGATGAGATCGGCGAGCTGTGCATGCCCGCGCAGGCAATGCTCCTCCGCCTGCTGAGTGAGGGCGACATCCGTCCTGTCGGGGCGAGTCACGCGAAGCGGGTCGACGTGCGCGTGGTGGCCGCCACGAATCGCGATCTCCGAGCCATGATTGCCGCCGGCACCTTTCACGCGGATCTGTACTACCGGCTCCGCTACCTGCAGCTCCGGGTGCCAGCCGTACGTGAGCGCGGCGACGACTGGGAGCTCATCGCCGACTACCACCTCAGGCGGCTCGCTGCCCGCCGTTCCACCATGAAGCGCTTTTCGCCGGAGGCGCGCAGTGTCCTGGCCGACTATCCATGGCCGGGGAACGTGCGCGAGCTGGTGAGTGTGGTGGACACGGGCTTTCACCTGAGCGATGGTCCGACGATCGAGCCGGCTCACTTCACCGAGCAGCTCGAGGACGTGGCGCGCGAGGAGCAGCTCCAGCGCATCCCGCTGCATCGCGACCATGGCGAGGCGATGGCGCGGATGTCGTCGGGCAGCGAGAGCTTCTGGGAGGTGGTCTACCGGCCGTACATGGATCGTGAGCTGAGCCGGCGCGAGGTGCGCGAGATCATCGAGCAGGGGCTTTACCGCACTCGTGGGAGCTACAAGAAGCTCCTGCGCGTCTTCGGCATCGCCGACTCGGACTATCTGCGCTTCATGGATTTTCTCCGCCACCAGCGCCTGAAACCGAGCTGAAGGCGGCCGTTGCCCCGAGCTGAGGAACTTCGGCGGTGGTGAGCCGTCTGCGCCACACCGGCGCGATGATGTGTCCCTTCCGCCTGGCGATCACGAGCAGCGCAATGGCCGCGGCCATGCATACCAGGACGGCAACCACGGAACCTTCCACACCGAATGGCCCACCCGTGAGCAGCTCGGGTCCCTGCAGCTCGCCGCGAAGCACACCCACGGACGCGTTGCCCGAGACGGCTACGCCGAATATTCCGCCCTGCACGAAGTTCCACGCGAAGTGAATTCCGATCGCGAGCCAGAGTCGCTGCGTCACCATGTACGCGGCGGCGAGGAGTACTCCCGCCTCGAGCGCGATCGCGAGCGCACTGGTGAAAGTCGCGTTCGGGTTCGCGATGTGCGCGAGGCCGAAAAGAAGCGCGGTGATCGCCAGTGAGATCCAGCTTCCCAGCAGGTCCTCCAGATTCCTGAAGAGGATGCCGCGTACGATCAACTCTTCCAGGTACGCCGCACTGGCCGCAGCCAGGAGGGGCGCAAATACCACGGTCCACGGATTCGTTCCGGCTACCCTGTACCACCCGCCGGCGACGAGCACGAGGATTACCGCCGAGAATATGCCGGCGCCGATGAGCATCCCTAGCCCCACTTCCTTCGCCGATCCCGCGAGCGCGAACTCCATGCTCGATCTTCCCTCCACGTATCTCACGTAGAGGAGGTAAGCGGCGTGGACGACCGCTATCGTCGCTGCCGTACCGAGGAGGATGAGTGCAAGACGGTGCGGCGCACCACGCTCCGGAGCGAGGCCGAGGAATTTCAGAAGGATTCTCGTCGCGTTCAGGGCGATGCTCACCACGATCGCCGCGAGCACGATCCTGACGAGCGGGAAGCGCAACACCTTGACGATTCTGCCGTGTGGGCCGGCGGGTGAGGGGAACGCAGCGGCGGTCGGGGTACCGGAAGTCATCTCACCATCCTCCATCGGAGGTTCGATCGATCATTCCCAGGAAAGGAAGGAGGGAAGCAGCTCGGGGTGACACAGTCGCAGCAGACCATAGCCGATCCCCGCCGTGCCGCGATAGAGCGCCGGGTCGCAGGCCTCCGCATCGCTCCAGGGGGTCAGGCGGAAGTGGCCCACAGCGCGCGCGCGACGCACTATTCTCGAAGCGCGCTCGTGCGCGCTGGCGAGGAGCGCGGAGTCGCCCCAGCGGAGTCCCGCGGTGAGGAGAAGATCGACCTCGCCGATCGCGCCGCAGCAGGCACCGTCGGTCGAAGCGCCAACGAGGGCTGCCTCGTCTCTGACATGAGCGACCGCGTGCCGCGCGGATCTGCGAAGCTCCGTGGAGTGCACGCCAGACGGCGCGGTGAGGCGTGCGAGGCCGATACCAGCGGAACCACGGCACCAGTTGGTGGGCAAGGTCATGGTTGCTCCGGGCGACGCGATATCCCGGGCGACGTCGGCGTCCGACTCGGCAACGCGGCTACGAGGATGAAAGAAGGAGTCCTCCCAGCGCAGCGCATCCAGCGCCGCCGTCGCATACTCGGTGATTCGAGTAGCAGCATGCAGCCGGAGCAGGGCGAGCGCAATCCCGGCGCTTCCATGCGCGACCCCCACCTGAGCTCTGCCACCAATGGTCGACCATGTCCGGTGGAGCGTACCGCAAGGCGCGAAGAACTCCCTTCGCGTATCGAGAAGGTGTCGGCCGCACCGGACCGCCAGCTCGAGGATCCAGTCGCAGCGGTGCACTCGGTGGAGCGTGAGGAGCGCGAGGATGGCGCCAGCGGAGCCATGGAGGACATCGAAGTTGCCGTCGAGCGCGATGGCGGCGCTGGTGATCTGCCGCCCCGCGTGGCTGGCATCGTCGAGAATCGAGTCGTCCCGCAGGAGCAGGCCGGCGCGCGTGAGCGCGTAGATGATGGATGCGGCTCCTGCGGCGCCACCGATCCCGAGCTCGTCTACGTACGAAGGCGGCGTGTGCAACCGCGATCTGATGGGGGCCAGTGCGCGCCTCGCGAGATGGGCGAAGCCTGCGTCGCCGCTGCACCTGCTCGCGGCAGCGAGAAAGAGCGCGATGCCCGCGAGCCCGTCGTAGAGACCGTAGCCGGTGGCCTGCAAACGCTGATGACCAGCCGTGGAGACGGGTTCGGTGGTGATCCAGGTGACGTCTCCCAAGTGGTCGCTGAGCGCCATACGCCCGATCTCGCCGGCGATCTCCATCGCGGCCGCGACGATCTCTCCCGGTGGCAGTAGCTTCACGGGCCGGCGCATCGACTCTGCGCCGCGGGAGTGCTCCCTGGCGGACAGCGAGAAGTACCTGAGCGCGAAGGAGGATCGCAGAATGCGCAGCTGCCGCTCGAGCTCGGCCGGACAGAGCGACTCGAGCCGCGCGCGTGCCACCTGCAGACCGGAGCGTGCCACGGGCACTGTATGATCGCCGATGGCCAGATGCGTTGCGTCCCCGCGGATGGTGAAGACGGGAATGTCGAGCTGCTCCAGCGCGCGCTCCTCGGCTTCCAGGAGGGGCCATAGTCCGGGCGAGAGCCCGAGGAGCCCGCGCGCCAGGAGCTCGAGCTCGACACCTCGTGCGGCGCCATCGTGGAGAACATCGCGTCGCAGCGAACGGCGAAGTACGTGATCGTAGACGCTGCTCGGTCGAGCCAGGAACCGAACGTCCTCGCGAGCGAGGCGCGCTAGCGGTCCTCCAGGAGCGAGCAGCTCGTCGCGGTGCGCTGCCAGCCACTCGTACATGCGGGAGAAGCCGAGCACGATGTCGTTGACGTAGCCCGCGGGCGGAATCGCACGGCCGGCGATGCGGGGAAGGTTCGGGTGGGATCCCGTCGTCGCGCGTCGCCGCTCGATGCGCATCACGTCGCTGTTGGCGGCTCGCCAGCCTACCGCCGTGAAGGGAGTAGTCTGGTCGTCATCCGCCGTGAGCCCTCCCGTGTCGTAGGCTCGGTCGTCGCCCGCACCCTGCCAGGCCGGGAGCATCCCGGTGCGGAGCACCGAATCGTCGTAGAGCCGGCGCGCACCGAGGCTGCGGGCACGATCGCGAGGCGGTTCGGCACGCGCGATCTCGGGCTGGAGCACAGTCTCGAGGTCCACCAACACCGGCCGATCACCGCTCGCCACGATGTTCTCGTAGTGGCAGTCGGTGCTCCCCAATGCGTGGAGCAGTGCCAGGAGCGACCCGGCATTCTGGTAGTAGCGCCGTACAGCAACGGCGTCGGCGCAATCTCGCTGCTCCACGTACTCCGCCCAGCCGTGGCTGCCGCGCGTCAGCACGCGTGCTGCGAAGGTCCGCGCGAGCGGGGGTGGGATGGGAGCACCGCGGCGCGCGAGCCAGTGGAGGAGCTCGAGGAACGCGCTGTCCGCTCCGAGTGCGCGCGGCTTGTAGACCAGCCGAAGACCGGAGGCAAAGCCGAGCAGGTGCACGGTGCGGCCGCCGGCGTGCGGGTCGGAGCGTCCGGCATCTATGGTCACGACCTCGCCGAGCGCACTCCCGTCCGCGAAGAGCTGCGAGATGGCATCGCGGTCCTGCGCGAGGCGCTTCAGCAGCTCCCTGCTCGATTCACGCCAGAACAACGCGACGGTTGCCATGGCGCGCGCCAGGGCCGGGAAGTCATGGAGAAGCCTCAGCATCCCCCCGGCGATCATCCGTCGCACGAATTCGCGGTAAGTCGCACGGGATTCGACGGCGCCGGCAGCGGCGCCGTCGGGATCCAGTGAGCGATGCGCCTCGACTCGCGAGCGGTAATGCTCGAAGCACTCGTAGAGCGTGGGAGCGGACAGTACGGCCAGTCGCTGCAGGAGCAGCGCGCGGAGCCCGCTACGCGCGCCGCTCGATACGCTCTCCAGCGTTCCCGTCGTGGATGCGTACAGCTCGCACTCCACCATCTCGGCCAGCGGAGCGAGGATCTCCACGAAGGGGATCATCTCCTCGCCGGCTAGCGTCTCCGTCGCCGAATCTGCCAGTGCGCCCAGGTAGCGCTCGAGAAGCGTCGCCCACTCCGGGAGAGAGGTTCCGAGTGCGATGCGCAGCGGGCCGGCGAGGCGCTCCACTACACGACTGTCCAGACCATCGAGCGCGAGCCGGCGCTCGAATGCCTCGGCGTCGCCCTTCGCCGCGGCCGCGCGCCAGGCGACGATCAGAGAGTCGTCGCGTGCGCATCCGTCGCCCGGTGCGGTCGGAGAGGCCGTGGAGAGTCGCTCGCGTAGTGTGCTGGCGCGCTCTACGATGTCGACGATCAGTGCGCGGCGATCGCTCGCATCGATCCTTGCCTGGGGAGGATCGCCACCTGCACCGTCGGTGGAGCGCTCAGCAAGGCGTAGGGTATCCACGCGTACGCTCGCGTCGCTGCTCGCTCGCACCGATGTGTGCATCGTGGCTGGGATGGCTGGTCGTGGCGCGATCAGGCGGGGACTACGGGGATGTCCGGCACGCTGGTGTCCCCCGGATCCCCGCTTCCGAAGCAGATCGAGGTGGCGATGAGCTGGATGAACCAGCCGCCGGCGACCGTTTCGAGCTGGGCGTCGCTCAGCTCGTCGCCTCCGGCACCGAGTCCCTCGGGCGGGAGCACGACGTAGTGACTTCCGATCCTTTCCTCCAGTACGCGTACGTCGGCGTCGTCCGGGAACTTCACGCCGTAGATCGACTCCAGCGTCGCCTTCGGCCGCTCCCGAAGCGCGACGCGCGTCTCGGGGTCGTTGAGCACCTTGGAGAGCACTTGCTGTTCGCGCTCCATGCGCTTGTCGATGTACATCTCCTGGATCGTGGGCATGACTGCCT
>JBIQMO010000062.1:0-17751 GCA_044463245.1 Gemmatimonas aurantiaca
ACTGAGAGGGAGGGGGAAAGGGAAGAGAGGAGAAAGCAGGTCCGACGGGGTCAGGGCCGAACCGGATCTCCCTGCAGCGTCAGCCGCTTCAGTGGCGCGATGGAGAGAGCATTCAGGGCGGGCTCCACGAGCTTGCCATCGCCGACAATTACGATGTCGAACGAATCGGGCTCTATAGCCTCCAGCGCGACGCTCTGGACGTCCGACTGCGTTACGGCACCGATGCGGCCGACGTACTGGTTGTAGAAGTCGAGAGGGAGGTCGTAGATCGCGACGGGGACGAGACGGGAGGCAATACTGCGGGTGGTCTCGAAGTCGCCGGGAAGCTGGAGCTGGAGGAGCTGCTTCGACTTCGCCAGCTCGCCTTCGGGGACGGTATCACGGATGCCGCGAAGCTCGGACATGAACTGCAACAGCGCCGAGTCGGTCTTCGCCGCCACGATCTCCGCTTCGGCCGTGAACGGGCCGGGCTGACGGCGCATCGAGAAGCTGGAGAAAGCTCCGTAGGTGTATCCGTGCGTTTCGCGCAGATTCTGATTCAGCCGGCTGGTGAAGGATCCGCCGAGGATGGTGTTCATCACCTCGATCGCGAAGTAGTCCGGCGTGGAGCGCGCGACTCCCACTCCGCCAATTCGGAAGGAGGACTGGGCAGCGCCCGGCTTGTCCACGAGGTAGATCGTGCGACGCCGGGCTGGAGGCGTGGGACCGTATCGCGTGGCGGGGATCTCGCCGCGCTTCCACGAGCCGAAGAGCGACTGTGCACGCCGCTCCACGTCATCCGGCTTCACATCACCAACCACGATCAGCGTCGCGTTGTTGGGCCGGTAGTAGGTGGAGTAGAAAGAGGAGATGTCCGAGCGCGCTATGTCGGTGACGGACCCTTTCGTACCGCTGATGGGATGACCGTACGGGTTGCGGTCGCCGAAGACGACCCTGTCGAATACCCGGTCCGCGATCGCGGGGCCGTAGTCCTCGAGCTGGAGCAGCGAAGTGAGACGCGCCTTGCGTACTCGCGCGAGGTCGGTCTCGGGAAACTCCGGGTTCATAACCACGTCGGCGAAGAGCGCGAGCGCGCTATCCATCTGGGCAGTGGTGGTGTGAAGCGATACCACGGATCGGTCCCAGCCACTCGACGTCGACAGGTCGGCCCCGAGAAACGCTGTCTGGTCGGCGATCTGAAGCGCGTTGCGCGTCCTCGTCCCCTCATCCAGCATGTCGGCGGTGAGAGAGGCGAGGCCGCCGAGGCGCGCTGGATCGGCCTCACCTCCCGTGTGCACGAGCATCACGAAATCGGCCACCGGAAGCTCGTGCTGCTCCACGATCATGAGCGAGAGTCCGTTCGCGAGCTTTCGCGTGACGATCGGGGGTAGATCGAGCGCCGGCGGCGGAGCGAGCTCCGGTGGCTTCGTGAGGTCGACCGCTGCCGGTTGCGCAGATACGGGCGCCTCGACGGTTGCCGGCGCGGGCGCCGGAGGGGCGGCAGGGCGTGAAGCACACGCCGCGGTAGCCGTCGTGAGTAAAGCCGACAGGACAGGAATCGTGGTGCGTGCGCTCATCGCTCGCCTCCGGCAGCGGTCACCATCATCTCGGTCTTCCCCTCCGGTACGACGGTGAGTACCACGCTCGGCGCCTCCAGATACGTTCGCGCAACACGCTGGACATCCGCCGCCGTCACACGACGAAAACGCTCGGCGTCCTGCCGGGTATAGTCGGGAGTGCCCACGAAGTAGTTGTAGTAGTTGAGCCGATCGGACTTCCCCAGCACCGATGCGAGCCGGTCGATCTGGCTGGCGAGGATGCTGTTTCGTGCGCGCTCGAGCGCGCGCGACTCGATGCCGCTCGTCGAGATTCTCTCGATCTCCTCGCGAACCAGCGATGCCATGCGCGACGGCGTCTGCCCCGGCTTGGGGGTGACCACGATCTGGAAGTATCCGTCGAGGCGCATGCTAGCCTGGAAGGCGCGCACGTCCTGAGCGACCTGCATATCGTACACGAGCCGTTTGTAGAGCCGCGAGTTCTTGCCATCCGCGAGCACGAAGGCGAGCACATCGAGCGCGGCATCGTCGTCGGCGAACGCCTTCACCGTGTGCCAGCTCTGGTACAGTCGCGGCAGCTGCACGCGATCCTCGAGTACCATGAAGGTGTCGCGCGGTATCTCGAACGACGGCACCGTGGGACGCGGCGGAGTCTCCGGGTTGCGCGGGATCCGACCGAAGTAGCGCGCCACCCATGCCCTGACCGAGTCGGTGTCGAAGTCCCCGGCTATGACCAGCGTGGCGTTGTTGGGAGCGTAGTAGCTGTTGAAGAAGTGCTTGACATCATCCAACGAAGCGGCCGAGAGGTCGGCCATGGAGCCGATCACACTGTGGTGGTAGGGATGCTCGGCGGGGAAGATCGCCGCGAGGATCGTCTCGTTGGCGCGGCCGTAGGGCACGTTGTCCACGCCCTGACGTCGCTCGTTCTTCACCACGTCGCGCTGCAGATCCAGCTTCGCCTGGTCCATGGTCGGCAGGAGATAGCCCATCCTGTCGCCATCGAGCCAGAGCGCGAGTGGGAGCGCATTGGAGGGCAGCCACTCGTAGTAGTTCGTGCGGTCCTGCGTGGTGGAGCCGTTGTTGTTGGCACCCGCCGCCTCGAGCCAGCTGTCGAACTTTCCGACGGGAACGTGCTCCGAGCCCATGAACATGATGTGCTCGAAGAGGTGCGCGAAGCCCGTCCGACCCGGCTGCTCGTCCGCCGACCCCACATGATACCAGGTATTCACGGCGACCACTGGCGTCGAATGGTCGGGTGCGAGAATGACCTCGAGTCCGTTGTCGAGAGTGTACTTCTCGAATGGGATCCTCGGAACGGCCTGCGCCGCGGCGGGCATGCCCGCCGCGGCGCAGAGAAGTGTGACACAGAGTGTGCGGAGGACCGCCGTCCTTCCGGTAGTGCACTCGATCAATCCGCCACCTCCACGACCTTGGTTCCGGCCATAGTGTCTCCGAGCCTGCGCCCCTCCGGGTCGACGAGGACACGGTAGAGCTCGTAGATGCCCAGCGCGAGTGCGGCCAGCGCCACGGGTCCTATCAGCACCCATCCCAGGATGAAGATGTACTTGAGGAACCAGGTCACGCCGCCAAGAGCGAACATCCAGTTGCGCCGCGCCGAAGTCTCGATGTCCATGGGCTGACCATCGAGACGGATGGGGCGGAGCTTCATAACCTTCTTCCCGATCGAGCGGCGATCCATGAAGGAGATCTCGAGTCCATCGCGCACCAGCCAGTAGGCGGCGGACACCAGACCTCCGATGGCGGGGACCGAATAGAGCACCGCCGCAACTATGCAGTCGATCACCGCCGCCACTATGCGCTTGCCGGTATCCGCCTTCCCCGTGGTGAGCGCGAGCGTATCGTCGTCGCCGAGCGGAAGATCGTCGGTGCGTTCCGCACCGGGCGGCTCAGGTTGTCCGCCTGTAGCGCCTGCTCCGGCCCCGGGGTCAGTCCAGTCGTTCTGCTGTTCCATGGTCCCCTGCCTGGAAAGGGTTCACTCACCTGGTCAGTAGCACTACGGATGCAGATGCGCCAAGGTGACGAACGACCTTCAGCGCCGCAAGGGGCGCGCGGCTCAACGCATCCGCGCCGTTAGCCAGTCGGCAATGGTGGCGAGCACCGCCGGGTTCACGTCGAACGACTTCAATCTCGCGTAGTTGGTGAAGGATCCGTCGAGATCGTGCACGAGGAGGTGGTTGGTTTCCGGGATCACCGCGACGGCAACCTGACGATTGCCGCCCGAGCGGATGGCGCCGGCGAGCTCTTCCGCCTGATCGGGGGTTACCTGCGTGTCCGTCGCACCCTGCACGATTAGCACGGGCATGCGGAGCTTCGCGGCGGTGGGGCGTGGGTCGAAGTCGAACCAGAAGCGAAGCCAGGCCGACGACGCGAGCTGCGCCTGGCGTGCCGGCTCGTTGGCGCGGATGGCGGAGTCGAGAGCAGTGCCGCCGAGGTGCATCCGGTGCTCGAACGCCGTTCGGACCTGCGCGTCGGAAATCTGGCGGCCTGTTCGCGACGAGCCGGCGATGAGGACCACCGCGTGTAGCTCGGGATCGCTGGCGCCGACCATGAGCGCGATGAGCGCGCCCTCGCTGTGTCCAATCAGTCCGAGCTTGTAGGAATCGATCTCTGGTCGAGCGCGCAGGAAGGTGAGCGCAGCGCGGATGTCATCGGCGAAGTCTGCGCTGGTGGGGTCACTCGGCCCGTGTGGTGTTCCGCCCACGCCGCGATCGTCCATTCGGAGCACCGCGATTCCGCGGCGGCCGAGCGCATCGGCGATCACTCGGAATGGGCGGTAGCCGGGAAACACCGGCGTCGCCTCGTCGCGATCCTCGGGGCCAGAGCCGGTGATCATCACCACCGCTGGAACTCTGGTGCCGCTCTCGTGCACGGGGATCGTGAGCGTGCCGGCGAGCTCGATCCCGGCCTTCGGCGCGGGCACGCTCACCTCCTCGGCGGTGTATGGCGCGCCTGGCGGCGCGGAGTAGTCGGGCTTCGGCGCCGCAGCCGGCATCGGCGACGGTGGCGCCGGCTGGCCATCGACACTCACACGAGTGAAGCTCAATCCCTGCGTCGGCACTATGCCACCCAGGAACTCTCCGTCAGGCGAAACCCTGGCGTGAATCGTCGCTCCGCCCAGCGCGAGCGTGGCGGAATCGGCGGAAGTCCATTCCACTCGCGCCTGCAGAAGCTGGCCGCCCGCGACGGCGAACACAGGTACATCCACGCTCTTGCCGCCGAGCGCCTTCGCTCTGCGGAAGATCTGCTCGACCACCGCCGATGAGAGGTTGATGAAAGGGAGCGTTCCCTTTGGCGCCGCGAAGCGCTGCGACGGCTCGGCGGCATCCCCGATGGTGACGAGCGCGCTGTCCCTGGTGAAGTCGATGGTCGCGCGCTGGAGCGGGGGTGCCGACGCTGGTGCGTTTGCCGCACGTGCCTCGGTAAGGAGTCTGGGGACCGTACCATCGGCTCCGAGCTGCATCGTGAAGGTGATCCTGGCGCCCTGTGCCTTCACCAGCAGGTCTGACTTCACCTGCGAAGCATTGCGCGTGATGCTCTCGGTGGCGATCGTGTCGCTTCCGGCGGTCACGACGAACTCCGTGTGAGTGGCGGTCGGCGCCGGTGGTCCCATGCGCGACATACCGATCGCGGCGAGCGCCGCCAGCGCGGAGGGTCTCATGCTCCCTTCTCCTGTCTCCATAGGATGTAAGAGTAGATGGTGATGCCGAGTGCCACTCCCACTGCGCCGCCGAGGATGAGCACGAAGACCGCCGTCCGCGGTGCGAAGGGAGCGAGGAGAATGAGGAGGACTCCGAGGCCCATCATCAGGTAGCCGCCCACGCGGTGCGCGCGCTCCCAGACGCGATCGCTCGAGAGAGTCCACGGATTGCGAATCCCCACCATCCAGTTGGGGCGTACGCGCGGTAGGAGGTTGCCGACGATGATGAAGAGGAGGCCCACCGCGGCGGGGATGACGCGTCCGATCGGGATGTTCACGCCGAGCGCGCTGGAGAGCGCGAAGAGGTGGATGACGAACAGCAGCGTGATCGTGGCGTTCATCATCGTGAGGTAGGCCGTGCCGAACTTCTCGTAGTTCCGGCCGCGCGGGTCGATCTTCGGAAGCACGGGTATCATGAATGCGATCGCGAGCATGATGAGCGGGTTGAGGAACGCGCCCATTGTGCGTGAGCCGTAACCGTCCACCTCGCCATGGATGTTCCAGTGGGTGGGCATGGGGTCGGGGAGATGTCCGTAGGCGACCACGGATATCGCGAACGCGACGGCTGTGAGGAGCAGGGGATACCACTTACGCACGCTTCCCTCCGGAGTGCTTCGGCCCTCGTGCACCGGGTGCGGGCCGTTTCCAGTCGAGCATGTAGGCGATGACGTCGTCGAGCACCGTGGTATTGATCTCGTAGTTGATCTGCTGGCCGTTGCGCTCCGCGAGTATGAGCTCCGCATCGCGGAGCACGCCGAGGTGGCGTGAGATCGTGGGCCAGGACGAGGTGAAGTACTCGGCGATCTCGCCCGAGGTGCGTGGTCCGTCGCGCAGGAGTCGCAGGATCTCGCGGCGGGTGGGATCGGCGAGGGCCTTGAAGACCGAGTTCTTCATGCCGGCAATATATAGCTACTTAGCCAAGTATGCAATTATCTTAGCGTCTGCGGCGCGGCGCGCACGCGCTTCAGCGCGAGTCGCCCTTCGGGAACATGGCCTTTTCGGGGGCCGACCGGAGCTCGGAGAGGATGCGCTGCGTGAGGAGCGACTTCATCGCGCCAGCGCGTCGCGGCGCGATGAGGTAGCGCACTACCCCCTCCACCCAGGTGTTCTCACTCACGCGAAAGTTTACTACCGGCTTCGATTGCACCTGTAGGTTTCCGGCAGGAGTCCGCGCCAGGAGCGAGCAGTACCTCTCCACCCGTTCGCTCATCCTGTCGCCCAGCTCCTCTGCCACCACCCGCTGCATCGTCTCGGCCACGAAGCGGATGTCCGTTCCGTACGCGAGCTGCACGTAGATCTCGTTCCAGATATACGGAAAGAGCGGCCAGGAATAGTTGTATACGGCCTCCGTGAGGACGTTCGCGTTGGGGAACTTGATAATCCGCCCGCTCGGATGATCGGTGGAGACGTACGGGCCGCCGAACTCCCAGAGCGTGGTGTCGAGGTAGCCGACGTCTATCACGTCGCCTGTGGCGCTGCCGATCTGGATGCGGTCTCCCACGCGGTAGGGACGCTTCACCAGGACGTACACCCACCCGATGAAGCTCGATATGGGAGTCTGCAGCGCGAAGCCGAAGATGGCCGACACGATTCCCAGGAATACGGCTGCAGTGTACCAGTTCGCGAAGAGTGCCGAAATGACGATGAAGGCGATCACCACGCCCTCGGCGAGCCGGACGATGCGGCCCACGTTGTAGCGCGAGACATCGTCGTCCAGCCGGGAGATCACGTACGCCTCGATCAGGGAGCCGGTGCCGAGCACGAGGATGACGTACATCGCTGCGCGCGTGACTCGCTGCACCGGGCGGAGCCAGCGGTCGGCGAGCGGTATGACATCCAGGCGGAACAGGTAGAAGACGACCGTGGCGGCCAGGAAGAGCAGCAGGTAGGTGACGATCCTGAACTTGTGCCTGCCTGGGATGGGGCGCGGTCTGCGGCGCTCCTCGGGGGTCACCTGCCGGAGCGCCTGCTCCATCTCCTCTGGCGAGGACTCTTCGTCTCTGTCGTCTGGCTCTTCGTCCCAGCTCGCTCTCTGGCGCTCGCTCATGATGGCGCGAGGAGGCCAGAGCCGTGCCACGCGCGGCCGTTACGGCACCGAGTCGAGCACCCTCCGCTTCCCCGTGTCGTCGATGTCGAATGCGACGGCCGCCTCGCGGCGCGACTCGGCGCCTCGCAGGGTAGCCAGCGCGGTGTAGTAGTCGAGGTAGCGGAAGCCGGATATCCCACCACGGATGAACTCGTACTTCGAGACCGCTTCACGCCAGCGGGCGATGAAACCGGATACGTCCACGTAGATGTACGGGCCGAAGCCCTCGGGGTCCTCCCAGTTCTCGGCGTACCAGATTCCACGGACGCCGCGGTAGGCGGGGTGCGAGGTCTTCACGCCGTCGAGCGATGCCAGGAGCACCGCGTCGTCCACGATCGCGCTGGTGGCCGCGTGGTCCTTGTGGATGCTTCGGCGCCAGTGGGTGATGATGTTGGTGGGCTTCACCTGGCGGATGACGTCGGCCACGTAGCGGCGGGCGGCTTCGTCGTTGGGGATCTCACCGTCGCGATAGGGACCGAAGATCACCTCGGCACCGAGTGCGGCCGCGACGTCCTTCGCTTCGCGCCGCTTCTGTTCGCCGTACTGCTCGGACGACATGCGCGGGTTGCCGCCCTCGCCGAGGGTGAGGTGGAGGATGACGACGCGGTCGCCCAGCTCGTGCTGCTTCAGAAGAAGCGCACCCGCGGTGATCTCCATGTCACCGGCGTGCGCGCCGATCGCGAGGAAGGTTCTGGGTGGGCGAGTGCGCGTGCTGTCCTGGGCGTGCGCCGTGAAGGCGGGGGCCGCCAGCGTGATGGCCGTGACGGCGGCAATGGTTCGTGCGAAGCGCAATGAGAGAGTCGTCCGGAGTGTCAGTTGGACCGAATGGAGGATTCGGAAGTGGGCCGGCGTGCGCGGCCGGCGGCCGTCCGGGTGGAGCCGAAGGAGGCAGTGCTGGAAACCTAGCAAATCGGAAGTAGAACTGCATTGTGAGTCGACCCTCGGCCAGCGGGCGGCCTACGTCCAGGTGTCCGTCTACCGCACGTTCTTCGATGGATCGACCGAGCAGGCAGTCGCCGCTCCGCTGCGTCTATCCGACGCACTCCTGAGCGAGACCGGGGTCAGCCGCTTGCAGGAGCTCATCCACACGGCGCCGCGCGGTACTCTTCCACTATCGGGTGCTTATCTCCACCTCGTGGCGCCCGCCGTCGTCCGCGAGTGGAATCACTCCATCGGCGAGCTCGCGTCCGTCGAGGCGCACGAGCGAACTTTCGGCGCGCACGCGCCTGGGTTGGCGAACGGTTATCGAGCACGTGCTGCTGCCGTACCGGTAATCGATACTGAATTCGGGCCAGCTTTCTGGAACGCGCGGATCGATTCGAAGTGTGTCGCCTCGCCTGTCGAAACCCAGAATGGACTCCAGCGCTACGCGGTACATCCATGCGGCCGAGCCGGTGTACCAGGTCCAGCCGCCGCGACCGAGATGCCCCTCGGCGGTATAGACGTCCGCGGCGACGACGTAGGGCTCGACCTTGTACCTGCTCACGTCATCCGGCGAGCACGAATGGGTCAATGGGTTGAGCATCTGGAAGAGCTCGAAGGCGCGCTCGCCATCGCCGTGCAACGCTGTGGCGAGGACGGCCCACAGCGCGGCGTGGGTGTACTGAGCGCCGTTCTCGCGCACACCCGGGACGTACCCCTTTATGTAACCCGGGTCGTGTTTCGTGTGGTCGAAGGGCGGGGTGAGGAGCATGATGAGCCGCGCGCCCTCATGTACGAGGTGCTCGCCAAGCGATCGCAGCGCGCGCGATCTGCGCTGCGGATCTCCGGCATCCGAGATGATGCTCCAGCTCTGCGCAATGGAGTCGATGCGGCACTCCTCATCCTGCGCGGAGCCGAGTGGTGTGCCGTCGTCGAAGTAGGCTCGTCGATACCATTCGCCGTCCCACGCGGCGTGCTCCACCGCCGCGGCGTAGCCGGCGGCGCGCTTCCTGAGCTCCGTCGCAGCGGCGGTATCACCGCGCGACTCGGCAATATCGGCGAACGGACGGAGCGTAGCGATGAGAAACCACGCCAGCCAGACGCTCTCCCCCCGCCCCTCGACTCCGACGCGATTCATTCCATCGTTCCAGTCGCCGCTGCCGATCAGCGGGAGCTCGTGCGGGCCCGAGGTGCACGCCTTTCGCAACGCGCGGAGGCAATGCTCGTACACGCTCGCTCGCTCCTCGGTGACTCGGGGGAGATCGTACACCTCCTGCTCACCCGGCTCGAGCTGGCGCATCTCGAGGAAGGTCGCCTCCTCATCGAGCACGGTGGAATCGCCCGTCACTCGCAGATAGTTGCTCACGACGTACGGGAGCCAGACGAGGTCGTCGGAGAATCGAGTGCGTATGCCTCTTCCGCTCTGCGGATGCCACCAGTGCTGGACATCGCCCTCGAGGAACTGCCGCGAGGCGCAGCGGAGGATGTGCTCCCGAGCGATTCCCGGCTCCGCGTAGACGAACGCCATCACGTCCTGGAGCTGATCGCGAAAGCCGTAGGCGCCGCTGCTCTGATAGAGCGCGGAGCGCGCCCACATGCGGCAGCTCAGCGCCTGGTAGAGCATCCAGCGGTTCGCCAGTGCATCGAAGGACGGCTCGGGTGTGTGCACGCTGATCGCGGAGAGGCGTACTTCCCACTCCTGAACGCTCTTCCGCACCGCGGCACGCGCACGGGTGGCGTCTCGGTACTCATCAACCAGTCGGCTGGCCTCGTCCTGTCCGCGCGCCGCGCCGAGCACCACTGCGATCTCCCGCGATTCGCCGGGTTCGAGGCGAATGACGCACTGGAGCGCGCCGCAAGGATCGATACCGGCACCCGTCCGGTTCCCGAGCTGGCGGCGGCGCATCGCGGCCGGCGATTCCGGGGTGCCGTTGCGGCCTAGGAACTCGCGCCGGTCGGCCGTGTGGCTGGAGGGGCGTTCACTGATAGCGAGGAACGCGACCCAGTCGGTGAACTGCTCGTCGAAGTTGTTGTACGCGAAGATCGACTGGAGATCGGTGTCGTAGGCGGTACGCACCTGGTGGCGCGTGTGCTCGCGCAGCACGCCGAGCGTCCACTCCACGTACGGCGTGATGGAGATCTCGCGCGGCCGGTCAGCGCGGTTGGTGATGTGAAGCAGCGAGAGCCGCACGGCGTCATCGGGTGGCACGCCCAGCTCGAGTCGCGTCGCGATGCCGGCGTACTCGTGCTCGAATGTCGAGACCCCCGGCGCGTGGCGAATCGTGAATGCCGCGGCATGGTCCACCGGCGCCGGGGTCGCGCCCCACACCTCGCCGCTCTCCTCGTCGCGCAGATAGATAACGTCGCTCGTGGGGTCGCTGACGGGGTCGTTGTGCCAGGGTGTGAGACGGTAGAAGAAGCTGTTCTCGGCCCAACTGAATCCGGCGCCGCGCTCCGTCACGATGAAACCACCACGCTCGTTCGCTATCACGTTCGCCCAGGGCGCTGGCGGAAGCGTGTCGCCGTCCATGTATATCGTGTAGGCGCCGTCGTCGGCGACCCCGCCAATCCCGTTATCGAATGCCAGCGCCTCTCGTGTCCGTTCGTGTACCGGCGCCGCGGCATGGCTCGCGTGGCGCGCCGCGCCAGCTCGGGAGGGCCACGGTGTGGGCGCCGGTCGCGCTGTAAGCCGCGCTGCACGCGCCTGGATCCGGCGTACGACGGACGACGAGGGCGGCGTGCTGCGAACCGGAGGACGTGGCTCCAGCGCGGAATCATCGCCTTCGGCCTCCAGGGCCGCGGCCGATGACGATGCCTCCACGATTCTCCCCAGCGAGCGTCCGTCGCAGGCGATGTGGACCCGAGCAGTGGCACGAAGCATCAGCAGGTCGGCTGGATCGATCAGATCCCGTCGTCGAATGAAGACGCCGCCCGGCTGATCGATCGCGCCCGAGTCGCTCGAGCCGAACATGGCCGCCATGATCTTCTCCTGCAGCTCCTGCAGGTACGACGCGGGCCGCTCGTTCAGAACCACGAGGTCCACCAGCATCCCGCGACGCCGCCAGTAGCGGTGCGCGGCGAACAGCTGGCGCAGCGTGGGTAGTCCTTCTACCGACTCGATGTTGGCCAGGAGGATCGGCCAGTCCCCGGAGACGCCGATGGACCAGAGCCGCTGCTGCGCGCCGCGATTGCGAAGGAGCTCTTCCTCGGAAGCACGCATCGAGCTGCCGCCGAAGAAGAGTCGGCCCGCGAGCTCCTGGAAGATCGCGGCATCCGCGGGCGTGATGTTCAATTCGCGCAGCTCGATCTGCGTTCGGGTCCACGCCAGGTCGAGCGCGCGCTGCGCGTTGTGGGTATCGTGGTAACGATCCGCCAGCTCGAATGCACGCTCCGGGGAGGTCGCTACCAGCGTGGCGAAGGCGACCGATGTGGACTCGCCCGGTGCGAGGCGAAGGTGTGAACGAAGGGCGAAGACAGGGTCGAGCACGGCGCCGGTGGTGCCGGAGAGCGCACCGTCGTGCTCGAGCGCGACGGGGTTCCTGGTGGAGCGGCCGCGCCCCACGAAACGCGCCCGGTCGGTCTCGCAGCTCACCGGCTCGGTGATCGCCGCGCAGTTGTCGACGACGTGGACGCACCAGAGCTTCCGCTCGTTCGCGGATCTAGGCCGCCTCGTAGCGGTGATCGCCGTGCACCATTCGTGGTACTCCGTCTCGACGAACAGGTTGGCGAAGGCCGGATGCGCGCGGTCGGCATCGGGTGCCGCGAGGACGATCTCGCCGTAGCTCGTCAGCTCGATCTCCCGCGGCTCGTTCGACTTGTTGGTGATCGTGACCCGCCGCACCTCTGCCGAGTCCTCGGGAACCACGGCGATCTCGGTGCGCGTCTCGATCTCGCCGTCCACGCGCAGGAAGGTGACGCGGTCGGAAGCGAACACCACGCCGTACGAGTCCGGTTCGGCGCGGGTGGGCTGATATGCCGCCGACCAGGCGTGCTTCGTGGTGAGGTCCTTTACGTAGATGAAGCTCCCGGTGGAGTCGCTCGTGCTGTCGGCACGCCACCGCGTCACGGCCAGATCCTCGTACCTGCTGTACCCCGAGCCGCCGTTGGTCACCATGATGGTGTAGGGGAGGTGACCAAGGAGCGCGACTTCGGGACGGGGCGTGTCGGCCGTGCCGATCTCGCGTACCGCCGGCCGCTCCATCTCGGCGCGCGGGAGTGCCTCCTCGGGCGATGTTTCCTGCGGCTCCTCGAGGACCAGCCGTCGCGGCATCCGCTCGTGCAGGAGGACTTCCGCCGAGCGTACCAGCGGGTCGGCGTGGAAGCGACGGCGCCAGACACGGTCGAGAAGTGTGTTGGTGAGCGACACGAAGCTCATCCCCGCGTGGTGCGCCATGTAGTTCTGCACGACCGCGTACTCGTGTCCGGGCTGCGGGCGGGTGTAGTCGATCGCGTCGCGGAAGCCGTAGCTGCCGAGCGCTCCGCACTGATCGAGACGCGCGAAGTTCTCGAGCGCGACGCCAGGCGCGATCATCGCCGCCAGCGCCGTGGCATAGGGTGCTATGACGAGATCGCGCCCGAGGCCGCGCTTGAGTGCCAGGTCCGGCACACCGAAGGCCCGATACTGATAGGTCAGGTGACGATCGCGAAGGTTGTACGCGCTCTCGCTGATCCCCCACGGCACTCCGCGCTCGTTCCCGTACCCCATCTGGCGCCGCACCACGCTGCGATAGGTCTCGCCGAGCAGCGTGAAGGCGAATGACTGCATGATGAGCGCCGGCATCAGGTACTCGAACATGCTGCCGCTCCACGAGAGCAGCGCGATCTCGCCCGATGCCCGCGTGAGCGCACGGCCCAGGTGGAACCAGTGCGCCACAGGGATGTCGCGTTTGGCGATGGCTACGAAGCTGGCGAGCCGCGCCTCGGATGCGAGGAGGTCGTAGTAGGATTCGTCGAGAGCGTGGTTCGCCACCTGGTATCCCACTGAAAAGAGCTCGCGCGAGTCGTCGTAGAGGAGGCCGAAGTCCATCTCCAGCGCGAAGCGGTATGCCCTCTCTGCCACCGCTCTCAAGCGGGACGCGATCGCTGGATCGTCGGAGTCGTCCGCTATCTCGAGGCACGCCTGGCGAAGGGCGACGAGGTGCCCTGCCAGGTTTCCGCTGTCGACTGTGGAGATGTACGCCGGCTCCAGCACCCGGAGGTCTCGCAGGTCGTACCAGTTGTAGAAGTGCCCCTCCAGTCGCGCCATGCGGCCGAGCGACTCGAACACGAGCTCCAGCCGGCGCGCCATGTCCTCGGCAGAGATGAATCGGAGATCGTGCGCGCTGACGATCGCGAGGAGCTGCAGGCCGACGTTGGTGGGCGAGGTCCGCATCGCGACGACCGGCGCGGGATCATCCTGAAAGTTGTCCGGCGCCAGCCAGTTGCTCTCCTCGTTGGCGAAGTGATCGAAGTACTCCCAGTGGAGCCGCGCGAGGCGCAGCGCATCCGTGCGCGATTCGGCGCGCAGTCTGGGGACGCGGCGAAGCGCGGGCGAGCCGAGCGCGTGGGCGATGGCTGGCGAAGCCAGCCAGAGCCCCACGAGCGGGAGCACGGCAATGGTGAGTAGCCATTCGCGCGAGCTGTCGAGCGCCGGAGTGGCGGCCGTGACGTGCGGCTCGTGCAGGAGGATGACCAGGACTCCAGCGGCGAGGGCGATCGCGATGGCCGGCCACATCCTCATCCACACGAAGCGTGCGGAAGTCGGGAGATAGCGCTCCGAGTGCGATGCCGGCTGCCAGTCGAGAAGCGAGCGCCGGGATATGAAGAGGCGATGGAGCGTTCGCAAGATCGCATCCGCGGATACCCACGCCTGGTGCGGGAGGAAGGTGAGCACGAGCGCTACCTGCTCGATGTTCGTCAGCGCATCCTCGCCGACCGCCGCGTAGTACGCTCGCCACGACTTGTCGAGCGGCGGTCGTAGCACGGCGAGGAGGAGCGAGACGATCCAAGGAGTGGCGATGGCGAGGACTCCGAGCACCGTCCAGCGGAGCGGCGAACCGGGGAGGAAGGTCCACCCCGCGATCAGGAAGGCGAGCATCGCGATCTCGACCGTGCTGCGCCGCAGGTTGTCGAAGATCTTCCAGCGCGAGAGGAGCGAGAGGCGATTCGGCTCCGTGCCGTCGGGTCCCGGCACCCGTGAAGTCAGCCATCGCAGCAGCTGCCAATCGCCGCGGATCCAGCGGTGCTTCCTGCGAGTGTACGTGAGATACCGCGTAGGATATTCGTCGTACACCGTGATATCGGTAACCAGGCCGGCGCGTGCATAGCTCCCCTCGATGAGATCGTGCGAGAGCAGCGTGTTTTCGGGAAAGCGTCCGGTAGTGGCGCGTTCGAAGGCGGCCACGTCGTAGATCCCCTTTCCGGTGAAGCTTCCCTCGCCGTAGAGATCCTGGTAGACATCGGAGACAGCGGTGGTGTACGGATCGACGCCGGGGTGACCGGAGTGGATGGCCGCGAAACGCGAGCGATGCGCGCTCGGGAGCCAGACGCCGACTCGCGGCTGGAGGATTCCGTAGCCTCGGGTCACCCTCCCCAACCGAGGATCGTACCAGGCCCGGTTGAGCGGGTGAGCGATGGCCCCCACCAGCGCCGCGGCCGATTCGGGCGGGAGCACGGTGTCTGAATCGAGGGTGATGACGTAGCGCGTACCCCGCAACTCGTCGGCGTTGCCGGTGACCACGGAGAAGGCGTCGTCACGAACCCCCTCGATGAAGTGGTTGAACTGCGCCAGCTTCCCGCGCTTCCGTTCCCAGCCCATCCACACGCGCTGCTTCTCGTTCCAGAGCCTCGGTCGGTGGAACAGGAAGAAGACTTCCTCGCTCCCGCTCGCGTAGCGGTCGTTGAGCGCCTTCACGCCATTCACGGCCGCGGCGGCGATGGCATCGTCACCCTCTCGGTGCTCGGTGGGCGAATCTGTGAAGTCGCTCAGGACGGCGAATCTGATGTGCGCTTCCCTGTTGGCGAGGAACTGTACCTCGAGATTTTCCAGTGCCTCGTGCACGGCATCCACGCTCCCGAAGAGCGTGGGGATGACCACCACCGTGCGAAACTCCTCCGGCACTCCGCCATCGGTGAAATCGAGCTTGGGGAGCGTCTGTGGCGGCATCAACGTCGTGACGAGCCGGCTCATCACGTTCACCGCTATGTCGTTGGCGGGGATGAGCGCGAGGAGAAGTATCGCGAGCCACGCCTGGTACGACGCCGGGCCGGCGAGCCAGAAGAGCGCTACGAGCGCGATCGCCGTACCCGAGACTATGCCGCCGAAGAACACCGCGTTGGAGTTGCGGAAAATCCACGAATGGATCTGCTCGCGCACACCAGGCGTGTATCGCGTGGCCGCCTCGAGCGCGTCGAGCCCCTCGTCTATCAGATAGTATCCGACGTGCGAGCGGCGCGTGTCATCGTCGATATCTCGTCCGCCGGATCGTACGGCGCGCTCGCGGCGGGTCACGCTCTCGCGCGCCAGCTCCACCGCCTGCCGCGCCACGTTCTCCTCTCCCATGTCGGTGCGCTTCGCGATGCGCTCGACCACGTGCCGGTATCGGTCGCGCGTGGTGAAGTCCATCCGTACGTAGTATCCCGAGGGATCCTCGCGCAGGATGGCATCCAGGCGGCTCTGCTGCTCGACGAAGGTCCGCCAGTTCATCCGGCCGATCGCGCGCAGGCTCGTGATGCTGTTGGCCATCATGAGCTGAGTGAGCGCGAGCCGCTGGGTGGAGCGTGCGACGGCATCGTCCGGCGCGATTCCCTCCTCGTGAATCCACTGCTCGAGCCAGACGAGGGCTGGCATGGCGCCGGCGCAGAGGCGGAGCTGAGAGAGGAAGCGCGCGACGAAGTCGGGAGTGAGCTCGTGCGGCGCGCCGACGAAATCTCCCAGCGCTTCTCCGAGAGCCGCGCCGCCGGAATCGTTGGCCGCCTGGATGCGTGCCGCCCAGCGGTCGGCGCTCTCGATCTCATCGAGCCGCTGGACGGTGCGCAGCGTCATCCGCCGAACGCTCTCGATCAGGCCGAGGCGCAGCATCGCCGGTATCGCCCACAACTCGCCGATCGAGAGCGGCGTCGCCTCCTGGAACGCACCGACGAAGAGATCCACGTTGCCGATGTCGATGCGGCCCTCGGTATGCGAGATGAGCGCGATGGCGATCTCGTAGACACGCGGATATCCCGCTAGCTGCCCGCTCGCGAGCTCGGGTAGCTCTCGGTAGTAGCCCTTCGGCAATCCGTCGCGAACCTCCCGGATGTGTTCGCGTACCACATGATAATTGTCGAGGAACCACTCGCCTGCGGGCCCCACATCCACGGCTTCATCCACGGCGCTCAGCCGGTCTCTGGCCTCCTCGAGGATCCGACGAGTCTCCTCCAGCCGTGCGAGCAGGCGCGTGCGGGGGAGTCCCTTCTTGCCCGGGACGAGATGCTCGGCTGCCGCAATCTCCTTCGCGCGCTCGGCGAGCTGCTGCGGACCGAGTAGCTCCCCGCGGATCGGCCCCACGGCGGGGTGCCCGGCGCCGTCGGTCGCACGCGCGATGAGTGTGGAGAGAAGGGGCGGTTCCGTTCGGGAAGGTGCTTGTGTCGCCACGCGTCTGAGAGCATCTGGTGGTTGAAACGCCGTCCGCGGCCAGCCGCGCTGGTATTCCAGCGCTCGTCAGCTGCTGGGCGGAACCGATTCGTCGAACACCGCCGGCCGGCACACGGGGCGCGATCTATCGAAACTATCCGCTGCGCCCCGATCCAGCCCGGACGACTTCTTGCAGCCTCGGCGTTCGCTTCGATATGTCAAGAACCATTCCCTGGATCACGCGCCACGTTTTCCGCAATGAGACCAGCCACGAAGATCCCACGATTCGGGGGAGTACTCCTGCCCACAGCCGCAGGTAGCTGCCATCCTCTCTTGTAGCACTGCCAGGACGCGATTGGCGCGCCGGGTCGTGGTGCATCGCAGGGCTCGGTGCATCTCGTTTGAACCGCGCACGCGGAGGTCGCGGAGGGATCGCGGCGCTGGGCCGTAACTGCGCACGCGGAGGTCGCGGAGGGGACTGCGAGAGGACGCGGAGAAAGCCGTTGCGGGCTGGGATCGCGATCCTGATCCGAGCGCATCGCGGGGTCGGGGCTCCTGTAGGGGAGGAGCGCAGAGAACGCGGAGAAGAACGAGAGAACGCAGAGAAAACCCGTAAGGCGAGATCTCGAATGAAGGGTCTTCGGGGAACTGCTCTCGCATATGGAGTCCTGCTCAGGTGGGCAGAGCTCCAGGCGCGGGAGCAGTTCCCCCTTTTTCTCCCGGCCGCTTGCGGGCACTAGCTGACCGTGCCGCACCCTCTGCGTTCTCTCTGCGGTTCTCTGCGTTCTCCGCGTTTCTGCTTTTCCGGAGACCCGGACGTTGCGACGCGGCCGACATCAGGATCGCGACGCCGGCCCGTAAGGCCGTTCTCCGCGTCCTCTCGCAGTTCCCTCCGCGC
>JBIQMO010000063.1:0-17702 GCA_044463245.1 Gemmatimonas aurantiaca
TGGTGAACCCCGACGGGATGGAGCTCGTCTCCGATTGGTACAACCGCAAGGCCGATACGCTCGCGCGCTCCACGTCCGGCATCCCGCGCCTCTATCAGAAGTACTCTGGGCACGACAACAACCGCGACTTCTTCATGGCGAATCAGGTGGAGACGCAGAACATGAACCGCATCATGTTCCGCGAGTGGTTCCCGCAGATCGTCTACAACCATCACCAGACCGGTCCGGAGGGGACGGTGATGTTCTCGCCGCCCTTCCGCGACCCGTTCAACTACAACTTCGATCCGCTCGTGCCCACGGAGCTGGACATGGTGGGAGCGGCCATGCACGCGCGCTTCGCGGCGAACAATCTGCCCGGAGTCACCACGCGCTCGGGCGCCAACTACTCCACCTGGTGGAACGGCGGGCTGCGTACGATGCCCTACTTCCACAACATGATAGGGCTCCTCACCGAGACGATCGGCAATCCCACTCCGATCGACATCCCCCTCGTACCGGACAAGCAGCTCCCGCACGGCGATCTCCCCTATCCGATCCCGCCGAAGGAGAAGTGGCATTTCCGGCAGTCGATGGCGTACGAGCTCGCCGCCAACCGCGCCGTCCTCGACTTCGCCTCGCGCTATCGGGAGCACCTGCTGTACAACATCTACCAGATGGGGAGGAACTCGATCGAGCGCGGAAGCCGCGACAGCTGGACGATCACGCCGCACGAAATAGACTCCCTGAAGGCGGCGATCGAGCGCGATCGTCGGGCGAAGGCACGGGCGGCCGGCGACAGCGCGCCGGCAGCTCCGCCGGCGCGCTTCGGCCAGGGAGTGGACAGCTCGTACTTCGCGCTCCTTCGCAAGCCGGAGAATCGTGATGCGCGCGGCTACATCATACCGGCCGACCAGACCGACTTTCCGCGCGCCGTGAAGTTCGTGAACATCCTCATCAAGGGCGGCGTGGAGGTGCAGCGCGCCACCGCCGACTTCACGGTGAACGGAAAGCGCTACCCGGCTGGGTCGTACGTGGTGCTCGCCGCGCAGTCGTTCCGCCCGCACGTACTCGACATGTTCGAGCCGCAGGACCACCCCAACGATTTCGCCTACCCGGGTGGGCCGCCGAAGCCCCCGTACGACATCACCGGCTGGACTCCCGCCCTCACGATGGGAGTGCAGTTCGATCGGATCGTGGACGGCTTCGAGGGACCGTTCTCGCCGGTGGCGGACACGGTAACCCCGCCGGCTGGGAGGGTCGTCGAATCCGCGAACGCGCGGGGGTACCTCCTCAGCCACTCCGTGAACAACGGAATCATCGCGATTAATCGCCTTCTCGCGGCCGGCAACGAGGTCTACTGGGCCACTCGTGAGCTGAGCGTGAATGGACAGAGCTTCCCTGAAGGGACGATCTACATTCCGTCGACCTCGTCGGCGACACCAATCGTTCGTGCCGCCGCGGCGGAGCTGGGACTCACCTTCACCGGAATCGATGCCGTCCCGTCCGACGCGCTACTCGAGCTGAAGCCGGTGCGCGTCGGCCTCTGGGATGAATACGGCGGCTCCATCCCCTCCGGATGGGTGCGCTGGATCTTCGACCAGTACGAGATCCCGTACCAGGTGGTGTACCCGAAGGAGCTGGATGCCGGCTCGTTGCACGACAAGTTCGATGTGCTGGTGTTCGTGGACGGCGCGATACCGGAGAGCGACCGGTCCGCCGGTGGCCGCTTCGGCAGGCAGCCGGACGCCGCTGACATTCCCGCGGAGTACCGCGACCGCCTGGGGCGCGTCACCGTGGCGAAGACGGTGCCCAACGTGCGCGACTTCCTGCAGGCGGGCGGCACGGTGCTCACGATTGGGAGCTCGACGGTGCTGGCCAAGCAGCTCGGCGTGCCGATCACGGACGCGCTCGTGAAGGAGGGCACCGATACACCGCTCCCTCGCGAGCAGTTCTTCATCCCTGGCTCGGTGCTGGAGGTGAGCGTGGACAATTCCGACCCGCTCGCGTACGGAGTTCCGGACAGTGTGGCCGTGCTCTTCGACCACAGCCCCGCGTTCCGGATCCGCTCCGACTCCACCACATCGACCGATTCCGCCACCAGGGTGAAGCGGGTCGCCTGGTTTGCGTCGCCGGCTCCGCTGCGCAGCGGTTGGGCGTGGGGGCAGAAGTACCTGGACCAGGCGGTGGCGATCGCGGAGGCGCAGGTGGGGAAGGGAAAGCTCTTCCTCTTCGGACCGGAGATCACCTTCCGCGGCCAGCCGCACGGGACATTCCCCTTCCTCTTCAACGCGATCTACTACGGGCCGGCGAGCAGCAACCAGGTGGCGAGCGCCAGATAGCGCTCGCTTCCTTCCCAGCTTCGGGCTCCGCGTCTAGCTTGCACGGAGCCAATGAGCACAGTCGCAGCAGGCAGGCGCGCGGACCTCATCGACCCTGCCACGATCGCGTCGCTCGGCCGCATCGAGATCGTGGCAAGGTGGGTGGTGGATGGCTTCCTCACTGGGCTCCACCGTTCCCCGCGCAAGGGATTCTCGGTGGAGTTCGCCGAGTATCGCCCGTATCAGCCGGGCGACGAGCTGCGCCACGTGGACTGGAAGATCGTGGCGCGCGCCGATCGCTGGGTGATCAAGCAGTACGAGGAGGAGACCAACCTCCGCGCCACCATCGTGCTCGACGTATCGCGCTCCATGGATTGGCGCGGCGATCCCTCCAGGCTCACCAAGCTCGCCTACGCCGAGCGCGTCGTGGCTGCACTCGCCCTATTATTTCTCCGCCAGCGCGATGCGGTGGGGCTGGTGCGCTTCGATGACCGGGTGCGCACCACTCTTCCGCCGCGTGCCCGCTCCGGACAGTGGCGCCGGATAGTGACCGCGCTCGACGATCCGGGAGCGGGCGGGGAGTCGCGCGCGAGCGAAGCTCTGGAGGAGGCGGCTCGTCAGATCCCGCGTCGGGGTATGGTGGTGCTCGTCTCCGATCTTCTCATGGATCCGCAGGACGTCGTTCGTAACGTGCGATCGTTGCGCCACGCGGGCCATCACGTGGTGGTCCTGCACATCCTCGACCCGGCGGAACGCGAGCTGCCCTCGGCCGTGGGCGGCTCGAGTGAAGCGCTCTTCGTGGATCCAGAGAGCGGCGTGGAGCTCCCCGCCACGGTGGCCGAGGTGCGCGATGCGTACCGGGCTACGGTAGAGGGCGCGCTGCGCGAGTGGCGCGAGTCGTTCACTTCGCTCGGCGCGTCGTACGAGGTGGTGACCACCGACGCTCCGTTCGGCGTGCCGTTGCGCCGCGCCTTCGCTGCCCGCCAGCGACTGCCGTGATCGATTTTCTCTCGCCCCTCTGGCTCCTCGCCGCTGGGGCGGCGGCGATCCCGCTCTTCATCCATCTCCTTCGTCGCCGGACGGGTGCGAGGGTGGAATTCCCGGCCGTGCGCTATCTCGCGCGCGCGGAGCGCGAGCATAGCAGGAAGCTCCGTCTCCGGAATCTGCTCCTCATGCTCCTGCGTGTCGCGGCGATCCTGCTCGTGGCCGCGGCGGCCGCGAGGCCGGTGCTGCGAGTTGGGGGAGGCGGGCACGCACCTACGGCGCTGGCCGTAGTGCTCGACAACTCGCTCAGCACCTCGGCAATAGTCGGCGGGCGCCCGGTGCTCGAGGATCTTCGCGCGCGGGCGCTCGACGCCGTGCGAAAGTCGTCTTCGGACGATCGCGTCTGGCTGGTCACCGCGGATGGAGTCGTACACGGCGGCGGGCGTGCCGCGGTGATCGACGCGATCGATCGCGTGGAGCCGATGGCGGGCGCTGGCGATCTGCGCGGAGCGGTGACGCGCGCCGCGGCGCTCGCCGGCGAGGCGCCGCTCCGCGAGCGTGAAATGGCGATCTTCACGGATGGCCAGGCCACGAGCTGGGCCGAGGCCATCGCGTCCGATCGTGTACGCGTGCGCATCTACCGCGCGCCGGGGGAGCCGCCGGCCAATCGGGCGGTGACGGAGGCGACGGCTGCGCCGCTCCGCTGGACTCCGCGTGGCGCGGTGCTGGCGCGCGTGCTCACCCGCGACTCCGCCACGTACCGTGTGGCGCTCGAAGGGCGGACGCTGGCGCGCGGCACCGCTGCCGCCAACGAGGAAGTGATGCTCCGCGCGGCGCCGCCCGAGCGCGGATGGACGGCGGGGAGCGTGGAGCTCGAGCCCGATGAGCTGCGCGGCGACGACGCGCGCTACTTCGCGGTCTGGATAGGTCCGGCGCCCGCAGTGCGCGTGCTGCCATCGGCCGGAATCTTCGTGGCGAGCGCGGTGGACGCGCTGGCCGGCGCGGAGCGCGTCACGGCCGGCGGGGATGTGTCCGTGGTGCCAGCCGACCAGGCGACCGCGCTCCCCGCGCTTCTCGTAGCTCCGAGCGATCCGGTGCGGGTGGGTGCGGCGAATCGGGCGCTCGAGCGACTCGATGTCCCCTGGCGGCTCGGTACTCCGCGCCGCGGGGAGAGCTCGGTGCGCTTCGAGAACACTGCCGCGGCGGACTCCACGGAAGGTGTGAGCGTCACCATGCGCTATGCGCTCACGCGCGGTGCCGGCGCGTTCTCCGACACGCTCGCCACCACCGCGGGGGAGCCGTGGATAGTGAGTGGGCCGGGATATGTGCTGATCGCGTCGCCGCTGGATCCGGAAGCGACCAACTTCCCGGTGCGGGCGGCCTTCGTCCCGTGGCTGGGCGACATCTTCTCGCAGCGGCTGAGCGCCGAGCCCGGCGCGGTGGAGAGAGCGGCACCGGGAAGGATTGTAGCTCGTCCACCTGGAGCCACCTCGCTGGAGCTCGCTGCGAGTGGTGACAGTGCGCGATCACCCGCGCTCCCGCTTCACGATGACTCCGTCGCGGCGCCGGATCGAGCGGGCGTTTATTTTTTCCTCCGTGGAGGGGAGCGCGCCGGAGCACTCGTGGTGAATTCTGAGCCGGCGGAGTCGCAGTTGCGGCGGCTGGACCTGGCCACGCTGGCGTCCCGTGTGCGCGCCGATGACGTGCGCGCGTTCGACCGTGCCGGCGAGCTGGAGTCGAGTGTGTTCGCCTCGGCGCCGCGCCGGCCGATCGTGTTTCCCCTTCTGATTCTCGCACTCGCAGCGCTGCTAACGGAATCAGTCGTCGCGGGCGGCGGCTGGCGCAGGTCATCTAGCTAAATGGCACTACCTACAATACTCGACGCGATCGCGGCCCTTCCGGCGTTCTCGCGTCTGCTTCGCCGGGCCCCCGAGCCGGGGACCCGGCTCGACGTGCGTGGTCTCCCCGGCTCCAGCGACGCGGCACTCTGCGCGGCGCTCGGTCGCGAGCTCGGGACGAGCCGCTTCATCGTGGTGGTGGCGGAGACGCTCCCCGACGCCGAGCGGTGGCTCGCCGACCTCACCGCGCTCACCGACCAGGAGCGCACGGCTCTCTACCCGCCGCGCGAGGGTTTCGGGGAGGTGGAGCCGCATCTGGAGGTCGCGGGTGAGCGGGTGGAGACGCTGGAGCGGGTGGCACGCGGCGAGGTGGGAATCCTCGTCACCACGGCGCGCGCGATCCAGGAACGTACGCGGCTGAGCGACGCCGTGCGTGCCACCCGCCTCGAGCTGCGGGTGGGTGACGCGCGCCGGCCCGAGGATCTCATTGCGCACCTGGAGTCGGTAGGCTTCGAGCGCGTGCGGCTGGTGGAGGACGTGGCGCAGTTCAGCGTGCGCGGCGGGATCATGGACGTCTACGGCTTCGGGATGGCCAATCCCGTGCGGCTGGAGTTCTGGGGCGACGAGATCGCGTCGATGCGCCACTTCGACATCGCCACGCAGCGCTCCACGCGCGAGGCGGATCTGGCGTTGATCCTGCCGGTGGACGGCCGTGCGGGAGCGGAGGTGGAGGGCGCCACGCGTGGCGCACTCACGGATCTCTTCCCACCCGACACGCTGGTGCTCATCCCCGCTCACGCCCACGTGATGGCGGAGATGTCGCGCACCTGGGAGGAGGCACGTCACCACGTGGAGCTCGCGCGTCGGCGCGGGGAAGATGCCCCCGCGCGCGAGGACCTCTTCCGCGATCCCGCTCTGGCGTACGCATCGCTGGAGCGCTTCGGCACTCTTGCGTTGCGTGCCGATACCGAGGCCGAGGGCAGGGGCGCTCAGCAATCGGTGGGCTTCCCCGTGCTCCCGCCCGAGCCGGTGGACAGGGACATCAAGCGGCTGCGTTACATCGTGAGCGGCGAGATGCCCACGATCATTCTCTGCGACAACGCTGGTCAGGCGGAACGGCTCTACGAACTGCTGAGCGAAGATGGGGATCGCGCGCCGAATGCCGCGCTCGCGGTGGGAGTGGTGGACGGAGGCTTCGTCATCCCCGCGCGCGACGGAGCACCGGGGCTTCGCGTCCTTACCGACCACGAGATCTTCCGGCGCGAGCGGCGCATCCGGCGCCACCGGCGCTACTCGAGCGGGACGCCGCTCGACAGCATCACCGGGCTCGCGCCGGGCGACTACGTCGTGCATCTCGAGCACGGCGTGGGGATCTACCGCGGGATCGAGAGGATCTTCGTGGGCGAGAGCACGATAGAAGCGGCGGTGATCGAGTACGAGGGTGGAGATCGTCTCAATGTGCCGCTCTACCGTGTGGATCAGATCGAGCGCTACCGCTCCGCCGGCGATGTGAGCACCGACTCCCCGCCGCCCCGACTGCACAAGCTGGGTGGGAAGCGCTGGGCCCAGCAGCGCGATCGCACGCGTGCGTCGTTGCAGGCGATGACGGTGGAGCTGCTCGAGCTCTACGCTCGCCGAAGGATGGCCACCAAGCCGCGCGCTCTCCCGGACGGGACGTGGCAGCGCCAGCTCGAGTCGTCCTTCCTCTTCGAGGATACGCCCGACCAGCGCACCGCCACCGACGAGGTGAAGCGGGACATGGAGAGCGAGCGCCCCATGGACCGTCTCCTCGTGGGCGACGTCGGCTATGGAAAGACCGAGGTGGCGGTGCGGGCGGCATTCAAGGCGGTGCAATCGGGGAGGCAGGCCGCGGTGCTGGTTCCGACCACGATTCTCGCCGAGCAGCACGGCCGCACGTTCACCGAGCGGCTGGCCGATTTCCCCGTGCGCGTCGCGACGCTCAGCCGCTTCCAGACCAGCAAGGAGCAGGCGGCCATCATCGCCGATCTCGCGGAGGGGAAGATAGACGTGATAATCGGCACACACCGCCTGCTGAGCCCCGACGTGAAGTTCGCGGATCTCGGTCTCGTGATCGTAGATGAGGAGCACCGCTTCGGCGTGCGGCACAAGGAGCGCCTCAAGGAGCTCAAGCTCGAGACCGATGTGCTGACGCTCACCGCAACGCCCATCCCGCGCACGCTGCACCAGTCGCTCGCTGGGCTGCGCGATGCGTCGCTGATCCAGACGGCGCCGCGCGACCGCTCGCCGGTGCTCACTTTCGTGGAGCCGTGGGACGACTCGCTCATCGAGGAGGGGATCGCGCGAGAGCTGGATCGCGGCGGCCAGGTGTTCTTCGTACACAACAGGATCGAGACGATCACCGGGGTGGCGGACCATCTCAGGCGGATCGCGCCGCGCGCGCGCATAGAGGTGGCGCACGGGCAGATGCGCGAGCGCGACCTGGAAGAGGTGATGCGCCGCTTCGTCGCCGGCGAGGTCGATGTTCTGGTGTCCACCATGATCGTGGAATCGGGACTCGACGTTTCCAACGCCAACACGATGTTCGTGAACCGAGCGGATCATTTCGGGCTCGCGCAGCTCTACCAGCTCCGCGGCAGGGTGGGTCGCTCGCACCGTCGCGCTTACTGCTATCTCCTCGTGCCCGACGTGATGGATCTCGACGCCGAGCGCCGCCTCAGCGTGCTCGAGCATCACACGGAGCTGGGTGCGGGCTACAGGATAGCGCTCAAGGATCTCGAGCTGCGCGGGGCGGGGAATCTGCTCGGACCTGAGCAGTCGGGCTTCGTGCAGGCGGTGGGATTCGAGCTGTACCTCAAGATGCTCGACGAAACCGTGCGGCATCTCCAGAACGGCAACGGAGCGCCCAAGCTCGTCCCGGCCGAGGTGTCGCTGGACGTGCCGAGCTACCTCCCCGACGACTACGTCTCGATCCAGGAGGCGAAGATCGACATCTACCGCCGTCTCTCGCACATGACCGAGCCGCACGAGGTGGAGGAGCTGCGCGCCGAGCTGCGCGACCGCTTCGGTCCACTGCCGCCGCCGGCCCATGCATTCCTGGCGGTAGCACTCCTCAGGATCATCGGCGGGCGACTCGGAGTGGAGGGAATCCTTGTGCGCGGCAACGAGGCCCGTGTTACCTTTCGAGAGGCCGCGGCGCCCCGCCTCAGGGGGCTAACCGCGGCATTTCAGGAGGTACAGTTCCAGGCCGAAGTCCGGCGCACCAACCCACTCTCCCTGAAGCTCACTCGCCTCGGCGGAGCCGCCGTGCTCGACGGCCTCGTGCGGGCGCTCGGAAGTCTGCTGGAGGAACCCGCGAAGCGGTAACGCTGTACGCAGGAACGATCGTCGGTCGTCCGGCGAGAGCCACTCCAGGCAACTCCACCATCACGCAACCAGGTTCACCCACATGAGACGTTCGTTAACCGCCCTCCTCGCCATCGTCCTCACGCTCGGTGCGTGCGAGGGTTTCAAGGAAGCAATGACCGCGCACGTGGACGTGGCGGCGAAGGCGGGCTCGCAGGAGCTGTCAGTCGATCGTCTCGCCGCGCTCCTCGGCCAGTCGAAGGCGCCGATCAACAGTGAGATCGCGCACGCCATCACCGACCTCTGGGTGAACTACCAGCTCATCGCGCAGGCGGCAGCCAAGGGCGACTCGCTCAACGATCCGAAGCTCATCGACCAGGCGCTCTGGCCGATCATCGCGCAGGAGCGGATGGCCAAGTGGCACGAGAAGGTGGCCAGCAGCTTCCCCGGTGTGGACACCACCAACGCCGAAGCGAAGTACGACCAGGGTGATCTCCTGGCCGCGCGGCACATCCTCTTCGTCGTTCCGCAGAACGCCACCGCCGCGCAGCGCGACTCGATCCGCAAGCACGCCGATGCGATTCGCGCACGGGCCACGTCCGCCAACTTCTCCGAGCTCGCGACGAAGAACAGCCAGGATCCCGGCTCCGCCTCGCGGGGCGGCGATCTCGGGCTGTTCCCCAAGGGCGCGATGGTGAAGGAGTTCCAGGACGCGGTGGAAGCGCTCAAGCCGGGCCAGATCTCGCCCGTGATCCAGACGCAGTTCGGCTACCACATCATCCGTCGCTCCACCTTCCCCGAGGTGAAGGACGAGTTCATCAAGGCGATCAACCAGGACGCAATGCGCGCGGCCGACAGCACGTACCTCACGCAGCTCGAGGAGTCGGCGGGGCTGACCATCAAGGACAACGCCGTCGGCACCATCCGCGCTGCGGCCAAGGATCTCGATGCGCACGCCAAGGACGACGCCGTGCTCGCGACGTACAAGGGCGGCCAGTTCACCCTCGGCCGTCTGGTGAGCTGGGTGAACGCATATCCGCAGAAGCCGCAGATCGAACGAGGCTTCCAGCAGGCGCCCGACAGCCAGGTGACCCAGTTCCTCAAGATCGTGGTCCGCAACGATCTCGTGCTGCACCAGGCCGACAGCGCGAAGGTGGAGCTCGATTCCACCGAGCTGGCCGAGCTGCACTCGCGCTTCGCGCAGGTGGTGGCGCAGACGTGGGATCAGTTGGGCGTGAGTCCCTCCGTGCTCGATGACAGCGGCTCCACCGCGTCGGCGCGGGAGCGGGTGGCGGCTGGGCACATCGACTCCTACATGGACAAGCTCATGGCGCAGGAGGCGCGCTTCGTGGACGTGCCGCAGCCGGTCGCCAACGTGCTCCGAGACAAGTACGACTGGAAGGTGAACGACTCGGGCCTGGAGCGTGCGATCCAGAACGCTACGAAGGCTCGCGCGGCGGCCGACTCGGCGAAGGAGAAGAATCGCCCCGCGTCGGAGGTGCCGATCGGTAACAAGGCCACCAGCGGTACCGACAGCGCCAAGAGCCTGTCTCAGCCGCGCTGATGGGACCCGCCCACTGCGCCACGGGTAGAAAGCGCATGAACAGGATCAGGTACTTTCTGGCGCCGTTGCTGCTCCTGGCAGCGGCGCCCGTCCTGGCGCAGGACGGTGGCGCAACGGTTGCGCAGAGCACGCCGGCCGACACGATAGTCCCCATCGACGGGGTCGTCGCGGTGGTGGGGGACCAGCCGATCCTGCGTACGGAGGTCGAGGAACAGATCGGCGCGCTGGCCGCTTCGGGCCAGCAGGTCCCCACGGACTCCGCCGGGCGAGAGGCGCTCGCGAGGCAGGTACTCGGCACGATCATCGATGAAGAGTTGCTGATCCACGAGGCGAAGGCGCAGAAGATCGAGGTGTCGGAGACGGAGATCTCCGGCCAGGTGGACCAGCAGCTCGCCAAGATTCGCGGGCGCTTCGACAACGATGCGGAGTTTCGCGACCAGTTGAAGAACGCCGGCTTCGGTACGCCGGACGAATATCGGCGCTGGCTCCTCGATCAGGCGCGCCGTCAGGAGCTGCAGCAGAAGCTCTTCCAGAAGCTGCGTCAGGAGCAGAAGCTCTCCGCCGCCCCGGTCACCGAGGCGGAGGTGGACTCCTTCTTCCAGGCATCGAAGGACCAGATGAAGCGACTCCCGGCCACGGTGACGTACCGCCAGATCGTCATCACGCCGAAGCCCAGCGCGCACGCGGATTCGGTCGCGCTGGCGAAGGCGGACTCGCTGCTGGTGGAGATCCGCAAGGGCGCGGACTTCGCAACGGTGGCGAAGCGCGAGTCGATGGACCCGGGGAGCAAGGAGCAGGGTGGCGACCTCGGATGGCATCGGCGCGGCGAGTTCGTCCCGATATTCGACCGCGTGTACTTCGCGCTCAGGCCTGGCCAGGTGAGCCCGGTCATCAAGACGACTTTCGGCTACCACATAATCAAGATCGACAGGGCACAGCCTTCCGAGGTGAAGGGGCGTCACATCCTCATCCGTCCGGAGATCGACTCGGCGCAGGTGGCACAGGCACACGCGCTGGCCGACAGCGTGGCGGCGCTCTGGCGTGCTGGCGGCAACTACGACTCGCTCGCCGCGAAGTATCACGACCCCGCGGAGGAGAAGATGATGCCTGAGCCGTTCCCGCTGGGCGAGCTGCCGCAGGAGTACCAGGCCGCGATCAAGGGGCACAAAGCTGGCGACATCCTCGATCCGTTCGGCATCATGGACAGGTCGCGCGGCGTGCCGAAGTTCTTCATCCTGCAGCTCACGTCCGTGAAGGACGCACGTGAGCCCACCGTGGCCGACTTCCGCCAGCAGATCCGCGACCAGCTCTCGCAGCAGAAGGCGATCCGCCGCTACCTGGACGGCCTGCGCAAGCAGATCTTCGTCTCCGTCCGCGGTTGAGCCGTGAGGGTGGACCTCGCCCTCAAGCGGCTTCTCCTCGTCAAGAGCAGGAGCGAGGGGAAGGAAGCGTGTGACGTGGGTGCCGTGCACGTGAACGGCAAGCGAGCGAAGGCGTCGACCGAGGTGAGTATGGGCGACGTCATCCGCGTGGAGTACGCGCACCGCACGCTGGAGCTCGAGCTCACTGGCGAGATAGGCCACAACGTGAGCCGCGCGGCGGCTCCCACGCTGTACCGTGTGCTGCGCGATGAGCGGAGCGCGTGACGTGCGAGCGCGTCTCGCCATCACGCTCGGCGACCCGCGGGGGATTGGCCCCGAGATCGTCGCGAAGGCACTCGAGGACGAGCGCGTGCGCGAGGTCTGCGATCCGCTGATAGTGGGCCCGGATGGCGCCGGGGTGAGGGTGGATCGCTCGGTCGGTGCGTGGGATGAGAGCGGTGGCGCGGCCATGGCCGGTCGGCTCGCCGGAACCGCGATCGAGGACGCCGCGTCGCTGGCGCTCTCGGGCGAGGTGGCTGGGATCGTGACCGCACCGATAGACAAGGCCGCCCTTCTGGCGGGCGGGTACGATTACCCCGGCCATACCGAGATGCTCGCGCAGATCGCCGGGGTGCCGGTGGCGATGATGCTCGCGTCGGAGCGCCTGCGCGTGGTGCTCATCACGACGCACCTGCCGCTGCGCGAGGTGGCCGAGAGACTCACGTCCGAAGCCATCATCGAGACCGCCGAGATCACCCGCCGCGGACTGCGCGACTGGTACGGGATCGCCGAGCCGCGCATCGCGCTCTGCGCGCTGAACCCGCACGCGGGAGATGCGGGGCGATTCGGGAAGGAGGACGACGAGCTGCTGGCACCGGCGGCGCGGAAGGCCGGGATCGCCGGTCCGTTCCCGGCGGACACGGTTTTCGTGCGCGCGATGCGGGGCGCCTTCGACGCGGTGCTCGCGCCGTATCACGACGTGGGGATGACGGCGATCAAGGTGGCGTCCTTCGGAAGCGCGGTGAACGTCACGCTCGGCCTGCCGTTCCCGCGCACGTCGCCCGACCACGGCACGGCACTCGACATCGCGGGGAAGGGTATCGCGGACCCATCGAGCTTCATTCAGGCCACGCTCGAGTGCGCGCGCATCGCGCGACGCGCGGCAGAGCACGCGCGCTAGACGGTCGAGCTCAATCCCCGCGCGGACGTACCGCGAGCGACTCGATGCGGCGGTTGTCCATCGAGCGGACTATGAACGATGCCCCACCCGCCACCACCACGTCGCCCGGGTGCGGGAGCCGACCGAGCGCGCCGAAGACGAAGCCGCCGATGGTGGAATGCTCGGCGTCGGGCACGGAGAGCCCGTACTCTTCGTTGAGGTCACCGATGTTCGTCTCGCCCGGAACGACGATCTCGCCGCCGTGCTGCCCGGATTCCTCCAGCTCGGCGACGTCGTATTCATCCTCGATCTCGCCGACGATCTCCTCGAGCAGATCTTCCATGGTCACCACGCCGGCGGTGCCGCCGTACTCGTCGAGGACGATGGCCATGTGCTCCTTAAGCCGCTTGAAATCGGCGAGCAGCTCCTCCACCTGTCGCGTGCCCGGAATCATGTGCACCGAGCGTATGATGTCGCGAAGCGAGAAACTATCGCCGGAACGCCGGACCGTGGGAAGCAGATCCTTTACGAGGAGCACGCCCACGATGTTGTCGATCGTTCCAGTGTAGACCGGTACGCGCGAGAAGCCGCTCTCCTCCACCACATCGAGCGTCTGCTCGAGGGACGAGTCGACCGGAAGCGCCACGAGCTCGGTGCGCGGCGTCATGACATCGTCGGCGGTCTTCTCCGTGAACTCGAACACGCCCTCCAGCAGATCCGCATCCTGCGGCTCGAGCGCGCCCACTTCCTCGCTCTGCTCCACGAGAAGGCGCAACTCGTCCGGCCCATGGATCGCTCCCGCCTCGCCGGCGGGGACGCGCTCACGGATCTCGCGACTCGCACGCCGAAAGGGGACGGACACCAGTGCCGTGAGCGGAGTGAGGATCCAGCTGAAACCGAGGAGTGGGTATGCGACGAGTCTTGCGTAATGTTCCGGACGTGCCAGCGCAGCGGTGCGCGGAATTAGCTTGCCGATCAGGACGTGCAGGTAGACGGCGAGCACTGCGGCCACGATAATTGTGGCGATGCCCGCGCTGCTCCCGGCAGGCCGAACCACCGTGTAGAGCCAGCCGGCCAGAACCCAGCCGATGCCGATGCTCGTCAGAGTAGTGCCGAGCGCGCAGGCGGCGAGAGTTCCGGCGGGAGCGGACGCGGCGCGAAAGGCGGCGCGGGCCAGGCGGTCGCCTCGCCGAGCCAGCGCTTCCAGACGTGGAAGGCGTGCGCGCATGATCGCGAACTCCGCCAGCACGAAGAACGCGTTCGCCAGTACCAACAGGAGGGTGACCACAATGCGCACCAGCACGCTCTGATACTAATGGCTCATTCCCATGCCGGCCACCATCACGGCCCTGGCGGACACGGCGCGCTACATACCCACCTGGCGCACGGCGAATCGGATCGTGGACACGTGCGCAATCTTCGCCTGGCGCTCGCCGTCACGGTCATCGTACTCGTGGCCGAAGTCGTGGGTGGCATCCTCTCCAACTCGCTCGCGCTTCTGGCCGATGCGGGGCACATGCTCACCGACGTCGCCGCGCTCACGCTCTCACTCTTCGTGTCGTGGTTCAGCATGCGCCCCGAGACGCCGCGACGTACGTACGGCTACGTGCGGTTGGAGATACTCGCCGCGTTCGTGAACGGAGCGGCGCTCCTGGTGATCTCCGCGTTCATCGCGTGGGAGGCGGTCGCGCGGCTGCGCGCGCCGGAGCCGGTAGGTGGCGGGCTGATGCTCGTGATAGCGCTGGTCGGGCTCCTCTCCAACATCGTGGCGGCCGTCGCTCTCCACGGGGCGAGCGGGGCGAGTCTCAACGTGCGCGGAGCATACCTCCACGTCATTGGCGATCTTCTCGGTTCGGTTGGAACCGTGCTGGCCGCGGTGATCATTCGCTTCACCGGGTGGCTCCCCGCCGACCCGCTCGTTTCGCTCGTCGTCACGCTCCTGATCGTGCGCGGCGCGTGGCGGCTGGTGCGCGAGGCCGTGGACGTGATGCTCGAGTCCACTCCAGCGCACATCTCCCTCGGCGGGGTGCGAGCGCAACTGGAGGCGATCCCCGGCGTGGAGTCGGTGCACGACCTCCATGTGTGGACGGTGACGTCGGGGGTAGTGGCGATGAGCGCACACGCCATCGTACGCGAGCCCGAGCGCCAGCAGCACGTCCTGGAGCACGTGCACGACGTTATGCGCCTCTTCGGCATCCAGCACGTCACCATCCAGCTGGAGAGCCGGGAGATGTACGAGCGCGAGATGCACCTGCACGCGTGACCACCGGCCGCGCTGGGGCGTCCACCCTTGGACTCCAACAGCGTGGCAAGTGAATGCATCCGGGTGCTAGCTCGTCGTCAATCGACGCGTACAGGATCGAGAAGGAGCGGCTCGAGGTGACCGTGACCCTGGTGGGGAGCGGAGAGTTGCACGGCTACATATTCCTCCAGCCGAAGGTCTACGGTTACGCCAACCACTCCGAGCCCGTTGCGCTCTTCAACGACCGTGAGCTCTTCTTCCCTCTGGAGCTGGACAACGGCGAGGTGCTGCTGCTCTCCAAGGCGAGGGTGGCGGACATATCCGGTCTCCCGCTCGCGGACGAGGACGAGCTGGTTCGAGCCAGCTCACCGATGGCGCTGGTGGAGGTCACGCTGACTGGCGGAGTCACCCGCCTCGGCTCCATGCGCCTCGAGGTACGGGCCGACCGGCCTCGCCTCCTCGACTACCTCAACGACATCCATCAGCGCTTCCTGATGCTGTACAGCGACAACGGCGTACGGCTGGTGAACCGGGAGCTCATTGAACGCGTCCGGCCTCTCGACTGACATGGCACAACTGGACAAGCTTCTCGCGCGGATCGGCAGCCGCGAGACGAGCGTATTGCGCCTCGAGGAGGGTACCGAGGCGCACCTCGACAACGGTGGCAGCACCCAGCCGCTCACCAGGCAGCAACTCAGTGCGACGCAGGTGATCGGGCTCGTCCGGGAGATCGCGACCGACGATGCCAGAGCTCTTCTCGACCGGCACTCCGCCGCGAAGTTCACCTACGACAGCGGCGGCCGGACTTACGAGGTCGTCGTCACGCCTCCCGGCGAGAACGAAGGCGCCAGGCTGCGGGCGGAGGTCAAGCTGGCGGCCGAGGGCGGGAGCACCACGCGGACGAAGGCGGAGGAGCCGCTGCATGACGGCACGGTGCGGCCGACTCCCGCGGGCGCGGTGGAGAGCACCCAGCACCACGCGGCCCGGGTGGATGAGCCACCGCTCCCTCCGTCCGACCCGGCGCGGCGCGCGGAGATCGAGATTCTCCTGAGGCAGCTCGTGGAGCGGAAGGCGTCGGACCTGCACCTGCGCGTCGACGAGCCCCCCATACTGCGAATCCACGGCGAGATGCAGCGCATCGACGGCTTCCCCGTGATGGAGAACGATCCTCTCGCGATGATGCTGTACTCCATCATGCCCGATCGCAACAAGCGCGAGTTTCGCGACACGAACGACACGGACTTCGCGCACGAGATCGAGGGAGTGGCTCGCTTCCGCTGCAACGCGCTCCGCGATCGTAAGGGAGTCGCGGCGGTGTTCCGTGTCATCCCTGCCGAAGTCGTCACCGTGGATGACCTCGGGATCTCCGAGGAGGTGCAGCGGCTCGCGCAGCTCCCGCGCGGGCTCGTGCTCGTCACCGGACCGACGGGTTCGGGCAAGTCCACCACGCTCTGCTCGCTCATCGATCTGGTGAACCGCACGCGGCGCGATCACGTGATCACGATCGAGGATCCGATCGAGTTCGTGCACCAGAACAAGGGCTGCCTGATCACGCAGCGACAGGTGGGCGTTCACACCAGCTCCTTCAAGCACGCGCTCCGTGCCGCGCTGCGCGAGGATCCCGACATCATCCTCGTCGGCGAGCTGCGCGACCTGGAGACCGTGTCGATCGCGATCGAGACGGCGGAGACGGGGCACCTCGTCTTCGGCACCCTGCACACGACGAGCGCCGTTAGCACCGTGGATCGTCTCATCGATCAGTTCCCGGCCGATCGTCAGTCGCAGATCCGCGTCATGCTCTCGGAGTCGCTCAAGGGCGTGATCTCGCAGGTACTCTGCAAGAAGGTCGGCGGGGGGCGCGTCGCGGCGCGCGAGGTACTCCTCAGCATCCCTGCGATCTCGAACCTGATCCGCGAAGGGAAGACCTTCCAGATCCCATCGATCATGCAGACGTCGAAGCGGCTCGGCATGATCATGCTGAACGACGCGCTGATCGCGCTGGTCGATTCCGGCGAGGTTTCTCCGGCCGAGGCGTATCAGAAGGCGAGCGACAAGGCAGGCATGGTGGTCATGCTGAAGCAGCGCTCGCACGACACCAGCTTCCTCGACCCTTCGGAGGGTGGCGGAGCTTCGGCACCTGCTCGTCCCGAGAGTGGGATGAAGGGGGCGAAGGTGGGGGCGCGGTAGAGGGAGAGACCGACGGGGTCAGGTCTTTAAATTCGAGCGGGCTGGGCGAATGCCCAGCCCGCTCGAATTTAAAGACCTGACCCCGTCGGCTACCTCTCCTTCTCCACAACCCTGTGCTGAAGCTGCGCCTGGGTGACGTAGTAGCTGCGCGAGTGGGAGTAGCTCCCGCCGATGTCGCCGAAGGTTTGCTCGATCTGGGGTTCGGGGGCGTCGGCGCCTATGTCCAGGTGAGCGCCGGGGTCACGGTCGCGATCGGTCTCGGGAGACTGCTCGGGTGGGTTTGCCGAGCGTTCCGGGGCATCCTCCTCCTCTCCGACGTCGTGGGGGACGTCCCAGCCGCCGGCCCGTTCGTCCTGCGGGAAGCGCTCGATGTCCGACTCGCCATCCCAGTCGTCGTAGCCCTCCCGCGTCGAGCGGCGGGCTGACGCCGGATCATCCCCTTCGTCGTCCTCCGCCTCCCTGTCGCTGTCGTCGTTCGGTCGTCCATCACCCCGCGGGCGGTCGTAATCGGCGCGTTCGCTGTAGCCGTAGCCCCCGAAGACCTCGCCGCCCCGCATGTAGTCGTTGCCGTAGCCACGCCCGCGGGGATAGTCCTTGTCCTTCGTTTCGCCGTACTCCTCCATGATGGCTCCCTCCGTGGATGAGTAAAAAAGACCACCTCAGCGCCGCACCGAGCATGCCAGGGGAGGGGAAGGCGCCGACGGGGTCAGGTCTTTGATTTCGAGCCGTAAGGGCTACCGCCCTTA
>JBIQMO010000064.1:0-17483 GCA_044463245.1 Gemmatimonas aurantiaca
ACCTGACCCCGTCCCTCGATCGGAGAAGGAAATTCGATGTCGAACCGTTTCATACTCACCGCTCTCGCCGCACTCGCCTGCCGCTCCGTCGCGATCGTACCTCCCGCAGCAGCGCAGGGGGAGCGGATAGACAGCGCCACCATCGAGCGGATCCGCGAGGAGGGCCTCCAGCACTCGCAGGTGATGGAGCACATCGTCTGGCTCTCCGACATCTACGGTCCCCGGCTGGAAGGGAGCCCGGAGAAGGAAGAGGCGGCGGATTGGGCGATGAAGACGATGAGATCGTGGGGCCTCTCCAACGTCCGCGAGCAGCGCTACCCATTCGGGAAGGGATGGTCGCTCGAGCACTTCTCGGCAGAGATGGTAGAGCCGCGAGTCTCTCCGCTCATCGCGTACCCCAAGGCGTGGACGCCGGGTACCGACGGTCCGGTAGAGGCGGACGTGGTGCGCGCCGATATCGCGAGCGAGTCCGACTTCGCGAAGTACCGCGGCAAGCTGCGCGGCAAGATCGTCCTCACGCAGCCAGTCCGGATGGTGCGCATGCTCGACGGCCGCATCGTCCTCCGGATGGGGGAGAAGGAGATCCACGAGGCGTTGTACGAGCCATCTCCCGCGCCACCGAACCGCGCCGGCGGAGCGAGCGATCGCTTTCGCACCATACGCGACTTCCGCGAGAAGCTCGACGACTTCTACAAGTCAGAGGGCGTGGTCGCGCTACTCGATCGCGGCTCAGACGCCGACAGCTCGGCCGGCGGCAGCGACCTCTCCTGGTACGCTCAGAAGGTCGACGGCGGAACGATCTTCGTCGGGAGCGGCGGAAGCCGCGACTCCACCGCGGGGAGCGGCCTCCCGCAGGCCACCGTGGCGGTGGAGCAGTACAACCGTATGGTGCGCATCCTCGACCGCGGAGTCCCCGTCCGCATGCGGCTCGACGTGAAGGCCCGCTTCCACGACGAAACTACTCCGCGCGGCTTCAACATCCTCGCCGAGATCCCCGGTACCGACCCGAAGCTGAAGGAAGAAGTGGTGCTCATCGGCGCACACTTCGACTCGTGGCACTCGGGTACCGGCGCCACCGACAATGCCTCCGGGAGCGCGGCGATGATGGAGGCGATGCGCATCCTGAAGACGATCGGCGCGAAGCCCCGGCGCACGATCCGCATCGCGCTCTGGGGCGGCGAGGAGGAGGGGACGCTCGGCTCGCGTCACTACGCGAGCGAGTACCTGGGAGACGCGGGCACGGGGAAGATGAAGCCCGGCTTCGACAGGTTCGCCGCCTACTACAACATCGACAACGGCACCGGGAAGATCCGCGGAATCTGGATGGAAGGGATCGGCGGTGTGAAGCCGATCTTCGAGGCCTTCACCGCCCCACTCCGCGACCTCGGCGTCGAGATCCTGAGTCCACGCTCGGTGACCTCCACGGACCACCGCCCCTTCCGTGCCCTCGGTCTCCCCGCCTTCCAGTTCGTCCAGGAGCGCTACGAGTACAACTCGCGCACCCACCACTCCAACATGGATGTCGTGGACCGAGTCCAGCCCGCCGACATGAAGCAGATGGCCACCGTCGTCGCCACGATGGCCTACCTGACGGCGCAGCGGGACGAGAAGTTGCCGAGGAAGTGACCCGAGGGACCGACGGGGTCAGGTCTTTAATTTCGAGCCGTATGGCCACTGGCCATACGGCTCGAAATTAAAGACCTGACCCCGTCTTCGCTTTTTCACTCCCCTCCTCCCCCTTCCACACCATCGCGCGGTGAATGCGGTTCCAGCCGCTCGGGTGGTCGAAGAAGACGAACTCCTCCACGGGGCCAGGGTGCATCTTCCGGTACTCGGAAAGGTCGAGCGCCGCCTGCGCGAAGCCGTCGGGCTCGCGCGCCGCGTTCAGGCCGAACGCGTCCGCTTCGGCCTCGGCGCTGCGTACGATAGTGTTCGTTACCGGTGTGAGCACCAGCATGTACACGGAAAAGATCGCCGCCAGCAGCGGTAGGCCCGCCACGTCGCCCACGTCCCGGATCTTCCACCGCTCGCCCCACCGTGCGGCGAGCCGTCCGAAAGCCCACTGGACGAAGGCGAAGCCCACCACAATGATGATGCCGAAATAGATCACTCCCTTGTAGACATGGTTCAGAACGTAGTGGCCCATCTCGTGACCGAGCACCGCGCGAATCTCCTCCGGGGTGCCGCGATTCATGAGGTTGTCGTTGAGACTGATACGCACGGTGCCGAACATCCCGGACACGTTCGCGCTGATCCGCTTGCTCTGCTTCGATGCATCGAATACGTACACGTTGTCCGCGGGGATTCCGTTCGCGCGGGCCATCGAGAGGAGCCGCGTCCTGAGCTCACTCTCCGGGAGCGGCTTGTAGGTGTTGAAGAGTGGCGCGATATACACCGGCGCGATCGTCGCGCCGAGTATCATCAGTACGATCGCCACACCCGCGCCCCAGATCCACCAATTGCGCGGTGACCTGCGGATCACGGAGTAGATGAGGGCAAGCGCTATCGCGCCGAGTACGACCCCGACCGCCAGTCCCACCAGCTCGTCCCGCATCCACTGCGTAAAGCTCTGGTTGGAGAGCCCGTAACCGTGCTCCCGGAAGAATCCCTGGTAGAGCGTCAGCGGAAAGGTGAGGGCGGCCGTGAGTACGATGTACTCCACGGCATAGATGGCCGTCTGTAGCCAGTGGACGTGCGTGACTCGCTCGGCGATGTCGCGCATCCGCGCGGAGAGCCCAGTGCCAAGCAGGAGCCAGGCGACGCCAAGGCCGTAGAGAAATCCCCAGAGGAGCAGCCAGTAACCACCCTCGAAGTACGCATCCGACCGCGCCCTCGCCTCTGGCGAGAGCTTCGCCATGTACGCCTCGGTCGCGGAGTCGGGGTCGAAGTGCTCCGGGAGAACCAGATCCCGCGCGCGAGCGGCACCGGACGCTCCTTCGGCAGTCGGCGTCGCCGCGCCATCGACAGCGGGTGACCCGCCGCCTTGCGCGCCGAGCGCCGGTGCGGACAGGAGTATGGTGAGCCAGCTGGCGAGAAGCAGGGCGGGCCGTCGTAGCATTCCGGAGCTCCATGGGGAGTGGGGATGCCGCCCAATGTACGGATCCGGTGGCGCGCTCTGCCAGAGTACACCTCCCATCCGCGGTCGAGCGCGAAACTTCTGCCCGCACACGGCGTAGGTCACCGTGCCAGCCGCCAGTATGCCGCCCGCCCTTCGTCGTGTTCCGGCCGCTTACGGCAATGGTGGAGCGCCTTGCCAGCTCCTCACACAACGGACATCATCTCGCGTGACCCGCCGCGCTCTCGAGTCGCGAATTCGGTCGCTGCCGCCGAGCGGCACACCACTCTCCACGCCTGCACCGGTTACACAGAGGAGATCCCATGTTCCGCCGTCTCGTCCTGGGTTCCGTGGCGGCAACAGCCGCCATCTCGCTCCCATTCTCGCCCACGCCCGCACAGGGCACGGCATCCCCGAGCGATCCGCCGCTCCTCCTGCGTGAGCCAGCGCTCAGTGCAAACCAGATCTGCTTCACATTCGCCGGTGACGTCTGGCTCGTCCCGCGCACCGGCGGCGTGGCGCGCCGCCTCACCGCGTCGAGGGGAATCGAGAGCGGCTGCAAGTTCTCGCCCGACGGTAAGTGGGTAGCATACACGGGGACGATCGGCGACAACCCCGATGTCTTCGTGATCCCCACTACCGGCGGTGCCGCGAAGCAGCTCACCTACCACCCCGGCGCTGACCTCGTGCGCGGCTGGACGCCGGACGGGAAGGTTCTCTTCACCTCGGGGCGGCGCAGCTATACGCCGGGTGCCTCCGCGAGCGCACGGCTCTTCGTCCAGGGCGTGAACGACGTGGCGCCCACCGCCATCGATCTCCCCAACGGATGGGACGGCTCGCTCAGCCCGGACGGAAAGCGCCTGGCATACATGCCGATCGCCAACGCGAACGAGATCTGGAAGCGCTACCGCGGCGGCCGCACCACCGCGATCTGGATCGCCCGCCTCGCGGATGCATCCGTTGAACGTGTGCCACGCAACAACTCCACCGACAAGCAGCCGATGTGGGTGGGAGACACGATCTTCTTCCTCTCCGATCGCGACGGCCCCACCACACTGTACTCGTACGACATCGCATCGAAGCAGGTGGCGAAGCGGATCGACAACGATGGACTCGACATCAAGAACGCTTCGGCGGGCCCCGGCGGGATCGTGATAGAGCAGTTCGGCTCGATCCGTCTCTACGACTTCACCACCGGAAAGGACACACCGGTGAGCATTCGCCTGGACGGCGAGCTCACCGGAGCGCGACCGCACTGGGTCAACGTGGGCGACAAGCTGCAGCATCCGGCGATCTCGCCCACGGGCGTGCGAGCCGCGTTCGAGGCGCGTGGTGAGATCATCACCGTACCGGCCAGGAAAGGCGACGCCCGCAACATCACCAACACGACAGGCGTCACCGAGCGCTATCCGACCTGGTCACCCGATGGACAGACGCTCGCCTACTTCTCCGACTCCGGCGGTCCGTACCACCTGGAGCTCCGCGGCCAGACGGGAATGGGGCCGTCACGCCGCATCGTGCTCGACGGCGACAGCACCTACTTCTACGCGCCGGTCTGGTCGCCGGACGGGAAGCGCATCGCGTACAGCGATTCTCGCTCCTGGGTGTGGATCGCGGACGTCGCCACCGGCAAGGTCACGAAGGTGGATGCCGACCCGCTGGGCGCCGGCTTCAACGACGGCGGGATCCCCGTGAGCTGGTCGCCCGACTCGCGCTGGCTCGCCTACTCGCGCTCCATAGCGAACCGGTTCGGCGCGATCTTCGTGTACGACGTGGCCAGCGGGAAGGCCACGCAGGTCACCGACGGGATGAGCGATGCGCGCTCGCCCGCCTTCGACGCGAGCGGAAAGTACCTCTACTTCACCGCGAGCACCGATGCCGGACCCGCATCGGACTTCAGCATGACCACCTTCGATCACCCGGTCACGCGTAGTCTCTACGCCATCGTGCTGCGCAAGGACCTACCCTCCCCCATGGCTCCGGAGAGCGACGAGGAAGAAGCGAAGGCGGACAGCGCAGCTAAGAGTGCCGCACGCGCGGCCGCCGGTGATGTAAAGGGCGCGAAGGCCTCGAAGCCGAACAAGGCCGACAGTACTACCAGCGCACCGGAGGCAGTGCGCATCGACTTCGACGACATCGACCAGCGCACGGTCTCGCTCCCGGCGGATCCCAAGAGCTACTCCGCGGTGCTGCCCGGCAAGGAGGGAGTGCTCGTCCTCGCCGAAGATCCTCTGGTCCCGGTGGATCAGCAGCAGGGCGGCCCGCCGCAGTTCGCGCTCTACAAGTTCGACCTCGGCAAGCGGAAGACCACTCCACTGATAGATGGGGTGAGCGACTTCAGTCTCTCGCGCGACGGCCAGAAGCTGCTCTACGAGCAGCAGGACAAGTGGGCCATCGCCTCGATAGACGGAGAGATCACGCCCGGCGACAGTGCGATCGACACCGAAGACATCCAGGTGGCGACCGACCCGCGCGCGGAGTGGCGCGAGATGTATCACGAGGCCTTCCGGCTGCAGCGCGCGTTCTTCTACGATCCCAACTACCACGGACTCGACCTCGCGGCCACCGAGCGATATTACTCCAGATGGCTCGACGGGATGGGAAGCCGCGACGACCTCGACTACCTCTTCGAGGAGATCTTCGGCAACCTCACCGTGGGGCACCTCTTCGTGATCCCCGCGGATGAGGAGTCGTCGAAGATTCCGAAGAACGGCCTCCTCGGGGCAGACTACACGATCGAGAACGGTCGCTGGCGCTTCGCGAAGGTCTACGCGGGGGAGAACTGGAATCCGGGTTTCCGCGCGCCGCTCACCCAACCGGGTGTGAACGTGAAGGAGGGAGAGTATCTCCTCGCGGTTAACGGCCGACAGGTTACCGCCGCAGAGAACGTGGATCACGCGCTCGCCGGAACCGCCGGCAAGTCGGTGGTGCTGCGCGTCGGGCCGAGCCCCGATGGCAAGGGTGCGCGCGATGTGACCGTGGTGCCGCTCGCCACGGAGACCCTGCTCCGCCACCTCGCATGGATCGATCAGAACCGGCGCACGGTGGAGAAGCTGTCTGGCGGCAAGCTCGGATACATCTACGTACCGAACACGGCGAACGCGGGCTACACGCGCTTCAACCGCTACTTCTTCGCCCAGCAGGACAAGCAGGGTGCGGTGGTCGATGAGCGCTTCAATGGCGGTGGCAACATCGCCGACTACATGATCCACTACCTGCAGCGCGAGCGCCCCTTCAACTACGTGGCGGCGCGATATGGGGAGCCGCTACCCATCCCCGCCGGAGCGATCTACGGTCCGAAGGTGATGCTCGTCAACGAGTACGCCGGCTCCGGCGGCGACGAGTTCCCCTGGCTCTTCAAGCATTTCAAGGTGGGGCAGGTCGTTGGGACCCGCACATGGGGCGGACTCGTTGGGATCGGCGGCTATCCCCCATTCATGGATGGCGGCTACGTTACCGCTCCGCGAGGTGGGCTCTGGGCGCCTGATGAAGGCTGGGCGGTGGAGAACAAGGGTGTGGCACCCGACGTGGAAGTGGAGCTCGATCCCGCCGCATGGCGCGCCGGGCACGATTCGCAGCTCGAGCGCGCGGTGGCGATCCTCATGAGCGAGATGGAGAAGTCTCCGCCGGTCCAGGCCAAGGTCCCGCCCTTCCCCACCTGGGCGACGCCGAGCAACGCGATACTCGACAACGTACAGCCATGAGCATTGCCTGATGACGATACCCGCCTCACGATCGCCGGTCGCCCTGGCGATCGCGCTGGCCATGCTCGCGTCACCGCTCTGCGCGCAGAGCGGTGACGCGAGCACAAATGGTCACACCCGACCGATCACCATCTCACACGCGGTGCGGGCCACCGGAACGATCGAGCTCGACGGGCGGCTCGACGAGCGTGCGTGGCAGTCCGCGCCTGTAACTGACTCGTTCACGCAGATAAACCCCGACGAGGGAAAGCCCGCCAGCCAGAGGACCGAGGTACGCGTGGTCTACGATGACCAGGCGCTCTACGTGGGAGTGCGGCTGCACGACAGTGGACCGATCATCGCGCGGCTCGGCCGACGCGACATGCCGCTCGGCGACTCGGACTGGTTCGGTCTGATGATCGACAGCTACCACGATCACCGCACGGCGTTCGGCTTCGACGTAAACCCCGCGGGCGTCCGTCGCGACGAGGTGAAGACGATAGACGTGGACGACAACTCGTGGGACGCGGTCTGGAGAGTGGCTACGAGTGTGGACAGCGCCGGGTGGACCGTGGAGTACCGCGTTCCATTCAGCCAGCTCCGCTTCTCTAGTGACAGTGTACAGACCTGGGGAATCCAGTTCGAGCGCCTCATCGGTCGAAACCAGGAGTACTCGGTTTCGACGTTCATTCCCAAGAGCATTCGGGGTGGCGTGCCCCAGTACGGACACCTGGAGGGAGTGCGCGACATCCCCGCCGGAAAGCGGCTCGAGGTCCTGCCGTACGTGGTGAGCAAGGCCGAGTACGTCGAGCGAGGGCTGAACCCGTATCGCGACAAGTCCGAGTACCAGATGTCCGGCGGAGTGGACCTGCGCTACCGCGTGGCGTCGAACCTCACGCTGAACGCGACCTTCAACCCGGACTTCGGGCAGGTGGAGGTGGACCCGGCCGTCATCAACCTCGGCGTATACGAGACGTTTTTCGAGGAGAAGCGCCCCTTCTTTCTCGAGGGAAGCGAGATCTTCGATTTCGGAGCGGGCGGCACGAGCGGCGGGCAGCTCTTCTACTCGCGTCGCATAGGTCGTGCGCCATCGCTGTCGCCGTCCACGCCGCTGGCCGATGTACCCACCACCACGACCATCATCGGAGCGGGTAAGCTCTCGGGGAAGATGGCCGGCTGGTCAATCGGAACGCTCGGCGCAGTCACGGGGCGCGAGGAGGCCCGTTTTCGCGACGACGAGGGACGGGACGAGCGGATGGCGGTCGAGCCGCTCTCCAGCTACGTGGTGGCGCGCGCGCGGCGCGAGCTGAACGGAGGACGGTCGCTGATCGGCGGGACCATCACGGGCGTGAAGCGCCAGCTGAACGACGATCTGCTCCGCCAAAACTTCCGTTCGAGCGCGCTCGCCGGTGGCATGGACTTCCGGCACGAGTGGGCGAACCGGAGCTGGGCCGTGCGCGGCGATGCGGAGTTCAGCCGGATCGCGGGGAGTGCGGCGTCCATACTCGCCGTGGAGCGCGCGTCCAACCACTACTTCCAGCGTCCCGACGCCACCCACCTCGACCTGGATAGTACCGCCACATCGCTCTTCGGGTATTCGATGAACGCCGAGCTGACCAAGCAGGCGGGCGAGCACTGGCGCGGCTCACTCGAGGGCGCGCTCACGAGCCCGGGTTACGAGGTGAACGACCTCGGCTTCTCCTACCGTACGGACCGCCGCGACGCGGAGGCGAGCATCACTTACCTGGAGAACAAGCCAGGGACGCTGCTCCGCAGCTGGTCCGTCACCGCGGATGGGCGCCTCGAGCGCAACTACGCCAATCAGCCGATCCAGACGCTCGCAACGCTCGCCGGCTCGGCGCGAACGCTCGACTACTGGTCGTTCCAGGTGAACCTGCAGCGCTCGTTCGAGGCGGTGGACGATCGCCTCACGCGCGGCGGGCCGCGCGCCGTCCGGCCGGCCGCGAACCGCGTCAGATTCTTCGCGTCGAGCGACGTGCGCCGGCCGGTGACGGGCGAGCTGAATTTCTTCCACGAGAGCAGCGATTTCGGCGGCTCGATCTGGGATACGGGGCTCACGCTGGGCCTCAAGACATCGACGAGCTGGAACCTCAGCATCGGGCCCACGTTCATGCGTACGAAGGCGCCCGCGCAGTACGTGGCCACCATCGCCGATGCCGCATACGAACCCACCTTCGGCGCACGCTACATCTTCGCGCCCATCGAGCAGACCGAGGTGGGACTGGAAACGCGGCTGAACATCACCTTCACACCGGCGCTCTCGCTGCAGACTTACGTCCAGCCGCTCATCTCGAGCGTGGACTACGGCGATGCGAAGCAGCTCGTGAGGCCGAACTCGTTCGACTTCGAGCCGTACGCCGGAGCCATCCCCGATCTCGACTTCAATCTGAGATCGCTGCGTGGCAACGCGGTGCTCCGTTGGGAGTGGCGCCCGGGCTCCACGATCTACGTTGCGTGGCAGCAGAGCCGCCAGGACGTAGCGGATGTGGGGAACTTCTCCTTTGGCCGAGACAGAAGAGCGCTCTTTGGCACGCGCCCCGACAACATCTTCCTGGTGAAGATGGACTACTGGCTGAACCCGTGATCGTTCTCCGTCTGGCCACGGAGTGTCCACTCCGTGGCCAGACGGAGAACGATCACGAGCCGCCGGTCACGCCCACCCTTTACGCTCGATGAGCCGGGTGATGTGCGCCAGGTGGTGCTCGGAGTGCCAGCCGTACATCGCCAGCATCTGGTCCAGTGTGAATGTGCGGCCGTACCCGGGGTGGCGCAGCGTGCGTGCGTACTCGTCGTCGCCGAGAGAGCGCAGCAGCGCGACCCAGCGCCGGTGTAATGCATCGAGTAGGCCGAGCGACACTTCGGGATCGCACGCGGCGGTGTCCGCGAGCTCGGCCCATGCCGCTTCTTCATACGGCTTGATCGTTGGCACGTCCTCGGTGAGCGCCAGCTTGAAGCGCGTGTAGGCGTTCAGGTGGCTGTCGGGGATGTGGTGGACGAGTTGATGGACGGTCCACCCGCCCGGACGATACGGCGTCTGCCACCGCTCGGGGGTGAAAGCCGCGACTGCGGCGCGCAGCCGGCGCGGGAGCGTCTCGATGCTCTGGATGTATCGCTCGCGCTCCTCGGGCGACCTCGAAGCGGAGCCGAGCTCGAAGCGGCCGATGGGGTAGCGAAGATCATCGGCCTCGCTCATGGAATGTGCACTCCGTAGCTGTCACGCAGTAGCCTGATGTGGTGCGCCACGTGGCCTGCGGCGATGTAGACGAGTGCTCGCGCGCTCACCGCGGCTTCGTTTGCGGTGCCGCGACGCGCGAGCTCCTCGGGCGTCAGCCCCTGCACCAACCGCAGCGTCGCCTCCCGCGCGCTGAGGAACTCTCCGAGCAGCTCCGCCAGCGGCCTCTCGTCGGAGCGGGCAGAGTCGACGTAGGCGTTCTGGTCGAAGCCGGCGAGCGGGGTGGTGTCACCACGGCTGATGCGGAAGAGTCGATAGGAGAATACGCGCTCCGTGTCGGTGAGATGTCCGAGCACTTCCTTGATGCTCCATTTCCCGGGAGCGTAGCGCGCGAGCGCCTGTTCTTCCGTGAGCGATGCGCACATCGCGCGGAGCGAATCACGCTGGCTCTCGAGGAGTGCGAGCGCATCCCGCTCGCGTGCGAGGGTGACGTAGCCCGAGTAGAAGGGCGCGTACTCGTCTGCTACCGGTGGGGCGATGCTCGATTGGCTCATGCTGCGTGCTGTTTATGGTGAGGGGTCGCCGAAACCCGGACGCGGGCCGTGCCGCGGTCCGTACTCATCGAACCGGCGGCGCGCACGCGCGGTTCCCTCATTTTCGCGCCACCACGCGAGGAGCGGAAGGGAGGGGTGCGAGCTCTGGCTCGGGGCTCCGAATCTCCCCCCGGGCGGTCAGCCGTGCGCGAAGTAGCGCACCTCGGCGTGCCGCACCCCCGGCTCCCGCTCGAGGAGGAAGTCGTCGTCCTCCGGATAATAACGCGCCGCTTCGTAGTCCTCCCCCGCGAAGCGCTTGATCGCCTCCAACGACTCCCATACGGTAGTGATCAGGAAGTGCGCCGCATCACCCTCCACCCACTGCTCGACGAGCACCGCGATGTTCCCCGGCGTGGCGCGGTAGTCGGCGAGGCCCGTTCGCAGGAGGTAGTCGTGGTAGGCATCCGCCTTCTCCGCGGGCACTCTCCCATGCCATGCTCGCGAGATCATATGTCGCCTCCAACGAGGACGCATTCGAGAAGCGTCGCGAGCCGGCGCGCACATGAGCCGTCGGGGTCGAGACCGGGATCGTAGATGGTGAGCTCCATGCCGAGCGCTTTCGGATGCCGCACCAGCGGCCGAAGCAGCTCGGCGACGGTATCGAGCGCGAGACCGCCCGGGTCGGGCGAGTCCACCGCCGGCATTATCGTGGGATCCAGGACATCGGCGTCGACGTGGATCCAGAAGCCGGCGAGTCCAGGACGCGTGAGGTGTGCGAGCGCGGTACGTGCGGTCAGGTCGCCCCCCAGCCGAGTCACTTCGACAGCGGTGAGATCGAGCACCCCCATCTCCTCCAGCACATCCTCTCCATAGATCCCGGCGTCCGTTTCATCACGCCTCCCAATGAGTACCACGTCCTCTCCACGAACCAGCGGGCCATCCGATGAGAGTCGCGCGAGCGGAGAGTCTCCACGCCCTGCGGCGAGCGCGAGGCACATACTCGCGACGGAGCCGGTGACGGACTCCGAGGGCGTAGCGAAGTCGGCGTGGCCATCCACGTACGCGAGCCCCACTCTGCCTTCGTTCGTGCGGCGCGCGCCGAGGAGCGCGCCGAGGACGATGCTGCACTCGCCACCGATGAGCACGACGAAATCGCGCTCGGCGATTGCTGCGGAGATGCTCGCCGCTAGGGCACGCGAGTAGCTCTCGACTCCGGCTTCGTTACGCGCTCGTTCCGGCGGCCGGTCGAAGTCGACGTACGGTGGTGGCAGTACATCGCCGGCGTCCGCCGCGCCGAGGCGTCGGGCCAGTTCGAGATCACGAAAGAGCGCGGGAGCGCGATGGATCTCTCTCACGAGCCCGCTCTCGTCGTACGGCCTGATGCCGATGCTGGAGGGCGCGCCGACGAGGGCGATCCGGCGACCGGAAAAACTCATTCACATCCTCACCGTCTAATCGATTTTAGATGGTAACATACGACGAGTTACCGGTCAACCCTGTTTCGGTGGTGAGAACGTGCCGCGGACGCTAGCTTTCATTCCATGGCCCCGCACCGCTTCGAGCTCCTCGGGGGAGATCCCGCCCTCGACTTCCTGAACACGATACACGACTACACCAGGGAGCCGCGGCGCGACTATCTACCCTCTTTCGACGAGGCGCTTCGCTGGGGCGTGGCCGCCGGGGTGCTCACCGCGCCGGAATCGCGCCGCGTCGCCGCCCTCGGCGATGGCGCCGAGCTGGGTCGGCTCACCGACCTGCGATCCAAGATCGAACACATCGCGAGCGCGCTCGTCTCGGGGCGCTCACCCGCTTCCCCGGACCTCGATGCACTCGCCGCCGCCTTTGCCGAAGCTGCGAGCGCCGCACGGCTGCATCGCATACACACGGGTGCCCTGCAGCGTACGATCGACACCGAAGACGCGGGAGCGGCCGTCCTCAGATTGCGAGTGGTCGACGCGGCAATCGAGCTCCTGACCAGCGCTCGCGTGGGACGCATGAAGAGGTGCGCCGGGTGCGGCTGGTTCTTCGTGGATGAGACGAAGAATGGGAGCCGGCGCTGGTGCAGCATGGCTACCTGCGGCGCGAGCGCAAAGTCGCAGCGGTACTACCAGAAGACGAGGGCGCGACAGCCGCGCAGGCGAGTGCGCGAAGGCTGACCACCGGCGCTCTCGCCGGCTCGCCCTCCGACAGAATCACACACCCGCTTCGATCATCACCCGCGAGTCGAGCCGCCGCATCATCGCGGTGAATACCGATGAGATCTCGGGGTCGAACTCGGTGCCCGAGCGCTCCTCGATGTACTCCAGCGTCCGCCCGATCTCCCAGGCGGCTCGGTATGGTCGATCCGTGCACAGGGCGTCGAAGACATCGCACACGTGCACTACGCGACTCGCGTAGTGGCAGTCGCGACGAAAGTGCATTTGCGGGTAGCCGCCTCCATCGATCATGATGTGGTGCTCGTACGCCACCGTTGCCGCGAGATCGAGCCGTTGATCCCCCTCGAGTATTATGCGCGCTCCGTCCACCGGATGCGCATTCAGAACGGCTCTCTCCGAGTCGGTCAGCTTCCCCGGCTTCACCAGGATGTCACGCGGTACACGTACCTTGCCGACGTCGTGCAGGAGCCCCGCTGCGCCGAAGGCACGTGTGTCCTGCGCGCCGAAGCCGAGCGTCTCCGAGAGCGCCATCGCCAGGACGGCCACGTTGAGGGAGTGTGTGGTGGTGTACTGATCGAAGTCCTTGAGCTGCATGAGTGGGATCACGATCTCCCCGTTCCCGTGCATCGCTACGGATAGAGAGCGCACCACCGCCTCGGCCTCGAGGAGCGCGAGCTTGCCGCTCGTCTCCATCTCGCCGTGTATCCAGCGGACGGCCGCAGCTTCCTCACGCAGCGAGTAATCGATCGTGGCAGTCGGGAGCGGTGCGCGCTCGCGAAGCTGCACAGCGTCGCGAGCCTGACCGGGAAGCCCCACCGCGCCGTAGCGAATGTGGCTCGTCCGCATCGGACTCGCGACACTCGTAGGCGAGCTACCCCCTGCCAGTCGCTTCTCGATCTCGATCAGAGCGCCGAGATACTCATCCGCCGTCACTCCGGCATCTATCTCCACCCGTTGCACGCCGGCCAGCGACAGGCGCGACGACCACTCCCAGTTGCTCAGCTCCCTCATCGCGCGCTTGCCACACACCACCTCGTTCATGAGGAAGCTGAACGCGAGCCGCCCGCTCTCGGAGAGAGCGAGCTGCAGCCTCTCGAACGACCTCTCTACCGCCCCCATCGTGGTGGGATGCCGATCGTGGTACAGCGCGAGCGTCGCGATCGCTCGCGTGAAAGCGAGAAGGAATTCGGCCTGTGCGCTCACGTCGTGCCCCCCTCGGTCGTGGCGGCCGCTCGTACCGCGGGATCGGGGTGGCGCAGCGCACGCTGCAGAACGGGCGCCACCCGCGGGTCCGCCCCCCAGCGGTTCGCCAGCCCCGCCAGAGCGACGAGCGCCCGCGGAGACACCTTTACGAGTCGCGTTCCTCTGAACCATCCACGACTCTTCACCACGTATTCCAGCAGACAGTCCACCGCCGCCGAGTCGTCGACCGACGCCACCACGCGGATGGCGAGGAGCTCCAGCTCCAAGTCCAGTGAGTGTCCCGCGAGGCGCCCCCGGATCACCTCGAGTGCTCCTTCGGGACAGGTGCAGGTGCTGGGCGAGCGCCAGGAGCAGCGGGTTGCGCGAGTCGGTGGCCAACCCTTCGATGATGAGCTGGTTCCTCGCCACGCCGAGCGCCAGCGACCCGCGCTCGCGCAGGAGCGCATCGAGCCGCCGTGCTACCGCCGCCCTGGCCACATTCAGCGAGGGGTGTCCGTGAGGGTACATCGCGTGCTTGTGCAGCGCGATCGAGAGCTCGATCACGAAGTCGGAAAGATCCCGAGGCAGGGCCGTACTCGGCTGCTTCGTCGGGATGGCTTCGGTGCTCATCGGAGGAGGCGGCTGGAGGGCATGGTCGGTAACATTTCGACCGCCCAGACCGGCGGGAGGTAACGGCCCGCGGGTGGGAGCTACTACTCGCCGCCCCCCTTTCTCGGATCCTCCAGCTCCCAGAGCTGCTGCAGCGTCATGCGCGGCTCCGTGCCTACATAGAGCGGCGCGCTGCGTTCCTCCGGGACCGACCAGGGCAGGTTCACCAGCCCCGCCGGCTGTACGCTACCATACGCCTTTCGGAGATCGCTCTCATCCACGCCGTAGGTGAGCACTACTTCGCCGGGAAGATCACCCGGGCCGAAGAACCAGTAGCTGCCGCAGGTGCATACTGCATGCGGCACTCCCAGCTCAGGTCCGTAATAGTCTATGGCGCCCGCCTCTCCGTAGTTCTCCGTGGCGATCACTGTCTTCGCTTTCACGTCGGGAGGAAGCGAGTCGTACACGCGCGCCACCGCCTGGACGCGCTCACGCCAGCCGAGCATGTCGGCGTAGTCCTGGGGGAGCTCGAGCGCCTGCCCAGTGTTGCTGGTCACCAGCCCCCCGGGGCCGAGAGTCGCGTAGCGAGCCATGTCTGCCGGCGGCAGTACGGGAAGGCCGAAGGGGAGCGTGAACGCTCCGTAGGCCGCTACCAGTATCGCGATCGTGGCACGCACGACCGATCGCCCGCGCGCATGCGCGAGATAGTCGCTCACCCGCTCGGCCCACACCGCACCCGCACCGAGGAGCACAGGGTAGACAGGAAGGAGGTAGTATCCCTTCCCGTGCGCGACGAGGAGGATTACCAGCGCGCCGATGCAGCTCAGCGCCACCAGCCGGAAGTGCGCGCGCCGGAACATCTCCCACAGGCCGGCTACCGCGAGGGCGATAGCTGGTCCCAGCATCGTCACCTGACTCCCCAGGAACCCAGCCACGGTGACGTGCGCAAGCTGCTCCTCGCCCAGCTCTCGCGCATAGAGGATGGCGGGCCAGCCGGTGCGGAGCTGTCCCACGATGCTCGGAAGCCCTATGACCAGCGCGATCGCCGCCGCCACCCACGGCCAGCGCGTGGCGAGCCAGCGGCGCTCGGGGAGGAGGATGAGGGCGACGAGGATTGCGACGCCGATGATCCCGATGCTGAACTTGGTGAGGAGCCCGAAGCCGCCAGCCACTCCCACGAGGATCCACCAGCGGGGGTCTCCCGTCCGGGTGAGCAGCAGGAGTGCGAAGAGAGCGACCGTCCACGCCAGTTGATCGAAAACTACCGGCTGGAAGAGCGCGCCCGAGCGCATGAACGCGACGTTGGCGACCACGGTGAGCGCGGCGAGCCCCTGCGCGTAGCGTCCGCCGCCGAGCTCGCGCGCCGTGAGCGCGGAGAAGACTACGAGGGCCGTGGAGAAGAGCGCGGGGACCACGCGAAGCGCGGCCACCCCCACGCCCACAGTGTGCCGCATGAGCTGGGCGAGGATGGCGATCGCCGGAGGGAAGTCCATCCCCCAGAGGCGCAGGTGCTCTCCCATGGCGAGATAGAGGAACTCGTCGCGGTGCACCTCGTAGGGCGTGATGATCGCGGTCGTCACGTGCATCGCGAGCTTCAGTGCTGCTGCGGCGACGATGATCCAGAGCGCTACCGCCGCCGGCCCGCCGGAGTAGTTGGTGCTCTTCATCCGCGCCAGCCCTTCTGCCGGCCGCACGTTGAAGTTCTGCTTCCGGAGCGCCTCCGATGCTCTCATCGCGTCACCGTTCGGGCATGCGGTACATCCGCGGGTTCCGTCGTTCAGTGCGCTCTAGCATTGCTGCTGCGTTGATGGTGGAAGAAACTGGCGCGATCTGGCATTACCACATCCGCGGCCGCGACGGCCGCCGCATTGCAGAGGTCTTCTCCGGGAGCCGCGCGGCGCGCGGCCGGGAGGACACGAGTGCAGACCTTTCTGCCGGTGGCTGACTTCGGGAGCTCGGCGCGGATCCTCGATCGGCGTCGACTGGGGAAACAACGTGTGGAGGCGTGGATGATTCACGACATCCTCACCAACCCGGGCTCGCGCTGGACGAGTTGGCGTCACCACCCAGTCATTCCGATGTGGCGCGGCTACGAGGAGGCGTTGAGTCTCTACTTCTGGAGCATGGTGGAAGAGTGGCGTCGTCGCGGGTACAGGAGCACCATAGAGCTCCCGCGTTCAGTGGGGAATGTACTCCTTCCGCCCTGGCTGGGCGATGAGCGCCTTCATGCATCGCATCGGAGCAACCTCCTGCGCAAGGAGCCGGGGTGGTATGGCAACTTCGGGTGGAGCGAGCGGCCCGATCTCCCGTACTGGTGGCCACGCGCCGACTCCTACCACCCGTGACCGCGACTCCTCGCCCGCACGGGGCTACACGGGGTTCGCCACGGACGGTCCGCGTTCGGTGATGCGCCGGCGCTCCACCTCTATCACGTAGAGCGCACGGTCCAGCACACGCGGTCGCGCGCCGCCCACTCCAGGCGTCAAGTGACGCAGCCGCATGCGCTTCGCTCCGCGTCGCGGCCTGGTCCACCGCCTGCCTTCCTCCCGGTCGTCGCACGCGCCGGGGACGAGGCCGACTCGCCTCCGCGAACTTCCACCTCCAGCAACAGGGAGAAGCGCAATGGAGAACGTTCACGAGCAGTACATCGCGCAGCGTATCGAGCGCGACCGGCTGGTACTCGACCGCGCGCTCGCCGATCCTGGCTTTCGCGCGAATCTCGTCGCGAACCCGCACAAATCGCTCTCCGAGCTCTACGGAGTGTCGATCCCGGAGAACGCCGACGTGCGTGTGCTCGAGGAATCCGACGACAGCCACTTCGTGGTGATTCCGCCCGACATGTCGAGCATCTCGCAGGAGCTCACCGATGAGCAGCTCGAGGCGGTGGCCGGTGGATGGTTCGTTCAGCTCATCTGGACCACCCTCTGTGTCGGGAGCGGGAAGCCGGGCGGCACCTGAGCGGAGCACTTCATCCGGCGCGCTTACTCACTTGCAGGACGGAACCATCCACCCCACGGAGGCAGTCATGCCCACGATCCAGGAGATGTACATCGACAAGCGCATGGAGCGCGA
>JBIQMO010000065.1:0-17311 GCA_044463245.1 Gemmatimonas aurantiaca
GAGCGGGCGACCGGACTCGAACCGGCGACGTCCAGCTTGGGAAGAAGGTCGGGCGCTCGCGCCAAATCAGCATCTGCGCTCATCTCAAGGGCTTAACGGCACGCTTGATGGCAGCTGCGCTCACCGGTAAGCGCATAATCGCACGAAAATGTGACCCAATGTGACCCAGGCGCTCAGGGCCGATGGGGAGTGAAATTGCCAATGTGAGCTGCCCAAATCGGAGGGTACGAGCCCGCCTGGTTGCATGTTACGTTTCGTCGGCATATATTGTCATATGTCGACGAAACGTAACGTCACCTCGAGACGCAGTCGACCGGCCAAAGACCGGGTCCTGGCACTCACCCATCGGCGTGGTGTGCTTCGGCCGCGGGATCTGGACGCCCATGGGCTGCCACGCACTGCCCTGCACCGTCTGGTCGCCGAGGGACGCATAGAGCGCCGTGGCCGCGGCCTGTATGTAGCGAGTGACGCGGTGCTGAGCGAGTCCGAGATGCTCGCTGCCGCTAGCGCGCGCGTCCCACACGCTGTCGTCTGTCTGCTGTCAGCGCTCCGCTTTCATGGGCTCACTACCCAGAACCCTGCCGATGTGTGGCTGGCCATCGACCGCAAGGCACGAGCGCCGCGGGGCAGCGAGCTCCCGCTGAGGATCGTGCGCTTCTCTGGTGAGGCCCGCACTGCGGGGGTGGAGGAGCACGCTATCGACGGCGTCCGGGTCCACGTGTACAGCGCGGCTAAGACAGTGGCCGACTGCTTCAAGTATCGGAATAAGACAGGACTCGACGTGGCGATCGAGGCGCTACGTGACTACCTCCACCCGCGCCGCGGGTCGATCGACGAGCTGTGGCGCTACGCGGCCGTCTGCCGTGTGACGAACGTCATGCGCCCGTACCTCGAAGCGCTCAGCGCCTGAGCCGATGCGCCGGAACTCGCCCACCGATCTCGCAGCTTCGGTACGCCAGCGACTGCTCAACATCGCACGGGCGCGAGGTGAGGAGTTGCAGCTCGTGCTCACTCGCTACGGGATCGAGCGGCTGCTCTACCGGTTAGGGCGCACGTCTGAGGGTGAGCGATTCGTGCTCAAGGGAGCCGTGCTTTTCTACCTCTGGGATGGCGCGCCGCACCGCCCCACGCGCGATGTGGACTTCCTCGCCTATGGCGATGTGTCGCACGCGGCGATGCTGGTGGCATTCCGCGCAATCTGCAGCGCCGACGTCGAGCCGGATGGACTTACGTTCCTCGCTGACCGCATCAGTGTCGAGCCGATCCGTGACCGGCAGGAGTATGGTGGGATACGAGTCACCCTCGTCGCCATGCTCGGCACCGCGCGCATCCCGCTGCAGATCGACATCGGAGTTGGCGATGCCGTCACGCCGGATCCACGTGTGGCGACTTTCCCCACGCTGCTCGATTCTCCCGCTCCACGTGTGCGCGCGTATGCCGCAGAGACGGTGATTGCCGAGAAGTTCCAGGCGATGGTCGCACTCGGGATTGCAAACACGCGCATGAAGGACTTCTATGACGTCTGGCTCCTCTCGGAGACGCATCACTTTGACGGAGTGACGTTGGCTAGCGCCATTGCAGCGACGTTCGCCCGACGGGGAACACCCCTCCCCATGGATACGCCGCTGGCGCTAAGCGAACAATTCGCCCACGATCCGGCGAAACAAGCGCAATGGCGAGCATTCATCGAACGAGGGCGGCTGCTGGAAGCGCCCGCCGACTTGGGCCTCGTCGTGCGGCGCATCGAATCCCTGGTACTCCCGGCTACACGAGCTGCGAACGACACAGAGCCATTGCACACCAGTTGGATACCGGGTGAGGACTGGACGCTTGGACGCACCGACTCCGGGGACGAGGTTTGATGCGCCAGCGGAATTCTACGAGCGACTCAACGCGAGCTGCATCCGGCATTGCCTGAGGCAGTCTACTCCGACGCCTTGGTGCGGTTCAGATGCTTGGCAGCCCAAGATGTATCGTCCTGCTGGTCTAGTAATTCCGCGAGGGCGGCGAGTGCATTAAGGGTCTGTTGCACCTCTCCGACCTCAGGCATTCGGGGCCATCCCGTGCCGTAGCCGCACCACAGTACACCTTCATTCAGTCCGACATAATGCATGAGCAGGTCATAGAAGAGCACTTTCACCTGATGCGTGGCACTCGAATCCTGCAGCACGGCCCTGAATCGCTCGGGATCGGTTGCGCGGAACACATACTCCCCATCCAGCCGCTCGCCGCCCGTCTTGAGGTCCCGAAGTAAACCAATCGACCTGCGCAGTCCATCAAGTGGACGTTCGCGGACCATTACGAACTTCATGCCCGCCGGACAGAGAAGTTCGAATTGGAAAAACTTCCTTCCGTAAGTACTGGTGGTGCTGATCTGGATCGTGGCTGGCCTGCGCTTGAAACGCCCGCGCAGTGTCCAGTCAAAGGTCCCCGTCTGCTCGCCCGCCTGACCGTCGAGCAACTGGACGAGCGGGGTGAGCCAGCGACGTCCAGTCGCCCGGCAGGAGTACGCGAAAAGCGGGAACACTACCACCACCGCACCGAGTACGAGCAGCATTTCGCGCTGAAATTGCCTGTCCATTGGTTCCCCTTGGCCGGCGACCACCAGAACTCGTCGTATTAGATGCGCTGCGCGACTGCCTCGTCAGCGATATGCGCCACCAGGCGCACGTTCCTCAGATCGGGCAACCCTGTGAGATGTCGCCCCTCCGTTGATCAAGTGGGTCCGGGATGTTCACCTGCGTAGCTTAGACGAAACGGCGTACCAGCTGGTTACTGCAGTACGGTTGCGCGATCGGCGCTAGCTGGCGCTGGAAGAGGAAGCCTTGCACCCGTGTTCACTGACTCCCCTGACGACTCGGCGGTTTTGCCCGTCCTACAGCCCACGTCTGCCGGAGACTGAGCACCTCGAGTTTCGAGCTCGCCTACAAGCCACCGCTTGCCTCGATTGCGCGCACTCGCGTGTCGATACGACTAAGCGCTACTTACACCGCATCACCAAGCTGAGTCGAGCACCACCGTAAGACGCCAGTATCAGCACGTGTGCGTCTGGCCATCAGGCACGCGCAGCTCCTGAACCACTTTAAGAAATGTGACCCAGGCTCGTGATGTGGCGCCTTCTGGAGCCGATCAGGACGCAAAAATGCCGGCTCCCAAGCAGGAGCCGGCATTCGCAACTTCTTACCATCGCATCATTTGTAAGAGCGGGCGACCGGACTCGAACCGGCGACGTCCAGCTTGGGAAGCTGCGAGGTTACTAAGCCAGTTCGCTATACTCGCTAATTGCAGCGGTTTATATCGCGCCCATAGCGATCCAGCCACCCTCAGGTAGCGAGTATGCCGATAGTGGTGGGCACTCGTGGGCACCGCGGACGCGGCGACCCACGTACCGCTGCGGCCGAGCGGACATCGACGGAAGTCTACCACGCAAGTTGACGCGACGGCCCCGCCATGCGCGGCCCGACGCAGCGCGCCGAACGTGCACCCGAAGCTGATCTCGAGTGGGCCAACGCCGACCCATTGCATGCGGCACCAAAGTCAGCGCAATCACCCCGACGTGCGAATCGCGCGCACTGGGTCGATGTTCAACGACCGCCACGACGGTGCAACCGCCGCTGCCATTGCCATGAGAACGGTCACGAGCAGGCCCGCCGCGAACGACATCGGATCGAGTGGACCGACGCCATAGAGCAGTCGACGCAGCAGAGCGGCAGTCAGGCCGGCCCCGAGGAGGCCCACCGCCGCGCCCACCGCTACGGCGACACCCGTATCGATCAACACGACGGAGAGCACGTTCACAGCGCGCGCTCCGAGCGCCATGCGGATGCCGATCTCCGTCGTTCGACGTGACACGGCAAACGCCACAGTTCCGTAGATTCCGACGGCCGACACACAGAGCGCGAGCAGCGCGAAGCCGGATAGCAGAGCCGCACCCAAGCGTTGCGGCGCGAGAAGCGCGACGATCTGGTCGGAGACCATCCGCGCCGCAGGTCCCGAGGTATTGCTTCCCACCTTGAGTCCCGGCGAGATCGCGGCCGAGGTTCGTCGCATGGTCGAGAGCACCGCGGGGCCAGCCGCCGCCGATCGGCCTCGCGCGATGAGCGTGATTGCAGCGCCGGGCGCCTCCTCCTGAGCCAGCGGCACGTAGACGAATGGCACGCGAGAGTCCTGCAGCCCGGCATACTTGGTGTCACGAACCACGCCGACTACGACGTACGTGAACGACAGGGGACCGAACCACTGCCCGTGAACGAGCTTGCCGAGCGGCGACTCACCCGGCCACAGCGCGCGAGCAGCCGATTCGTTCAGGATCGCGACGCGCTGAGCGCCGGGCCGGTCCTGTCGGGTGAATGCACGTCCTTGCAGAATCGGGATTCCAAGCACGTCAAAGTACTGCTCACTGACATGATTCACACCAGCGAGAAGTGAGCCCGCGCTACTCGTAGTTCCAGAAGCCTCGGTCTCTGGACCAGGTCCGAAGAGACGCGTTCCGTAGCGCGACAATGGAACGTGCGTCGCTGCCGCCGCGGACGCGATGGCGGGTTCCTGCCCGAGCGCGCCCACGACTGACTCGTAGTCACTGACGAGGTCTGCATACTTGCCGTCGAAGTGCGGCGCCATGGTCAGCGCCGCGATAGCGCTCGGGTCGAACCCGATGCCAGTGTCGAGCCCGGACCTGACGCTTCGAATCAGCAACCCAGCGTTCACCGACAGCACCAGTGAGATTGCGACCTGTACTGCTATCAGCACCGCACGTCGTCGTCCGCTAGGGCCCGCACTCGACCGATCACGAATGATATCGACGACGTTCGTGCGCGCCGCACGCAAGGCGGGCACCAGCCCAAATGCAAGTGCAGTCAGCACTGATATTACGCAGGAGAACACCAGCGCGCGCGCATTCAGATGGAGGTCCAGACGCTGCAGGTTCACGCTACCCGGCAGCGTGTACACTGACAACACCCGCATCGTGACAACCGCTATGGCGATGCTCACAGCCCCGCCCGCGAGCGCGAGGGCGACACTCTCCACTAAGAGTTGTCGCACGAGCCTACCCGCGCCCGCGCCCAGGGCGAGCCGCACTCCTATCTCCCGCGACCGCTCCTGCGCTCGCACAACCAACAGATTAGCGACGTTCATGCAGGCGAGGAGCAGAGTGAGTCCCGCGACAGCGACGAGAATCCGCAGAAACCGGAGCAGCGTCCCACGATCGCGAACAGCGGCCGCTGCATCGTCGAGTCGCAGTACCGTGAGGCGCGATCGCACTACCGAATCCGCTTGAGGAAGCGCTACGGCCAACGTCGCCTGTCGCGCGATTAGTTCTACTTCCGTCGCTGCGCGCTCGAGCGTGACACCGTACCTCAGACGGCCGAACACAGCGAAGATCGGAAGGGCCGGATTGATTGCGTCCCCTAGCGTCAGCATGTCGAAGTGCATTCGAGGGAGCATCGATACAGGTACCCAGGCGTCCGGAACCGCCGTGAGATCCGTCCCATGGAAGCCATCGGGCATCACGCCGATTACCGTAAGCGATTGCCCGCGCAAAACAATCTGCTTACCAACAATGGACGGGTCGCTCGCGTATTGACTACGCCAGAATCGGCCGCTCAGCACAACCACCGGACTTGCACCCGTACCTCCCGGGTCGCTCGGCAGGATTGTTCGTCCGATTGCTGCACCAACGCCGAGCAGCGTAAAGTAGTTGTTGGTGACCAGAGCAGCGACCACGTCCTGCGTCGTTCCTTCGTCCATCCCTCGCTCCGTGAGGGCAAGGGATGTCGTCCAGTACGCTGCCACACCAGAGAACGTCGTAGCGCGCTCGGCGAGCGAATGGACAGTTTGGAACGAGCTCGCGCCATAGGGTGACACCTGATTGCTGCTGTAGACGGCGACAAGCTGCTTCGAATCGGCCACGGCGAGCGGCCGCAGGAGGACAGCGTCAATGATGCTGAAAACCGCGGTGTTCGCGCCGATTCCGAGGGCAAGCGTGACGATAACGGCGGCGAGCATTCCTGGCCGCCGCCGCAGCGCGCGCGACGCGACTATTACGTCGTGGGACAGTGACATGAGCGCATTCTCCCAATTGTCGACCGCGACCGGGCCAAGCTATCGGCATTGGGCACGTTCCCATCACCAGCAGAACAACCGGACGCTATCGCCTCGCGACGACTCTACTTATGAGTGCGGGTCCACGAAGCTCGAATCAACATTCTTGTCAAAGACCCTTTGCTGGTCCGGCGTAAGGAGGGCCCGTACGACCTTTCGATACTTGGCGTCAAGATCCCGCATTTTCAGTATGACGGCCATTTCACCCTGCGGCTTTGCCGCTTCACTCGTAGAATCGCGCTCCGTGATGTATCTCGCGCGAACAGTGTCGAGACGCAGCTGTTGCGCCCTTGTCAGAACTATCTTGGTAGGATGGCTGACCCACTGATCAATGGTGGTCGACTCTTGCTGCACGGTAGCAGGGACAAGTGACCGTTTCCCTCTCTGGCGAGCCGGTGCCCAGTGCGGCAAAGCAAGTAAGAGGGATACCATTAGAGCAATCGAGGGAACCATTGCAATCTCCTGCGGCTAATAAGCCCGCATGCGGGTGTGCACCGCCGCTTCTACCACAAGGGTACTGACCGAGCGAGGGGACACGACAGCAGCCCTCAGTGCATCGTTGCGCGGAGGCGCGATACGAGTTCGTCGACCGGAAGTGCGCCGCTTTCGATTCGATCCCCGATTTGCACTCCAGGGGTTCCGCGGAGATGCAGAGTATGCGCCCGGTCGGCGTCGGCCTGCACGCGCGCGTGTTCCGGCGAGGCGGAGTCACCATAGCAGCGAAGGAAAGCGTCTCGATCCGGGACCGCACTCGCCACGATCAAAGAATCGAGCGGTAGCGAGTCGCCCTCGAGATGTGCGTCGAAGAGCACGTCGTGCATGACTTCGAAGCGCCCCTGCGCACGCGCACATTCCGCCACAACGGCCGCGCGAAACGCCAGCGGATGTCCGGACAGTGGAAAGTACCGATAAATTACAGCAAGGCTGTCGCCGAGCTGCATCCGGGCCGCACCGATAGCCTGCTCAAACTGGCGGCAGGCAGGACACTGATAGTCGGTCCACACCACGAGACGATAGGGGGCTTTGGGGGAACCGATCCGTCGATCGAACGCAAGGTCCTCTCTCCAACCCGGAAAACGTGTCGCGCCGTCGGCAACCGCGACCGGCGACGACCATACGCGTCGAATTGCTACAGTCGTCATTGCAACTGCGCAGAGTACCAGCAGTCCGTCGAGCGACCACTTGAGCACCGTACCCTTTGATGACATGAGTGTTCCTGTTTCGTGGGAAGGTGTCACCGCGTCAGCGCTTGCATAACCACGCCGCCCGTCACCAGGCGCCCTACGACCCCGAATGCGGCGCACGACCCATTTCGGCGCCGCAGGTAGGCCGCTCGTCTCGGTGCCTGAAGCGACCGGCCACGACCGGCGTGGCTTCAGATCTCTCCGGTCCTCAAGTCGCGTTGAGACAGCCACAGAAAAGCATGGTGCCACCGTCGAACGCGCAGCAGTATGCACCATTCGGACAAGCCCCTCCTCCATCGACGCAGCAGGTATGCAGACCACCATCGCCGCAGCCGAGACGAGAAGCTGCTACCGCACGGGAAGGCGATGTCAACATTAGACCGGCAGCTGCGATAGTGACGAGCGCCGCTAGGCGAGCAGTGCGCGACAGCATAATGCCTCCGGTATGAAAGTGATCGACGGCCTACCTGACCTTCAGATCATTTGATTCCCAATCTGTTTACATCATTACCGACATCGAGTACGCCGCCTGGCGCGCGGTAACTACTCGATGCACGCGATCCTCATAGACCTCAGGCGACCACCGGTGACACGCCCCGCCCCAATCGTGTTCTTATTGGGATCCGTCCTCGCCGCGAGACAACGGCGGAGGACACGCCTTCGCAATTCTGCGTAGCCGTTCGAGTCCGCGCATTGCATGCACCCTGGCCGTGGGTTCTGCCGTTCCGACTGCTGCCGCAACTGCCCAATAGGGCCATCCCCAGCGATGGCGGTAATCGACCGCGAGCCGCTGCTTCTCACTGAGCTGTCCTAGCGCACGATCAATCCACGCTCGTCGCAACTGCGCTTCGTCAGGAGACTCGCGTAGGTGATCACGGCTCGGCAACCTCGCAATACTATCGCCCTGCGACAACTCGTGCCGCCGTACTCGCAAGTGACTCGCTGATGCATCCGCTGCCAGTTGTCGTAGTATGGACCATGGGTTGTGACAGTTTGCAAACGACTCCTCGAACTCTACTGCCGCACCCCAGATATCCCAGACGAGGTCCTCGATCTCTCCTGGATTCCAACGCGCACGTTGCAGATACGCCCGCGGACGATGATCGAACCGTTCGATAAGATCCTGCCAGAATCGCTCGCGCTGCAGATCGGATGGCTGAGCCACGCGATTCCCTTTTCGATGAAAGGCACTCTTCCTGTTGCTTAGCGTACCGGCCCGCGAATACAGTAGGCCGGATTTTCCCGAGGCGCAAGAATACGCTTAAGACTCTTTATGAACTCCGCAAGGCTCCCGGCTAGGTGCGAGCTACCCATCGCGCAACTGAAACACACCGGATTCTTACGAGACTGGTTGCGCACTGAATACCATCCGCGCACGGGGGGTGCTGCCTCTCGATGCGAATGCGGCGCTCTGCTATCGGCTCTGTAGAGCGCCGCTTACGCCCGGTGGCTTGGATCAGGCGAGGATCGCTGAGTGAACGACTTCGAGCGACCGCGTTGCTGTGCTGCACTCGTGAGTCCAGCACGTGCCTCCTTACACCTTGGCAGGGTGCCACAGTCTCGCCCCGCAACACATCTCCCCCAAGGTTGCCCAGACGCACAAATGCCGGTCCCCAATAAGGGGGACCGGCATTTGCTACTTCGTAGGACACGGTACTTGAAGGAGCGGGCGACCGGACTCGAACCGGCGACGTCCAGCTTGGGAAGCTGCGAGGTTACTACTCAAATTCGCTATGCTCGCTAATAACAAGGGCTTCCATAGCAGGGGTAGCGCTCCCATCGGGGCAAAACAGCGGATATACCGACCGCGGTGGGCACTCGTGGGCACTGGGCGTGGACCTCATATCCCAGTCACTGCGCTCGCAGCTCAGCGGCAAGGTTCGGGCTCGCAGGGGTAGGCCGAAGCTCCTAGTGAGCCGATTCCCTGCCTCGAACTTCTCTATGCGGACCACCCTGGCCACCTTCCGGCAGACCCGTCGTCGCTGCGCGATAACGCCAGTTCTCTGCCCGGCCGCACCACGCAATACCATGGCTCACCGTCGCTCGTTCTACCGCGTCGCTCCTGGTCCACGGCCCTCCCCCACCCACCAATTTCGCAGGGACGAAAGTGGTCCGCATTCAGGGGTGCGCCGGACGCAGGCGAGCTGCGGTGGATTGCAGTCCCTATCCCTCGCGTAGCGCCTCAGTAGAATCAATCCGCGCGGCCCGGCCAGCAGGGAGCGCCGGGTTAAAGTCGTTCGTCTCGGCGCGCACTACGAAGCGTGGCTGCCGGAAGACGTGTGGTGCGCGCGGCGACGTAGCCCCAGCAGACCTGGCTCACCTCCTACTCCAGGATGTAGCACATCACCGGTCCGCTCGTGGGAGCGCGTGTCGCGCGATCCCGGCAACAGTCCATGCCTTATCGGTGGCCGGCCCGATCCCCTCCGCGAGTTGCTTGCCGAGCGCGTCTTCGTTGAGCCAGAGCCGTTTGGCGAGCGTTTTCCTGACGACCACGACCCGCCCGGAACCACGGGCGTCGGCAGCGCCGGATCCGCACCCGCGGACGATTAGGACAGGGAACGTTCGGATTGGGGGGCAGCGCGCGACGGCGGTGACCGAAGCGGTGAAGTCCCGTAAGTGGTTGCCCGACGTATGTGGTCGCGTGCCACCTTCCCACCTCGCGTTCGGACACTGGAATGCATGGATACCGATCGCTCCGGACGCCGCGCGACCCCGAATACCCATGCCATCTAGATTGCCGGCGATACCGGCGAGCAGCGCGGTAGGCGGCGCGGCCATGGCGTGGCCTGACAGCGGCGCGTCGGCTAGCAGACGGAAAGCCCGTGGGATAATGGAGACCTGGCATATCGAGCCCGATACCGTTCTTCCGTAATAGGAAGAGGCGCAGCATGTTGGGGGGGAGCTGGGCAGATCTGTCTTTTCCGCGTGAGGGCGACAACGGAGCATGGCACCAGAACAACGGATCGTAACGCAGCTGCCGCTTCGCGAACTATGGACCTCGCGCGGGCGGCTTACCGCGGAGCGTGGACGCGCCCTCGGTGCGAGTGATCTCGCCGTCTTGCTGCACGAGGGGCCGATACTAAAGGGGGTTCGGTTTGTTGTCGCCGATGTCGGGCATCAGCTGCGGTGGCTCGATGCCGGTGAGTTCCTTGAGTTCTGGCAGCACGATGCGCGTGGTCGGATTGTGGACCCGGAGCAAGCGCGCTTCCAGCTCGACGACTACCCTGGGAGCTACTGCTTCACGGTCCACGAGTGGCACGACAAAGCATCCGAGGCGCCGCTTCTCGTCTTCGAACACCACCATTGATGCGGCTGCGCCCTGACGAGACGCTGAAGCGGACGAGCGCGACAATTGTGGAAGTCATCGTGGTTGAGCGCCTAGCGAGAGCGTCTGGCATTCACCATCGTTGCGCCGGCGAGCCTGCCGCTCGCTGCTTGGTTCAACGTTAGGCCACGCGTCCGCAGCGTGGGCCTAGTCAGTTCCCGCGCCAATCCTGCTCCCTACACCGACATCCGCAGCAATGCCGCTCATCACGTGCCCAGATTGCAAGCATCAGATTTCCGACGCAGCGCCCGCCTGTGTTCACTGCGGCCGCCCAAACAGCCAGAACAGGATCGAATCGCTTCCCGTTGCCTCCGGCCCCCCACGAGGTAGCCCAGCGTTGGTTGGTGCGAAAGGAACGGCTTGTTGTAGTGCCTGCGGCAGTGAAGATGTCCGAAGAGTCTCGCTTATTCATGAATCTGGTACCCGCCGACTCGACGCGGAGGCGAGCGGCACCACCATTGGACTGGTTGGCGACGAGCTGGCGGTCGGTAGCACCACAACGGCAATTACGGGTTCAGACCAGACCCTGCTGGCACGCAGGCTGACGCCACCGGAACGCCGCGACGAGACGGCGGGTGGCCGAGCTACGTTCGGCTGCCTCGGGGTGGTGTTGGCGACAATAATGCTCGGCGCTATCGGAGACACGGCAGGCCTGGTCGGCTTTCTCGCACTCGCGGCGCTCTGGGTGGCCGGGTTCAAGAATGGCGGTCCCTTTATACACGAGGAGAATGCTCGTTGGAATGCACACGAGTACCCGCGTCTCATGGCAGCGTGGAAGCGGTCTGTGCTTTGTATGCGTTGCGGTGCCGTCACCGATCCTGAATCCCTACCGCACCAAGGCACGCGCAGACCCAGCACTCCTCACCGTGCGCCCTAACGATCGTTTCTGTTGTCGCACGACCCTACGGATTGCGCGTGCTCGGCATTCGCTCATACTTGACGCGTTCGCGACTTAACCAGGTGTTAGGTAGCCGAAAGATTCCCTTGAGGGGGATAGAGCGATTATGCCGTGGCGAAGTTGGATACTACAAAGGAGCGGTGGCCGGAGATGGTGCCGCGTTGTGTACTCGACGAAGTGGAGATCACGTGGCCCGCAGCCGTTGACACGGTAGCGCCCCATGAGGCGGTCCGACAGCTAGCACCGGATGATGTCTATCGGCGCCATGGCATCATTGCGGGAGAACTTTTTCTCTACCTTCGAGCATCGCGGTCGCCAACGGACGTCCCGCACTAAACCATCGATGCATTACTCGCCGACCGAGGGACGCTATGAGCCGTGAGAGGGTGCGCGCCGTATATTCTATTCCGACAGACATGAGGGCTGAACTCGAGCAGTTGATCGAGCATTGTGTCGCGGAGAACTCTGGGCGAGCGGTTGGTGCGCCGTCCGTACGATTCGATGGGGCAACAACCACTCTAGAAGTAGACCAGCATGAGTGGTGGACGGAACTGATGAAGATCCGTTACCCGCAACTAGTGCTTCTGGCGGTGAACCGGTGTGCCACATCAGATGAGCGCAAGTCTGATTCGGATCGGACCCCCACCTAACAACGGCACATTGCAATGGACGCGCGCGGGCTCTATCGCAGTAAGCAGCGGTGCGCGCCTCGCGAGCGCCGACGATGATCCGCATCTTCACCGTAGCGGGCCGACCGATCGCCGCCAAGCCCTGCACTGGGCAGTCACTCAATACTTCGTATTCTCGTTACTGATATGCCGCGCGTCATAGCGATTATCGACACCAATGTCTACCGCGGGCAGCCTGACCGCGTCATAGACGATCTACAATGGCTGGAAGGTCGTTCGGGCGTGCGCGCTATGACCAGCTTTCACGCGACAACAGAACTACTCTCACATGTGCACTCCGTTACCGATTCTAGCTATGGCGCCTCGCGCGCCGCGTTGAAGCGCCTTTGGCGACACTGCGCCGTATACTCCCTCAGCGACTCTGGTTTACCATTCGCTGCCGACCCTAATGGGATACTAGCAAAGACACTCTTCAGTCGACGTGCCCACTGGGGTGATGAGTTGGCGATTCAAACTGCGTCGCTCGTTAAGCGAATCGCCTTGCAGCCGGATGATGGAGCGCTAGAGCCCCATTTGTTGCATGATCTCACCGTCGTTCGACGTTTTCGCGATGATGCGGAATCACGCTTCGCAACGATGCTCGCGGAAACAAGACGACAACTCGGCCTTGACAAGAACGTCTCGTCGGACTTCGCACCCTCAGCGCGTCCCACTCCACGCGACTTCTTACAGTCGGGCATGCTTCGCTCGATTGCGGCGTATGCACTGGTGACCAACTGTGCGTCGGAGCTCGGATTACGCCCGAGCCACAGTGACATCGCGCAGCGAGCGTCGGCTCTTGAGCCGCACATCCCGACCGCTCTCGCAGCGTTCGAATCTGCCATCCATCGTGTCGTTGCCGCTGGCGCAGCACCTGAGAACTGTGTGAACTCCCTGTGGGACTTTCACCTCGCGCTATTTGCCGCGGAGAGCATGCGCATTGATGGACATCCTGTCATCGTCGTCACAGAGGACAAGCCGGTGCGGCGTGCAGCTGCAACGACTGGCGCAAGTAGCCGAGTCTTGAGTGTCGATCCATACCGGGCCTTTCTGCTCGCACGTGCGGCGGCGTGATAGAAATGGAGCTTTGCGTCGCTGTCGAGCCGACATGCAACGTGTAGTCGATTGCTCGATCCACCTATCGCACTCAGAGATAGAGAAGCGGAGTACGAGAAGCAGTCTACTATCCCTTGGGCCGCATCGGCGACGACCCGAATACTCGAACCACCAACTGCTTGGACAACCCGGGGCGGTTCAGTACCTCACCCACCCGGAGACATTGCGGTGAGAGTCAAGACCATCAGCGAGAATAGCAGCCGAATCTACTCCAGCAGCGGCATGTCGCTGAGATCAGGAATCAGCGTCGCTACTGACGCCCCAGTCGCGATGGCGCCGAGCATTTCGCGTGTCAGATCAAAGCTCTCGAGTATCTCCGCGTGCGACCCCGGCTGCAGCTGACCAACGAACACAGCACAGCTCTGTCCTGCGCCTGTTGCCGACGCCCATCGAATCGCCTCCGCTCCAAGTCGTGCGGCGACGCCAGCAACCTCTTGGCATCGCTCCATATCGTCACTCGCCAGATCCCCCGCGGTGAGTCCCCACGCTTCCAACTGCCCTGGTGCGGTGAGGTTAACGACGTTATGAAGCAGCAGATCAAGTACGAAGATCGATCGCGGATGCATATCCGCGAGTGACACACCATCACGGGCCGCACGGCGCCTCAGCTCTTCGATCGCGGTCTCGGGCTCACGCGAAACGTAGACAGCACCAACTTCCGGTGTGTTGAACCGCCCGGGGTGGACGCAGCTCATCGCCGCTGTCTTACGCAAATCCGAGTAGCGCGGGGAGGTTGCGCGGAACGCGAGGCCGACAAGCCGCGTCTGCGTCAACGGCATCTCGGCGTTTCGCTGAAGCCCCAAACGCTACAGCGACACACCGGCGTTAAGCGCGTAGAGCACACCCGTCACACGGTCGACGTGACCATCGACGATCATCTCGCGCGGAGTGCGGTTCTTCAGAACGCTCAGCGACTTGTTGAGCCAAGCGGTGGCGGCACGCTTACTCGCAAACAGTTCGTCGAGCTCCTCGAGAAACGTCTCGAATGCCTCCAACCGCTTCAGATAGACTGCCGTCGGCTCGCCGCCGGTTCCGCGACGCCAACGGTGCAACGTCGGCTCGCTGGTGTTCAGCGCCTGGGCCAGCTGCGCATAGTTAAAGCCGTACTCACTGTGGAGTCGCTCGAGCGCTTCGAGCTCTCGGACGATTGTCGCCATTGTGCCCTCTTCAACAGGTAGCCTAAACTAGCATATGATACTTACATATGCAAGTACCGGGAGAACACAACAAGGTTCCTCACGTACCGTAGCGCCCTCTCACGAAATCAGGCGCGGCTCGTAGCCAGAACGGCTCCGCTCAGATACTTGACGAGTCCTCCCCCAGGATCTTGTCACACACCGAGGGCCTGGGTGAGCGACACAACCGATCACTGCTGACTGGCGACGTCCAGCTTGGTATGGACGACGGACTTTATCGGTATAACCCACACAACTGCAGCCGCCGCATTCGCAACTCGTTGCCTCGGCTCGCAATACAGTGACGATCACACTTGACCAACAACAACGGCCCCCACGCTATCGCTGCTGGGGGCCGCTCCGGGGGCCGTTGGACACCGAAAAATCGGCTGCCAATCTTGGCAGCCGATTTTCGTAAACTATTATCTCACAATAGCATCCAGAGCGGGCGACCGGACTCGAACCGGCGACGTCCAGCTTGGGAAGCTGGCATTCTACCAACTGAATTACGCCCGCGGGGAGCAGCTCCGCCGCTCGTCATGCAAAGCTAGCAAACCGGCCCCCGCGGTACAAGTAACTACCAGCTCACTTCCCCACCGCCGCCGGTAGCTGCAGAACGATGTACTGCACGTCGTCCTTCGCCACCGCGCGCAGCCACGCGATGAGCGCGTCCACGTCCTCCGGCGGCTTCACGCCGCGCCGCCCTTCCATCCGCCTCGACAACCGCAGCTCGCGGCCGTTCTGCGTGTACTCGGCCCGGTAGCTCCCGTACGCGCTCTCCGCCACGACGTTCCCCGGGAGATCGGCGTGCCACCCCTCGGGCAGCTCGAGCACGAGCTCGGATACCCCCACTATCGGACCTATCACGCTCTCCACGTCGATGGGATACACGCGCGGCTTCCCGGACTCGAGCTGCGTCGCGAGCGTCTGCAGCCCGGCCATCGAGCTGAACGATGGCGGCAAGCTGAGAATGGCGCTCTGACCCGATACCTTCGCCGCCTGGCCGCCGTGGACCGCCATCTTGATCTCTGCCTTCGCCTTCAGATCCTTGCCATCGAAGATCACGAGACTGTCACCGGTCGCACCGGGATACGTGTTCCCGGCGAGCGCCCTGATGAACCGGTCGCGCTTGGTCGAATCCATCGGCGTGGTGAAAAGCCCGCGCAGACCGTACTGCCTCAAGCCCTCCGCACGCTCGGTGTAGTGCAGGTTCACGAGGCCGTCGGGCGTCAGCTCGCCCTTGAAACTGGTCATCGAGAGATTGACGGCCGGCGGATCCTCCGGAAGCGTCACCTCGTCCGCGTGGCCGTCTGGATGCACCACCAGCGCGAACTGACCCTGGTCGGGACCGGGGAGCGCGCCCCACGGGGTGAGATCCGAGGTGAGATCCACATACATGTACTTCCCGCCGAGCTTCACAGCGGCGATGGCATGATTGAACTGGTCGATCGAAGGAAGCGCTCTCTCCACCTTGCCTCCGGAGCTGAGCAGGACGGGGTACGCCTCCACGCCCATCTTCTGCGCCATGGTCACGAAGATGGTCGCCTTGTCCTTGCAGTCGCCGTACTGCGTCTTGAAAACTTCCTCGGGCGTACGCGGCTGGTAGCCGCCGATGCCGAGCGAGAGGGAGACGTATCTGATGTCCTGCGCCACCCATCGCTGCACGGCGCTGAGTGAATCGTCGAGCGTGCGTGCACCGGCCACCAGCTCGTGCAGCTTGCTCTCGAGCTCCGGGGTGAGCACGTAGCGGTCGCGCGCCAGACCAGCGTACCACTTGGAGATGTCCTGCCAGCTCGTCGGCGCCGAGACGAGCAACGACTGATACACTCCGTTGGAGTCGGCGGCGAAGGGCTCGGACTTGGGCTTCGCGATGTCCGCCGCGGCCCACGTGTACACGCGCCTCCCGTTCGCGGTCGTCACCTTCTTCGGGTTGGCGATGTTTCGTTCGAGCATGTTCATCTTCAGGCTCGCCGGCACATCGAGGATGTAGCGCGAGCGGCGCGTCGGGAGGCCAGTGGTGATGGACCAGCTGGTGAGGAAGTCGCCCGTGCGGTACGGCTTCAACTCCTCGAGCGTGAAGCTGTAGTCCACGATGGTGCCGACGGAAACGCCGCTCAGCGAGTAGCGGCGCACCTTGCGATCGGCGTAGACGGGATTCCCCATCGTCGCCGGGATGTCGGAGTCCTGCTTGTGCGCGGCCTCCGCGGTCACGACCTCGCCGTTGGGCTTCACCACGCGAATCCAGTTCACGGTCAGCTTCTGGTGGCCGGGCTCGTACGAGAAGCTCTGCTCGGCCCAGTTCTCTACTCCGTCCTGAGTGAGTATCTGCGCTACCTGCCGGTAGGTCTGCTTGTACTGACCGTTCGCCTGGTAGACCACCACCCCGTCGTCTAGCAGGTAGACGAACGCCTCGCCCTCATGATCGGCCGGGTCCACCGCGAGGCGGTAGATGGTGTCGGCCTTTACGGATGGGTCGCCTTTGGGTGTTATATCAGGGGCCTGTGCCGCAACGGAGGCGGCAAAGCTGCAGAGCAGGGCGAGAACTACGCTGCGCATTGCGGGATGCTCCTTGGAGGAGACAGCGGGGAGACTATCTGTGGAGAGACGCACTGTGGCGTCCGCTTGGTAGACTGATATGTCCCGCTATTGGTCATTTGTCCATGCGGCTCGACGCACGGGCGCGGCGCAACGCAGTCGCCTCCTCGCGGGCCGCAAAGCAAAACGGCCCGCCCCTGGAAAAGGGCGAGCCGTGCTGGTTTCACTTTTATTCTCTGGAGCGATCTGCTCTAGAGCCAGCGGTCGGGATTGAACCGACGACCGCTCGATTACGAATCGAGTGCTCT
>JBIQMO010000066.1:0-17296 GCA_044463245.1 Gemmatimonas aurantiaca
GAGGCGGTGGAGGCGGGGCAGGTGGAGATCATCGACATGGCTCCGCTCCCCGCGCGTCCCATTGGCCGCGGGCCTCTCTTCAAGCTCGCGCTCGGCCTGATAGTGGGCCTCATGCTCGGCTCGGGCGCGGCGTTCCTCAAGGAGAACCTCAACACCTCCATCCGCCGGCGCGACGAGCTGGAGGCGATCCTGCGCGTGCCGGGTCTCGCCATCATCCCGCAGATCCTCCCGCAGAACGGCGCCGGCCGCCTCTCGCTGCGCAACATCCGACTCCCCATACCTGGTATGGGGAGCGGGAAGCATGGCCACCACCACAACGGGAACGGGACCGCGCTGGTCTCGGCCACCAACGTGCGGTCCACGGGCGCCGAGGCGTTCAGGACGCTGCGCACCAGCCTGATATTCTCGCAGGCCGTGCAGTCGCTCCGGACCATCGTGATCACGAGCCCGAGCCCACAGGATGGGAAGACCACCACGGCCGCCAACCTCGCCGTGACCTTCGCGCAGCAGGGAATGCGCGTGGCGCTGGTGGACTGCGACCTGCGCCGCGCCCGCCTCCACAACGTCTTCAAGGTCCCGCGCGAGCCGGGTCTCACGCAGGCGATGATGGATCAGGCCACAATCGACGAAGTGATCCATCCCACGCTGGTCGACGGACTCGGCTTCATCCCCGCCGGCGCGCTCCCGCCCAACCCCTCCGAGCTCCTCGGCGGCCCCCGCATGCGCGCCGTCCTCGATGCGCTGCGCGAGCGCTTCGACGTCATACTACTCGACACCCCGCCCGTGCACGTCGCCGCCGACTCGATGATCCTCGGCCGCGGCGCGGATGGCGTGCTGCTGGTGGTGCGCGCCGGCTCCACGCAGCGGGATTCGGCGCAGTACGCCATCGCCCGCCTCGCCGCCGTGGGCGCGCGAGTGGTGGGCGCGGTGCTCAACGACCCCGACCACAAGGTCCCGCAGTACGGCGGGTACTACTACTACGATTACTACGGGTCGGAGGAGGGGTAGGGCGGACGGGGCCATGTTCGGGGCGTAGGGCGGTCTCTCCCGCGTCTCGTCCACCCGGGCGGCACGCGGCCCTACCGCATGCTTGCGGAGGAATGGGGCGGACGGCATAATCAGCTCCGTCGCTGGGGTACCATTCCGCAGACAACTCCTCAGGAAGGGAGTGCCCGTCTCATGACCCCGCCCGATCGAGCCACCGAACGATCCGCGCCATTCGGCGAATCCGTTGCCGCGCCCGCCGTGCATCCGGACGAATCGCGGCGAGAGCGGGCAGCCGGCGAAGTGCACTCCCGTCGATCGGCCCGGGATCTCGCGGCGTGGTGGATCCCGGGGGCCTTCGCGGTGGCGCTCGCGCTGATCTTCCCGCACCACGTTCGCTTCGAGGAATGGGACGGGGTGTTCCAGTATTTCGCGGGGCGGGAGATCGTATCGGGGCTCGGCTACCACGGGTGGCCCTCGCACTTCTGGCCGCCTCTCTACCCGATACTGGCCGGGCTCGGGTCGTTGGCCCTCTCGGGACACGATGCGGCCAAGCTGGTCTCCTGCATCGCCGCAGTCTTCCTCCTGTACACTGCGTTTCATCTCGCCGTGGAGCTCACCGGCGACAGGCGTGCCGGATGGATGACGCAGGCTTTCCTGGTGGTGACCACGCTCTACGTACGTTCGGCGATCCAGGCAGAGAACCACATGCTGGATTCGCTCTTCTTCGTGACCGGGCTGCTCCTCACCATCCGCGCCCTCCGATCCGGCTCTTCGCGCGCCCTGCTCGTGGCGGGCGCCGTATGTGCGCTTGCCGGACTCACGCGCTACACCAGCTACATACTCGTCCTCACGCCGCTCGCGTTCTTCACCGTGATGCCGCCGCGCCGTGCGGCGCGCCTAGGCGGCTTCTTCGTCGCGGGCTTCGCGGTCGTCAGCTCGCCATGGTGGCTCTACAACGCGATGGTCAACGGCTCGCCGGTGCACACCTGGCATTACCTGAACATCGGCGCGCACGTGGTGCCCGGGATGTCGCAGCCCGAGTGGTTGTGGAAGGGGCAGATGCGCTTCACCAGCCTGTCCCAGATCATCGCGGCCTATCCGGTCGCTTTCGCCTCCAACTTCGTCCACAACCTGGCGGAGAGCGTTCGCCTCATCGTGGGGTCGACCGGATTCCTCGCGCTCTTCGTGGTGCCTGCCGCGATCGAGCGTGCGCTCGCGCTGAAGCCGGGAAATCGCCAGGCGCTTGCGATAGTGGGCCTGGCGCTGGCCGCCTATCTGGCTCTCGTCTGCCAGGCCTTCGTGTTCCCGGAGGTGTTTCTCAGTTGGGTAGTGGTTGCGACAGCGCTCACGGCCGGGTTGTTCCTTCGCTACGCCGATGTCGCCCGCGAGCGCTGGCCCCTCCTCCGCCGGCTGCGCGCTCCCGCCGTCGCGCTCTTCCTGATTCTCGGGATGGCTGCGCGCACTACGTCGGCCAACATCCGTGACTATGTGACGTCGGCGATGGACGATTACGGCCAGCTCGTGGATGTCGATCCCGTCTCCGAGGCGCTGCGCAACTACGACCCGGACATCGCGACGAAGTACGTCATGGCCGCGCACCCCGCGTGGGCGTATTACGCTGGGTCGCGCCTGCTCGAGATGCCGGGGTACTACGAGGGGAGCGCGGACGGACTTCCCACCTATCGCGGATTGCGCGCACCGGTTCGCACCTACGCACCGAGGTATCCGGCGCTCACGCCCGACGACAGCCTCAGCGCGGATTACCTGATCTTCGATGCCTCCGCGCGCCGCGCGTTGCCACAGTTTGCCTTCCTGGGCGACTCCGCATCCACGCAGATCCCGCCCTCCTTCAAGCGCATCTATCGCTCCCCGAATGGCGTGACGGTCTATGCCATTGCACATCGCTGACCGATCCATCCGGATGTGAATCGCCTCCCGGGCGTCCGACATTCGGCGCGCTGCCGCGAGCGGAGGATCCGGGTATCCTGGTGGATTTCGAGCTCGTCCCCTTCCCCGGGGAGAGTTACTTCCCTATCGTACAAACCGCCGCCAGCCGAGGTGGTGCCTCACCCATCGGGAGGTACCACCTCGGCTGGCGGGATCGGCACGCGGCCGGCTCACTCATTCTCCGGATTCCCATCTGCAATGCGACTCGCCATCACGACCGTCTTTCTGCTCGGCTCCCTTCTCACGGTGGCAGGGGCAAGCGCACAGGGCTCCACGGCAGCCCGTGATACGAACGTCGTCCTGCACCCCGGCGACATGGTGAAGGTCACCGTGTGGCGCAACACGGAGATGAGTGGGGACTTCATGGTGGGAGTGAACGGGGCGCTCAGGCACCCGCTGTACCAGGAGGTGCCCGTCGCGGGCGTCCCGCTCCACGAGGTGGAGCGGCGGCTGACGCAGTTCCTCACGAAGTACGAGCAGAATCCGCAGCTCGTGGTGGAGCCGCTCTTTCAGGTGACGGTGGGTGGGCAGGTGCGCACCCCCAACCTCTATCCGCTCCCGCGCACCACCACCATCTCGCAGGCGATCGCGCTGGCCGGAGGGGTCACGACGGAGGGACGCCTGGACAGGGTGAAGCTCTATCGCGACGGGAAGGAGTACGAGGTCGATCTCACCGACCCGGCCGGGCGGTGGACGAACGAGCCGATCCAGTCGGGCGATCAGTTGATAGTCAACAAGAAGGGGAACTTCTTCACCAGCTTCTTCCTCCCGCTGGTCGGCGTGGCGGGCGCTGTGGCCTCGATCATCAACGTCGCCACGCGGAGGTAGGACGGGGCGGGGGGTCTCGAATTCGAGCGGGGCGAGCCGCGACACGCGGCTCGCCCCGCTCGAATTCGGGCCCCAACTCCGTTGCCTGTATGCCGCTCCCCTCGATTCTTCTGGATGCCTGCCGGGTCACCCCGGCACCCGACTCCATTTCCGGGGATGCCGATTGGCCCGCGATCGTGGAGGCGGCCGAGCTCCACGCGGTGACTCCTCTCCTCGCGCGCCGAGTCGCCGCGCGGCCGGAGGGGATCCCGCCGGAAGCAGTCGCCGCTCTGCGTGCGCGCTACGATGCGAACTCGCTGCGGAACATCGCGCTCACCGGGGAGCTCACCGAGCTCCTCGCGCGACTCGCCTCGGCCGGCGTGGACGCGATGCCGATCAAGGGACCGGCGCTCGCCCTCTCCGCCTACGGCGATCTGGCGCTTCGCGAGTTCGGGGACCTGGACATCGTCGTGCGGTCGGCGGAATTCGATCGCGCGCGCGAGCTGCTCGGCGAGTGGGGCTACGAGCCAGCGACGCCGCTTTCCGCCGCTGGCGAGCGCGCGCTGCGCTTCTCCGATCACCATCTCCCCCTGGTGCACCGGAAGTCGCGCGTGATGGTGGAGCTCCACTGGTCGCTCGATAATCGGCGTCCCGGCCGCCGGCTGGATGGAGAGTGGGTGTGGGCCAACGCGCGGATGGTACCGCTGCTCGGGCGCGAGCTTCCCGCGCTCTCGTGGAGCGCCCTCCTGGTGTATCTTTGCGTCCACGGTGCCAAGCACGGATTCACCCTCCTCTGCTGGATCCGGGACATAGCCGGAGTCCTGGCCGCGGCGCCGGAAGGAGAGCTGGCGGCGGCTCCCGACCTGGCTGCAGCCGCGGCCGCGCGCCGGCGGCTCGCGCTCGGCATTCTGCTCGCCCAGGAGCTGCTCGGCGCGCCCGCGCGCGATGATCTCGAGCTGGCGGGCGACTCCGCGGTAGCTCCGCTCGCGCGCGAGGTGTTGTCGGCGATTGCGGACGGAGCCGAGCTCGGGCGGGCGCGGTGGATGATGTTCCAGTGCGGTACGTTCGATACGCTGCGCGACCGCGCCGGCTACTGCTGGCACATCGCCGCTGCCCCGCACGTGGCCGACGTGGAAGCCGTACCGCTCCCCGGGTGGCTGCGCTGGACTTACTACGCCGTGCGGCCGCTCCGGCTGGCGGCGAAAGGGGCGGGATCTCTGCGTCCGCGCCGCGCTGGCGGGCGCGCTGAATCGTGATGGTAATGAATGGACTACGATGGCCGGCAACATGACCCGGAAAGCCACGAGGAGTGAATGACGAGCTCGCGCATCTCCGATCCGGTGAGGGAGGCATTTCTCGAGCTCAGCCGTCTGGCGGAGGAGCTGGCGGCTTCGATCGGCGAGCCCGTGCGGCGTGCAGGCGAGCTGATAGTGGAGAGCATCCGGGGCGGCGGAAAGCTGCTCGCCTGCGGGAATGGCGGGAGTGCTGCCGACGCGCAGCACTTCGTGGCCGAGCTGATAGGGCGGATGGGGCCCGAGCGCAGGTCGCTCCCCGCCGTGACCTTGAGCGTCGACCCATCTGCCGTGACGGCGATCGGGAACGACTACGGTTACGAGAACGTCTTCGCGCGGCAGGTGGAAGGGCTGGGGGGAAGCGGCGACGTGCTCCTGGCCATCTCCACCAGCGGGAGGTCGCCCAATGTTCTGCGCGCCATCCGCGTGGCGCGCTCGAAGGGGATGCGCGTGATAGCGCTCTCCGGTCAGGGGGGCGATCCACTTCTGGCCGAATGCGACGTAACCATTCGCGTCCCCGGCTCCAACACCCAGCGCGTTCAGGAGCTCCATATGGCGGTGCTGCACGCCATCTGTGGCGAGGTGGACGACAGGGTGCTTCGGGGAGAGGTGTAGGGCCGCGGGCGACGTCCGGCCACTCGTTGCGGGGGCGCAACGAAAAGTCGCCGCGACGCGTCGGCCTCAATTGCCGTGCCGACCGGTGTGAATGCGATAACTTCCTGCTGCACAACGCGTTAGGTGTGTTTGTAGCACCTTTGCAGAGTGCTCCAGTATCTTGTCGCACTCCAATTTGTCCTTTACCGATCGGTGGAGCCGCAGTGTTGCGTCGTCCAGACATGAGCCGCGCTTGAAGATCATCGCGCTCATTCCGGCCCGTGGTGGGTCCAAGGGGATCCCTCAGAAGAATCTGCGCCGAGTGGGCGGGATTCCGCTCCTGGCTCACACAATTGCGCACGCGCGCGGTACGCCGGAGATCTCCCGCACCATCGTCTCCACGGACGACGCGGAGATCGCGCGGGTGGCCACGGAGCACGGCGCGGAGGTGGTGGTGCGACCGGCGGAGATCAGCGGCGACACGGCCAGCTCCGAGGCCGCCCTGCTCCACGTGCTCGACCACCTCAAGATCACCGAGGGGTACGAGCCCGAGCTGGTGGTTTTCCTCCAGGCCACCTCGCCGCTGCGCCGCCCCGACGACATCTCCCGGGCGATCGGGACTCTTCTGGCCGAGGGTGCCGATTCTCTCTTCTCAGCCTATCGGCAGCACGGCTTCCTCTGGCGCCGGGAGGGGAGCGCGCCACCCACATCCTTCTCGTACGACTATCGCGCGCGTCCGCGCAGGCAGGACGTCGCGGAGGAGCTGGTGGAGAACGGTTCGATCTACGTCTTCCGCCCTTACGTGCTGCGCGAGGGCGGCAACCGGCTCGGTGGTCGGATCGCGGTACACATCATGGACCCGGCGGACTCCTTTCAGGTGGACGAGCCGGCCGATCTCGAGCTGATGGAGCGTTTGCTGCTGACGCGGCGTGCGCTCCCGGACCAGCGCACGCTGCGAGGGGTGCGCCTCCTGGTGCTCGATTTCGATGGGGTGATGACGGACAACCGGGTGCTGGTGGACCAGGACGGGCGGGAATCGGTGGCCTGTCATCGCGGCGATGGGTGGGGGATCGCGCGGCTACGCGACGCTGGCGTGCCCGTGATGGTGCTCTCCACCGAGCGGAATCCGGTAGTCGCGGCGCGCGGGCGCAAGCTCGGCGTGGAGTGCGTGCACGGTTGCGACGACAAGCTCGCTGCGCTGATGCAGTCCGTCGCGGAGCGCCGGCTCGGTCCGGCGGACGTCGCCTACGTCGGGAACGACGTGAACGACCTGTCGTGCATGCGTTGGGCGGGAGTACCGATCGCGGTGGCGGACGCCGAGCCCGAGGTACGGCGCGCGGCGCGATTGGTCACGACGCGCCGCGGTGGCTACGGTGCGGTGCGCGAGGTGGCGGAATGGATCCTCGCGGCGCACGCCGCTGGCGGGGCTCACGAAGGAACTCTAGAGGGTACCGGGGAGGCACTCCAATGGCTGCCAAGGTAAAGATAGGTGATCGCTGGGTCGGTGCGGGCGAACCGTGCTACGTGGTTGCCGAGATAGGAATCAATCACAACGGGGACGTCGACATCGCCAGGCAGCTCATCGCTACCGCGCAGCGCTACGGTTGCGACGCCGTGAAGTTCCAGAAGCGAACGCCGGAGCTGTGCGTACCGGCGGAGCAGCGCAACCTCATGCGCGAGACTCCGTGGGGCGTCATGACCTACCTCGAGTATCGTCATCGCATCGAGTTCGATCGGGAGAGCTACGAGGAGATCGACCACTACAGCCGCAAGCAGGGGATATCCTGGTTCGCCTCCTGTTGGGATGAGCAGTCCGTGGACTTCATCGAGCGGTTCGACCCGCCCTGCTACAAGATCGCTTCGGCGTGTCTCACCGACGACGCACTGCTGCGTCATCACCGGCGCTACGGGCGGCCGATCATCCTGTCCACCGGGATGAGCACACTGGAGCAGATCGATCACGCGGTGGATGTGCTCGGGACCGACGATCTGATACTCATGCACAGCACCAGCTCGTACCCGGCCAAGTTCGAGGAACTGAACCTGCGGTGCGTGAGCCTCCTGCAGGGGCGCTACGGCGTTCCCGTGGGCTACTCGGGGCACGAGGTGGGTCTGGTGCCCACCGTGGCCGCGGCGGTGCTCGGGGCTTGCATGGTGGAGCGCCACATCACGCTCGATCGTGCCATGTGGGGGAGCGACCAGGCGGCGTCGATCGAGCCGCCCGGTCTCCAGCGCCTGGTGCGCGACATTCGTGCGGTGGAAGTGGCGCTGGGCGACGGCGAGAAGCGTGTGTACGAGAGCGAATTGCCGCTCATCAAGCGGCTTCGCAGGGTGACCGTTTGAGCCATCGAGCCGACGACGGATGTACTGGTGAAAAATGAGTAGCATCGCCCAAGCACTTCCGGCCTCGACGACGAGGCCGCACAGCGTATCGACCGCGCTCAAGGCCGGGCTGCGCTCGATGCGCGAGCACCCGCGCCTGGCCCTGCTCCTTCTCCTGGCGACCGTATCACAGGGGATGATCCAGGGGCTCATAGTGTGGGCGCTGCGCCACGTGCTCCTCACCTTCGGCGGCGAAGGCGGCGCGACCACCACCGCGCTCCTGCTGGGAGCGGCACTGATTCTCGGGCTCTGGCTGCTGCGCACCGTGATGACCTTCCTCGGCGAGGAAGCCTCGGTGCGTCTGGCGCACAAGGTCGAGATCGACGCCATGCAGAGAGTCCTCGCCAGGCTCCTCACGCTCTCGGTGCGCTACTTCGAGCGCAACAGCCAGGGCGACCTGGTGATGGCGTCGTACCAGGATCTCAAGGGTATCCGGACCGTCACGCTGGATCTGGGGATCGTGGTCCTGGCGCTCTCGCGTCTCGCGGGACTGGCCGTGGCGGCGTGGATGATGAGTCCCAAGCTCGCGGTGATCGGTCTCGTGGCGGTGCCGCTCAGCGTGCTCCCCGTGCACCGGCTGGGGCGGCGCATGACGCGCGCCGCGCACTTCGAGCGCCACGCCATGACCACGCTGTACGACAGCTTCCTCCAGGTCGCGGCCGGGTTCCGGGTCATCAAGGTGAATCGCGGCGAGGCGCGGGTGCTCGAGCGGGCCCGCGAGATCGGGCACGACCTCTTCCGGCACGCGATCCGGCAGGCGCAGGCCAAGAACCTCGCGCGCCTCATGATGGAGTCGGTGTCGGGGGTCGGTCTCGTGATCGTGTTGATCGTGGGCGGCCGTGATGTGGCGATGGGCGAGCTCGACTGGCAGTCGCTATTGAGCTTGTTGATCGCGATCATGGCGCTGTACGCGCCGCTCGTGAACCTGCTCACCGTTTACAGCTCGGTGCGCATGGTGATCCCCAACCTCGAGCGCGTGGACGCCATCCTGGAGGCGCCGGCGGAGATACCCGATGCGCCCCAGCCCAGGCGGCTCCCGGAGGCTCCCAGAACCATCGAGCTCCGAGACGTCTCCTTCGCGTACGACGGTCGCCCGGTGCTGGAAGACATATCGGCGGTCTTCCACGGCGGAGAGACGATCGGGATAGTGGGGGCATCCGGGGCGGGGAAGTCGACTCTCGTCGCGCTCCTGCTGCGGTTGTACGACCCCGTTCGGGGGAGCGTCCTGCTCGATGGCGTGGACCTGCGGCAGATCCGACACGCCGATCTCATGGATCGCTCGGCGATCGTTCTGCAGGAGCCCTTCCTCTTCCTCGACAGCATCGCGAACAACATCCGCATCGCGCGCCCCGATGCGACGATGGAGGAGGTGGTGGAGGCGGCGCGGGCCGCGAACGTGCACGACGAGATCGAGCGGATGGAGAACGGCTACGACACCATGATAGGCCGCGCTCGCGACGCGCGCGGGATCTCCACGGGGCAGAAGCAGCGCATCTGCATCGCCGCCGCGCTGCTGAAGAACGCGCCGCTCCTCTTCCTGGACGAAGCCACGAGCAGCCTCGATTCGGTGTCCGAGCGCAAGCTCCAGACGGCGCTCGAGCGCCTGATGGCGGGACGCACGACCTTCATCATCGCGCACCGCCTCAGCACGCTGCGCGCGGCCGATCGCATCCTCGTTCTCGATCGCGGCCGCATGATGGGTCTCGGCACCCACGAGGAGCTGATGCGCGACTGCCCGACGTACCACCGTCTGTGGATGTACCAGATGGGTGGCACCGAGATGGAGAGAGAGGCGGACCTGGAGCCCTCGGAGTTGTGAGGCGGCAGCCGGCACCACGCGGCGTCTAGCTCGGCCGCAGCGCCCCGCTCGCCCCGCTAGTTGGCTGCCGCGGTGGACTTGTACCACCGCTCCACGATCTCGTCGGCGATCGCCAGCGACGCCGTGGCGGCCGGGCTCGGGGCGTTGATCACGTGGAACGCCGTCGCACGCGCCAGGAAGTGGAAGTCCTGCTCGAGCGCGCCGCTGGGGAGCAGCGCCTGCGCGCGCACGCCGGCGCCGCCCGGCTCGATATCGTCCGCGCGAAGCTCGGGCACCAGACGCCTCAGCGCGAGCGCGAAGAGCTCGCGGCTGAACGAGCGCCGCAGCTCGGCCCAGCACATCGCCGGATACTTGGCCATGAAGCGCCAGAGCCCCGGGTAGGAGAGGGCATCGGCCAGGTCGCGAACGCTCACGGTGCTCTTCCGGTAGCCCTCACGCGCGAATGCCAGCACGGCGTTCGGTCCGGCCTCCACGCCGCCCCGCACCATCCGCGTGAAATGCACTCCCAGGAAGGGGAAGGCGGGGTCGGGGACGGGGTAGATGAGATTGCGAACCATGAAGGCCCGGTCGTCTCGGAGCCGGTAGTACTCGCCGCGGAAGGGGACTATCCGGACGGCCACGCGCTCTCCCGCCATCGCGGCCACCCTGTCGCTGTGCAGCCCCGCACAGTTGATCAGCAGCCTGGCGGAGAAATCTCCCCGGTCGGTCGCGGCCGACCACTCCCCGCCTCCATTGTGCAGCGAGCGCACCCGCGCGCCCGTGACGACCGCGCCGCCCAGCCGCTCTATCTCCGAGGCGAGAGTGGCGCATACGCGCGGGTAGTCGGCTATCCCCTCCTCGGGCACCAGCACCGCGGCCACACCGGCGGCGTGCGGCTCGATCTCCCTGATGCACGCCGCGTCCAGCCACCGCAGGCCACGCAGTCCGTTCTTCTGGCCGCGCTCGATGAGCGTTCGCAGCCCCTGAATCTCGGCGCTGGTGGTGGCCACCACGATCTTGCCGCAGATCTCGTGCGGCACATCGTGCTCCTCGCAGAAGCGCGTCATCTGGCGAATTCCATCCACCGCCATGCGCGCCTTGAACGATCCCGGCTTGTAGGAGAGCCCCGCGTGGAGAACGCCGCTGTTGTGCCCACTCTGGTGGCGGCCCACCTCCGGCTCCTTCTCGAGCACGCGAGCCACCAGCCCGGGGCGCGCGAGCATCAACTTGTACGCGGTGGCGAGTCCCACCAGCCCGCCACCGATCACCAGTACGTCCTCGCGCGCGTGCATCTTCAGAGCTCCACCACGCCGCGCCGCGCCAGCTCTGCGATCGTCGCTGCCGCGGAAGCTTCGCTCACCCCGCATTCCCTCGCGATCGTGGCGACGTCGCGCGTCCCATCGATGAGGTAGATGATGTCGAAGAGCGCGCGGTACCCCTCGGGGTTCGCGTACGCATCGATGTTCACCCCGAAGCGCGAGCAGAACGGCTCGCCGGGGTAGCGGTTCGAAGGAACCGTGTTGCCGTCTATGGCGGCGATGGATCCCCGCTTGCGCGGGGATGACGCAGCAGGGAGCGGGGATGACGACACTCGCCCGTCATCCCCGCGCAAGCGGGGATCCATGCTCACACCCGCCGAGCGCTCCAGCTCCTCGATCATTCTCAGCACGACGTCGCTCGACTCCTCCAGGCTCCCCGGCGGCACCAGCTCCGGCGTGTCGTGGCTCGAGTGGTACTCGCGGTAGTAGGCGTTGGGCTCGGCGGTCTTCACCACGCGCGTGAGCGAGAGCATCGGCACGCGCACGCCCGGCGCGTTGAACTGGCGCTCGTCGTTCCCGGCCAGCTCGCGGAACTTCGCGGTCCATGCCCGCGGATCGGCCTCCCGCAGCGCCTTCGCGAAGGCGCGATCGACCTCGGTATCGCCCTCGAACGAGTGCTGCAGCGCGTGCGGGTAGTCGCGTCCGAGCATCTCGAGAAATAGCCCGCCGCGCATCTTCGGGATCAGCTCCTCGTTGGCGCTCAGCCAGGCGAGCGAGCCGATGGTCTCGGGGACGATGATGAAGCGGTAGGTGAAGCGGAGATCGCGCCGCTCGAGGAGCCGGCGCATCACGTCCATCCCCACCACGAGTCCGCTGAGATCGTCGTTCACCATCGCGGGGTGGCAGAGGTGCGCGCAGAGCACGATGCAGTCGTCGCTCGCGCCCGGCGCCACCACCTCGCCCACCTCGAGAGTTCCGAAGGAAGAGCTGCTCCGGATCACCACCCTGTAGTGATCGTCCTTCAGCGAGTCGCGCAGCTCGCGGCTGCAGCAGAGCCCCCAGTCGCGTTCGTAGTACTTGAAGATGAAGGGGATCGCCTGCGGGATCATCGGGTGCACGTGCAGGTGCTCGAGCAGCGTCTCGCGCGACACCACTCCCTTGAAGGGGAGCGAGTACGACACCACGTGCAGCGGATGATCGTCGTGGCTGAAGAGGCGCTCGCCGTCGAGCGTCTCGAGGTACGCCTCGTGGCAGAACCACTTCTCGGGGACGATCCAGCTCCACGCCTCGGTCCCCGAGGGATACTCGTGGATGGTCATCGGGAGCTGGCCCGCGAGCGCATCGAGCGCGGCGTCGTAGCCATCGGACACGATGTGCCGGTGCAGGCGCCAGAGACCATCCACCATCTCGCGCATCGATGCATCCTTCGGGAGGTTCACGCTCGGCCGGCACGAGCCGACGCGCTCATCCTCCAGCGCCACCGGGTCCGCGGCCGGGCCGCGGGCCGTGAACCATGGATCGTCCTCGAGCGCGCGCAGCGTTAGGTCGCGATACTCGCGCGCATCCACGGCGAGGAGCTCCCCCTTACCGAGTGGCGCCGCGCGGCACACGCCCTCCTCGCGTGCCAGCGCCTCGAGCCGGCTCCCGTCGGGGTAGCCGTTGTCGGCGAGGATGCGCACGGAGTACACCCACCCGCTCTTGCGCGGCTTCCCGTTCTCGATGATGCGCCCGGTGAAGAGCTTCCTGTACCTGAAGGGAACGCCGAAGCTCTCCTCGAAGGCGTGGCGGACGGTGGCCTCCTCGAGGGGGAGACCCAGCATGCACACCTTCGCCCGCGCATCCACCAGCCGGTGGAAGACGCTCCCCTCACCGAAGCAGGTGGGCGGTATGTCGGCCACCAGCTCCGCCGCACGCGGGCCGAGCGCGGCCACGGAGTGGATGGGATCGGCCGAGCGCTGCACTCCGGGAAGCGCGCGGAAGTACTCGAGGAACCCCGCGCTCGGGCTCCACGGCCCGCCGGCGGTGGGCGTGTGCTCGGGGTCGAAGTCCTCGCGCCTGCAGAAGGAGAAGGTGTAGGTCGGCACGACTACGGTACCGTCGGGGCCGATCACCGAGTGCACCGCATCGAGGAGCGCGCGGTACGCGTCGGCCGGCTCGGGCGCGGCGTGCGCGAGCCCGAGCGTGGCGAGGTCCGCGTGCAGCATCACCGTGTCGCCGCGCGCCACGCCGACCTCCTCGAGCGCGGCGCGCAACCCGGCGCGGATGTCCGCTCTCGTCGTGTGCGTCATCTGTCCGTCCATGCTCCGGTCACCATCACGCCCCGGCCGGCACCGCGCTCCGGATGGCTTCGATCACCCGCGCCTGCTCCGCTTCCGTGAGTCCCACCGAGCACGGGAGACTGAGCGCGTCGCGATTCAACCGCTCGGCTACCGGACACTCCGTGTGCGACTCGCCGCGGTGCGCGCCGCTCAGGTGGAGCGGCTGCCAGAGCGGGCGCGTCTGGATCTTTCGCGCGGCGAGCAGCTTCAGGAGGGCGCGCGAATCGCTGCCGTACACCTCCTGGTCCACGAGCACGGTGTACATCCAGAAGACGCTCCGCGCCCACGACGCCTCGGTCATGATCGTGAGCCCCGGCACGTCGCCCAGAGCTTCGGCGTAGCGCGCGGCGATGGCGCGCTTCTTCTCGATGTACTCGTCCAGCAATTCCGTCTGCGCCACGCCCATCGCCGCCAGCACGTTGGTGAGCCGGTAGTTGTAACCCACCTCGGAGTGCGTGTACTCGATGGGATCGTCCTTCGCCTGCGTGGTGAGATGCCGCGCGCGCTTCGCGAGCGCCTCGTCGTTGGTCACCAGCATCCCGCCGCCGCCGGTGGTGATGAGCTTGTTCCCGTTGAAGGAGAAGCAGGCGATGTCGCCGAGCTGCCCCACCGGCCGCCCGCGCCACGTCGCGCCCAGACTCTCGGTGGCGTCCTCGATCACCTTCAGGCCGTAGCGCCTGGCCAGCTCCAGCACCACGCCCATCTCCACCGGGTGACCAAGTATGTGCACCGGCACGATCGCGCTGACGCGGCGTCCGGTGGCGCGGTCGCGCAGCTCGCCATCGCGCTCCTCGCAATCGTTCTCGAGGAAGGCGCGGAGCTTCGCGGTGTCCATCTGCCAGTAGTCCGGCTCGGCGTCGATGAATACCGGATGCGCGCCCACGTAGCGGATGGCGTTGGCCGGAGCGATGAAGGTGAGCGCGGAGGTGATCACCTCGTCATCGGGACGCACTCCCGCGAGCATGAGCGCCACGTGCAGCGCGGCGGTTCCGTTCACCGTGGCCACCCCGTACGCGGTACCGACGCGCTCCGCCACCGCCCGCTCGAAGCGATCCACGTACTCGCCCACCGACGATACCCAGTTGGTGTCGAGGCATTCCTTCACGTACTTCCACTCGTTCCCGCGCAGCTCGGGGACGCAGAGCGGGACGAATCCCGCCGCGGCGGGAGCGCCGGGCGCCAGCGGCGCCGCGTTCTCGGTAGTATTCACGCGATCCAGAGCGGAGCTCAATTCCGGAACCTCGCTTCACCGAAATCCTCGATGACTCCCGAGCGCACCAGCCGCGCGACCTCGCGAATCCCGTCGGGGACGCGTCTGGTAGTGTCGTAGCCCAGCCGCTCGTTGATCCGCGCGAAGGACACGCGGTAGTCCCTCGGGTCCTCCGCCTTGTGCACGTACTCCACCTTCGCCTCGGGCGCGAGCGGCTGGATCAGCTCCACGAGCTGCTGCTTCTGGTAGTTCTGGTCGGTGGAGCCGACGTTGAACACCTCGCCGCGCACGGACTCGGCGGGCGCCTCGAGCACCGCGATGATCGCGCGCCCCGCATCCACCACGTGCACGTACGGCCGCCAGAACTGCTCGCCGAACACCACGAGCTTCCCCTTGGTGAGCATCTCCATGGTGAACTCGTTCACCGTGAGGTCGAAGCGCATCCGGGGCGAGACGCCGAACACAGTGGCGAAGCGGAGCGGCGTGCCGATGAAGCCCTCGCCGTTCGTACCCTCGAGGAGCGCTCGCTCCACGGCCACCTTCGTCTCGGCGTAGAGCGACACCGGCGCGAGCTCCGAGCTCTCATCCACGAAGCCGTCGGGATCCTTCATCTTCCCGTAGTTGCTGCAGGTGGAGGCGAAGACGAAGCGAGCGACGCCCGCCTTCTTCGCGGCGTCGATGAGCGCGATCGAGGCTTCGAGGTTGATCGCCCTCGCCTTCTCGGGGGAGCGCGCGCAGGCGGGGTCGCCCACGATCGCGGCCAGGTGCACCACGGCGTCGATCCCCTCCAGCGCCTGGCGCACCGCGTCCGCATCGCGCACGTCGCCCTTCACGAACTCGAAGCAGGGGTGCGCCCACGACCCCAGCAGCGGAGAGCCGCCGTGCATGAGCGAGTCCAGCACGCGCACCCGGTTTCCTCTATTCAGCAGCATGGGAACCAGCGTGGATCCCACGTATCCGGCTCCGCCGGTGACCAGTACGTTCATCTCTCGAGCCTCGCCAATCTGATGTCCACCTGTGCCTGCTCGTAGTCGGCCGGCTGGCCGATGTCGAGCCAGTACTCCACGATCGGGAAGGAGACTACTCGCTTCCCCTCCGCTATGAGCGCCGCCATGAGGTCGGTCATGTCGAAGCGGCGTCCCTCCGGAATGCTCTCGAGCGCCGACGGCTCGACGAGATAGACTCCCGCGTTGATGAGAAAGCTCTGCCTGGGCTTCTCGCACACGCCCTGGATGAGCGGACCGTCGCACTCCAGGACGCCGTATGGGATCTGCAGCTCGCAGCGGCGCACGCCCACGGTGAGCGCGGCGCCATGCTCGCGGTGATAGGCGAGCATCCCGCGGAAGTCCACGCCGGTGAGCACGTCGCCGTTGATCACCACCATCGGGTCGCGCACGTCGTGCAGGAGGCGCAGCGCGCCGGCGGTGCCGAGCGGCTGGTCCTCGGATATGTAGCCCAGCTCCACGCCGTGCGCGGCGCCGTTGCCGAAGTGATCGATGATCCGCTCGGCGAGGTGGTGCGTGCTGATCGCCACGCGCTGCACGCCCGACTCGCGCAGCCGGTCTATGGTGCGCTCGAGGAGCGGCCGGTCGCCCACCGGGAGCATCGGCTTGGGCGTGTGCTCGGTGAGCGGCATGAGTCGCTTCCCGTAGCCGCCCGCCATGATCACCGCCGAGAGCTCGGGGAGGTAGCCGGCATCGAGGTCGCTGCGCAGGAGGAGTCCGACCACGCTGCCATCGTCGTTCACCACCGGCAGCTCGTTGATCAGGAAGTCGTCGCGGCCGCGGTCCATGATCTCGAGCGCCTCGCCCCGCGTCACGTTGGCGCGCGCGACGATCGGCTTCTCGTTGGCGACGGAGATGCACGGCCGGTCGAAGGGGACATCGGCGAGGATCGCGCGCCGCACGTCGCCGTCGGTGAGGAGCGCGAGCAGGCGCCGCTTCTCGTCGGTCACGAGGAGCGCGCGCGTCCCCGCGTCCTCGAGCTGCCTGATCGCCTGGGCGATAGTGGCGTCGGGCGCGATTACCACGTTCTCGAGCCGCGTCGCGAAGTCAGCCTGCACCATATCTCTCCCCTCCCGTAACCGTGGCCGTGCCCAGCGCCCGCTCGAGCTCCGCCAGCGCGGACTTCATGGACAGCAGCGCCCTGATCGTGTCCACACCCAGCCGCGTACCGATGCGCCAGCGCGGCGCACCGCTCGCTTCACCTTCGTACTGCACTTCCTCCACGCGGATGGTGGAGTCGCCCGTCTTCACGATCGCCGCGCCATCCGCGGCGCGCCCCACCACCTGCCCGGGCGTCGCCGTGTAGCGCGGCCAGGCGGGATCGTAGTACGCTCTCCAGATCGTGACGAGCCGATCGCCTACCATGGTGCGCGCCCCCGGACCGGGGTGCGCGATCGCCCTGATCTTGTTGTGCAGCTCCCTGCTCGTCGCGCTCCAGTCCAGCCACTCGTCCCCCTCCTCGCGCCCGCCGAAGTAGGTGGCCGCGCTCTCGTCCTGAGGCACCGGCAGCGCTTCGCCGGTTGCCACGAGCCGCACCGCATCGGAGACGAGCGCCGGAAAAGCATCCACCACGCGCCGCAGCACGTCGCCGTACGTGTCGGTCCACCCTATGGGGAGCGCGCGCTGCAGGACGATCGCGCCGCTGTCGATCCCCTCGTCCACCTGGTGCGCGGTGATCCCGATCTCCTCCTCGCCGTT
>JBIQMO010000067.1:0-17202 GCA_044463245.1 Gemmatimonas aurantiaca
CCCGACGCGTCCTGGTGCGTGGGGTTGGCGCTCGTCGCCATGCGATCCTGGATGGAGTACTCGATGAAGTTCACGCTCGCACCCGCAGTGAGCGTGATGTCGGCGGGGAGCGACGCGTCCCACTGGCTGAAGATGCTGTACTGCATGTTCGCCGTCTCGAGATCGCTGCGCAGCGCGCCGAGCACGGCATCGGTCATCCCGTATCCCTGCGCCGAGAGATTGGTCTTCTCGAAGTCGATCCCGGTCACGCCGTGGAGCGGGAGCGACGAGTTGGCGAAGGTGGTGTTGAAGAGGAGCCGCGCGCCGAAGGTCTGCCCCGACTTCGCGTTGAGTCCGGCCGCATACACATCCTCGAGTGTGTTCCCCGTGTAGTAGACGGTCGCGACGTTCTCCAGGACGTCGTTCCAGCGGTACCGGTCGGTCACGCCCGCGCGGAAGCTCTCGATCTCGGAGCGCGCGTTGTTGGCGATGTAGCGGTCCTCGCCCGTGTCGAGCTCCTGCGCGAACTGCGCGCTGTCCAGCTCACCCGCGCGGAGATCGCGCGACTTCGCGTAGCTCAGGTAGGTGGAGACGTTCTGCTGATCCGATGTCCGGAAGTCGCCTGTGAAAGTGCCGTAGTCCTTCCGCGAGCCGCTGTGGATGCGGTAGCTGTCGTAGCCCTGGTGGCCGTAGCTGAGCTGAACGGTGGAGTTGTCGGTGACGTTGGAGAGCCGCGTGTCGGAGCGGAGGAGGCCGTCCTCACCCGCGGTGACTCCCTGACTGACCGCCACGCCGGGTAGTGTGGGACGCGCGGTGTAGAAGTTCACCACGCCTCCGATCCCCGCGCCGTAGATGCTCGTGGACGGTCCGCGAATCACGTCCACCCGTCCGAGACTGGCGAAGTCGATGTCATCGAGGATCGTCTGTCCCTCGGCGTCGGTGATCGGGATCCCGTTGATGTACGCCTTGTAGCCGGTGCCGATGAAGTTGCCGGCATCGCCCGTGTTGCTGTAGCCGCGGATGCGGATGGTCTGACCACCGGACATGCTGCGCCGCTGCATGTAGATCCCCGGGGTGAGGTTGATCGCATCCTGGAGAAAGAGTCCCGTGCTCCGCTGCAGCTCCTGCGGCTCGAGTGTGGTGGTTGCCGCCGGGCGCTGTACGGAGGGACGTTGTGTAACCCCGACCACGTTGATCGCGCCGAGCACCTGCGCGCCGGGAACGAGCGCGACGCGCACGCGCTGATCGCAGCTCGATATCCTGCGATAGGCGGTCGCGTAGCCGCTCTTCCTGAACGCGAGGGTGGTGGCGCCGGTGCAGGGGAGGGAGAACTCGCCGCTGGCGTTGGTATATGTGGCGCTCCCTCCGCCGGAGTCTGCCACCGCGACCTCGGCGATTCGCGTGCCGGTGCTGGCATCCGATACGGCGCCTCTCACCTGCGCGTGCAGTGGAGCGACGGTGGCGAGAGAGAGGAGTGCCGGTAAAGCGACGGCAGAGAGAAGTCTCATATACGGCTGGAAACGGCTGAGGGAAAAAGATTGCGTGCCCGCGCAGGTGCGAGCGGCGGGGATTCGATTCCGAATAATGTATATGGGGGCCCTTCGGAACTGCGGCAGTCTATTCTACGATGAACCTCGGTCCTCTGTTGAGCTGGTGTAGCTCCATCCTCGCATGTCTCACCCGTCATGGCCCGGGGAAATCGGGGATCCGTTCCGTAGTCGTACGGTCATCCCCAGTCATCCAGCAATCCCCGCCCCCAACCGTCATCCCCGCGAAAGCGGGGATCCATGTTGCCCAGCCGAACATGGATCCCCGCTTTCGCGGGGATGACGGTTGGGGGCGGGGATGACGGTTGGGGGCGGGGATGACGGTTGGGGGCGGGGATGACGGTTGAGGGGCGGGGATGACGGTTGAGAGGCGGGGATCACGGTTGCGAGGATGACGATGCGGCGAGGACCCGCTTGACCTCCGCCGCGCCGCGCGCAAGACTGGACGCATGCTTCACACCGCCGCGTGGCTCCCAGGCGCGCCGAGAGCTCTCGCCCTCTGCTGCATCGCGCTCGCGATGCGGAGCAGCGCGTCCGTCGTGCACTCCGCTCCGGGCACCGAGGCCGTAGGCCGCAGCGCCGTGATCGAGCCGGCGGAGAAGCACGACTGGCCGATGTTCGGCTGGGACGTCTCCCGCTCCAGCGCGCCCGCTGTTCCCACCGGGATCGATGCGCGGAACGTGTCGTCGCTCGTGCGCCAGGAGGTGGAGCTCGAGGGAATCGTCGATGCATCGGTGATCTACCTGCACGACGTCCGCGTGAAGGGTGCCGCGCACGACGTGTTCTTCATGACTACGACGTACGGCAAGACCATCGCCGTCGACGCGGCCGATGGCGCGGTCCTGTGGACGTACACCCCGCCGGGCTTCGACTCGTGGGAAGGCACGGCGCAGATCACCAACTCCACGCCCGTTGCCGACCCGGGACGCGAATTCATCTACGCCGCGTCGCCCGACGGGCAGATCCAGAAGCTGGCGCTGGAAGATGGCCGCGCCGTCTGGCGCACCTCGATCACCCTTCTTCCGCGGCGCGAGAAGATAGCATCGCCGCTCGGCTACTGGCACGGTCGTGTGATCGCCGTGACCGGCGGCTACATCGGCGACGCGCCGCCGTACCAGGGACACGTCGCGATCCTCGACGCCGGGAGCGGCCGGCTGCTGCACGTGTGGAACTCGCTCTGCAGCGATCGCAGGGAGCTCATCGCACCCGAGAGCTGTCCTGAGAGTGGCTCCGCGATCTGGGGGCGCGCGGGCGCGGTGGTCGATTCCACCACCGGCAACATCTTCGTCGCCACCGGCGATGGCCGCTGGGACGGACGCACCTATTGGGGCGACGCCGTGCTGCAGCTCGACTCCACCGCCACCACTCTGCTCGGCAACTACACGCCCCCCAACACCGACGAGCTCGATGCGCGCGACCAGGACATCGGTTCCACATCACCAGTTCTGCTGGGTGGCGGCTACATCGCGCAGGGTGGGAAGGATGAGACGATCCGCCTGCTGAGCGAGGAGCTCATTCGCGGTCCTGCCGCGCACCGCGAGCCGCCGTTGCAGGAGGTCCCCACTCCCTCCGGTACTCGACTCTTCACCGCGCCCGCCGTGCTCCGCACCGCGAACGGCACCTGGCTCTTCGCCGCCGACAACGGCGGTACGTCCGCGTGGAGCTTCAGCGGCGGCAAGCTGCGCATGGTCTGGGGAAACTCCAACGAGGGCACCAGCCCCGTCGTCGCCGACGGTCTCCTCTACGTCTACGACCCCGGCGGCGACCTCCGCATCTACGAAGCCCTCTCCGGCAAGCTCCTCACCAAACTCGACGCCGGCGGCGGCCACTGGAACAGCGCCATCGTCGTCGACCGCATGATCGCCCTGCCCGAGGGAGGATCGAGGAGGGGGAGGAGTGGAGGGGGGATGTTGGCGATTTGGAGGGTGAAGGGGTGAGAAGGGCAGGGTTCAGGAGGCAGGGTTCAGGGTTCAGGTACCACCTCGGAGTAGAGATCTCATCTCCGGAGCAGTTCCTGAACCCTGAACCCTGCCTCCTGAACCCTATCTAAACCACCCCCACCCACTCCTCCCTCCCACCCCCATACTCCGGGAAGATCGCGTCGATGCGGGGGGCGCCGAGGTGCTTGGTGATCACTTCGGAGAAGACGGCGCGGAAGTCGGTGGTGAGGGCGAGGTCGCGGCCCTCGTTTAGTCGATCGGGGGCGAGACCGGGCCAGCGGCCGTGGACCTTGCCACCCCTGACGCTTCCGCCGATCACGAAGAGCGCGGTTGCGTGCCCGTGGTCGGTACCGCCGTTCCCGTTCTGGCGCGCGGTGCGGCCGAACTCGGACATCGTCATGATCGTGACGTCGGCCATCCGGTCGCCGAGGTCGGTGACGAGCGCGGTGATCGATCGCGCGAAGTCGCCGAGTCGGAGCGCGAGCTGCCCGGTCGAACCACCCTGATTCACGTGCGTGTCCCACCCGCCCACGTCTGCGAAGGCGATCTCGAGGCCGACGTCGGCCTTGATGAGCTGCGCGATCTGCTGCAGGTGGCGGCCGAACGGAGAGCGCGGATACTCGGCGCCGTTCTCGCTCCGGTACTTCGATGGATTCGCCGCGCGCAGGACGCGCATCGCTTCCACCATCTCGCTCCCCGCCGCGTGCACGATGTCGGCCGCACCGGTGTAGTAGAGCGCCTCGATCTCCTCCGCCTGCGTGCCGCTGCTGCGGATGGTGAAGTCGCTCAGATCGTTCATCGCGATGCTCGGCGCGGGTCCCTCGAGTATGAGCGGCGTCTGCGGAGTCATCGACACGGCGCGAAACGCGGAAGGACGCCCGCGCGCGTCACACTCCTCGCACGTCCCCTTCGTGGCGAGGTATCTGTCGAGCCACCCTCCCACGGTGCCTTTGCGGTCGGGCGTGCCGCTCTCCATGTACTGCTGCGCATCGAAGTGCGACCTCGTGCTGCTCGGACTCCCTACCGCGTGCACGGGTGCCAGCATCCCGCGCCGCCATAGTTCGTGGAACGGAGCGAGCGCCGGGTGCAGCCCGAAGAATCCGTCGAGGTCGATCGCGCTCTCTGAATCGACGACGCGCCCGGGCCGCTGGATGGCGATGGTGGGGCGCATCGCGTAGTACGCCTCTTCCCCGTACGGGACCACCACGTTCAACGCATCCGCGGCGCCGCGCTGAAAGAGGCAGATCAACACCTTCCCGCGCCGGTTCCCCAGTCGCGCCGCGCCCTTCGCCAGCTCCTGCGCGTACACGCTGCGCCTGAGGAACGCAGGCGACAACCCCATCGTCACCAGCGCCATCGCGCCCGATTTCATGAAGACTCGGCGGTTCATATAGCAGTTCCCCCAATTGACGGGGTCAGGTCTTTAATTTCGAGCGAGCGCAGCAATGGCTTGGCCATTGCTGCGCTCGCTCGAAATTAAAGACCTGACCCCGTCGTTCATCGCCTCTGGAACTCGGGCGCGCCGAGTGCTAGGCCGAGGATCTGTTTCAGGTCGTTCAGTGCCGATGCGGGCGCGCGACGTCGCACGCGGCCGTTCGCGGGAAGCATCTCGAGGAGAGTGGGGAAGCCGGTCGAGCCACGCATCGGATCTTCCGCGGCAGATTCTTCGACATCGAAGGAAACGAGGGCATCGGCGCTGTCCGCGTACTTCTCGAGCATCGGGTTCTCACCCGACACCAGCACACTTCTCGTGGCGGGCGATGCCTCGCCGCCGAGTATCGTGGCGATCACGCCGTCCACCTGTCGCTCGTGGTCGAGGCGCGCGAGCGAGTCGGCGTACGGCCAGGTGGCGAGCGAGGCGCCGGGGATGCGCCCATCGGCGAGCGCGAGCCCGAAGTTGATGCGATTTAGTATCGCACCGGTGTTCATCCACGCGTCCCCGTGATCGGGCCAGCCGTCGGGAGTCTGCCGTCCGAAGATCGGCTGGCCGAGGCGTCCCACGATCGCGGCGGTGCGATGCGTGCTGTCGGGCGCGGCGCCCATCGCGCGGAGCGCGCTCGCCACCAGCTCGAACGGCGTCTTCACCTTGGAGCGATACGCGGCGCGGCTGAAGAGATCGGGGCTCGTCGCGATCGTGCGCACCATCTCGCGGATGTCGCCGTCGGTGCGCATGTAAGTCTGCGCGACGCGCTCCACCAGCGCTGGCGGAGGGGAGTCGGATACGAAGTGCACCACGAGCTTCCGCGCCACGAAGCGCGCGGTGGCCGGGCTCGATGCGAGGATGTCGAGCACATCCTCGCCGTCCTCGATCCCGCGGCCGGCGGGGAGCCGATGGCCGAGCACGATCTTCGCTCCCGCGTCGTGGATCTGCGGGCGGAAGACGAACGACCCGTCGCGCGGATCGATCGTCCAGCCGGTGAAGGCGCGCGCCACCTCTATCACGTCGTTCTGCGTGTAGCCGCCGTCCACACCGAGCGTGTGCAGCTCCATCAGCTCACGCCCATAGTTCTCGTTGAGGCCGTTCCTGCGCCGCGGCCGCTGCGCGGTGGATGACGGCGTGGATGGCGCCGCTCTCCGAGCACGCGCATCACTCGCCGGGTCGGTCGCGGGGGACCGCCGGCGTGGAGTGGTGGGCGGAAGAGTGGTGGGCGTCGCTCTCCGCGGAGTGGTGGGTCCTGCCTGTGGCGGGACGCGCCGCCCCGAGGGATTCGCCGCGAGCGTGGGCCGCGTACTGTCGGCCGCGCTGCGCCAGTTGTCCAGGTAGAAGAGCATCGCGGGGCTCTTCGCCACCGCGCCGAGCAGGTCGCGAAACTTCCCGAGCGCGCGTGGACGGATGGCGTCGCGCTCGTAGTCGGCGATGAAGAACCGCGTGAGTCCCTTCCCTTCGTACACCGAGAAGTGATTCTCCCAGAAGTCCACCATCACCTCCTGCAACTGCCGCTCGCTCGTCACGGCCCTGGCCAGCTTCGCCGACTGCACCTCGGCAGCAGCCGTGCGTATGCGGCGCGCGGCTTCGAGCGCGCGTGCATCGCGCAGCACCGCGTCGCGCAGCGCCGCGGCTCCCCGAGCGGCGTTGGGATCTCCGGCGTTCCTCGGCCGCGGATTCACCGCGCCGGGCGCTGCGCTCTGCGCGCTCCGCCTCGCCTCGCGCACCTCGCGGTACGACTGCAACAGCTCGGCGGTGGGCACGCCGAGCATCTCGTAACCCGCGACGACGCGGTCGGCGGCACGATCGTCGATGCGCTCCGGATGGAGCTGCAGCGCTATCCATCGATCGACACCCATCGCGCGTACACGGGCGGCATCGCCCGGCCGGCCGCCGAACGCGAAGCGGTTGAGCACCTGCTGCACCTGCTGGTCGGGGAGGAGCTCGCGCTGCGGCGGGAGCGGCGTCGCGCCCGCGAGCGAGCCCTGCGAGAGGTTGATGGTGCACGCCGCGAGGATGATCGACGCGACGGCTCCCGCGGCTGCGATACCGATTGTCCGCTTCCTGCCCATAGGTGAACTCCGTGACGAGTGACGTCGCGGGCTCTGCGATCGCGGCCCGCAACGGTAGACGAGCGAGCCGTAGGGGACGTTAACGCTTCCGCTGAGCTGGCGACTCCACACTATTTCCCATAGCTTCGAGGCCTACCTCTCTGGAGGTCGGGTTGGCGGCGGATGACCCATCGCGGCTCCGGGCCACCGCGGTGAGTATCACGGCGCGACGCCATGGACAGAAACGTCGCTAGTCTGGCTGCGACGCTGGCGGGGCGCTATCGCATCGAGCGCGAGCTGGGGCACGGCGGGATGTCGGCAGTCTACCTCGCTCACGACTTGCGCCACGATCGATCCGTGGCGCTCAAGATCCTGCGCGCGGAATTCGCGGAGCAGATCGGACCCGAGCGCTTCCAGCGAGAGATCAGGCTTGCCGCTCGCCTCCAGCATCCGCACATCCTCACCGTGCTCGATTCGGGCGTGGCACCTTCGAGTCGAGTCGCGTCGTGGCGGGAAGCATCCGCGAAGCCGGGCATCTACTGGTTCACCATGCCATACATGGAAGGTGAATCGCTTCGCGATCGGCTGGGTCGGGAAAAGCAGCTCCCCATAGATGACGCGCTGCGCATCGCTCGAGAAGTCGCGCTGGGACTCGAGTACGCCCACCGGCACGGCGTCGTTCATCGCGACATCAAACCGGAGAACATTCTTCTCAGTGAGGATGGCAGCACACTGCTGGCGGATTTCGGCATCGCGTACTCGCTCGAGTCGGACACGCACGACCTGAGCCTCACCGGGTCAGGTATCACGCTCGGGACTCCGATCTACATGAGCCCCGAGCAGGCCGCCGGCAGGCCCGATGTGGACGCCAGAACCGATATCTACAGCCTGGGCGTCGTGCTGTACGAGCTCCTCGCCGGCAAGCCGCCCTTCACGGGACCGACGCCGCAATCCATCATCGCTCAACGCTTCAGCGGAAGCTTCCCTCACCTCCGGCGCGTCCGAGGCGCCGTTCCGGGGGATGTGGAGCGGATCGTGGGTAGAGCGATGGCTGCCGCTCCCGCCGACCGCTGGAGTGACGCGGCCAGCTTCGCCCGTGCGCTGGGCCAGGCGGAGCACGCACTGGCTTCGGCGAACAGGAGGACGCTGGCGCGGTCGCTCCGCCCCGTTCACGTGGCGCTCCTGCTGGTGCTTCTGGGTGCGGGTGCGCTCGGGGTGTACACGCTGCGCGAGAACGATCGCGGCGCTACATCCGGGACGCCGGCCGCGAACGTACGCCGCCTGGCGGTACTGCCCTTCGACAATCTCGGAGATACCTCCGACGCCTATTTCGCCGAGGGAGTCACGGATGCGGTGCGCGGAGAGCTGACATCCATTCCCGGCCTCGAGGTCGTGGCGTCGAGAAGCTCGCGCGATTACGTGGAAACCAGGAAGTCACCGCGGCAGATCGGCCGCGAGCTGAACGTGGACTACCTGCTCGTAGGCAGCGTACGGTGGGAGAAGCCGCGCGCCGGTACGAAGCGTGTGCGCGTGACTCTGGAGCTCGTTCGGACTTCCGACGAATCGGCCAAGTGGGACCAGTCGTTCGACGCGGCGTTGACCGATGTCTTCCAGGTGCAGAGCGAGATCGCTTCGCGCGTGGCGCAGCGTCTGAACCTCGCACTGGGCGAGAGAGTGCAGCAGCGCCTGGCGCGCTATCCCACGGCAAGCGTGGCGGCCTACGATGCATATCTGCGTGGCGAGGCCATCTCTCGCGGGCTCTCCGCGGTGGATGCCGCTACGCTGAGTCGCGCGGCAGTCTACTACGCGCAGGCAGCGGCCCTCGACTCCGGATTCGTCGAGGCGTGGGCGCGCCTCGCGGAGGCCAGGGCCGGCGCCTACTACGCCGGGGTGCCTACGGCGGAAGCCATGCGGGAGGCGAGGAGCGCGGCCCAGCGCGCGCTCGCGATCGCACCGGATCGTCCGGAGGGACATCTCGCGCTCGGCATGTACTACTCACGCGTGGAGCGCGATTTCACGAAGGCTGCGGCGGAGCTCACCGCCGGATTGCGGCTCTCGCCGAACGATGCCGACCTGCTGACTCTGAAAGGCGTGAACGAGGAGTTCCGAGGACGATGGGATTCGGCATTCGTGCACCTCGAGCGAGCGACCGCGCTCGATCCGCGATCGCCTGGCCGCGCGCGGCTGCTGGGCTACCTCCTGCTACGGCTCCATCGCTACGACGAGGCCACACTCGCTCTCGAGCGTGGCCTCGCGCTCGATTCCACGGATCTCGACCTCGTCGAGGATCGCGCGATGGTGGAGCTGGCGCGCGGCGACCTGGCGGGTGCGCGATCCATACTCCGAGCAGTGCCGGCTCCCGTGGACCCAGCCGATCTGGCGGCCCACGTCGCCACTTTCTGGGATCTCTATTGGGCGCTGGACGATGTGCAGCAGCGGCTCCTGCTTCGCCTCGAACCTTCGTCCTTTGGCGGTGATCGCGGCGACTGGGCGCTCGCACTGGCGCAGACGCATTGGATGCGAGGCGACACGGCTCTCACTCGCAGCTTCGCCGACAGCGCCAGAGTCGAATTCGAGCATCAGCTTGCCGAGGTGCCAGATGATGCCATCGCCCATGCGCTGCATGGGCTGGCGCTGGCGTACCTGGGACGCAATAGTGAAGCGATCGGGGAGGGGGAGCGAGCCGTAGCCATTACTCCGGCTTCGGCCGACGCCTATACCGGCCCCTATCTCGTGCACGTGTTGGTCCGCATCTACCTTCTTGGCGGCGCGGAAGAAAGGGCGCTGGACACTCTGGAGCCTCTTCTCGGGATGCCGTATCACCTCTCGCCTGGCTGGCTCAGGGTGGATCCCACTTTCGCCGGACTGCATGGCAACCCGCGTTTCGAGCGACTCGCGAGCGGCGCTCACTGAAGCCCCGCGGCCGCGCTCGCTCCTTCGCGTGCTCGGTGGCGCCTTCGGCCTCGCGATGGTGGTGGGTGCCACCCTCGGCGGCGGGATCCTGCGCACGCCGGGCGAGATCGCCGCGGCGCTCCCGGTGCCCGCGCTCTTCATGGCCGTCTGGATCTTCGGGGGAATCGTCACTCTCCTCGGAGCCAACAGTTGGGCCGAGCTCGGAGCGATGATGCCGCAGGCGGGAGGGCCGTACGTGTACGCGCGGCGCGCATTCGGCGATGGGGTGGGTCTCTTCGTCGGCTACGCCGACTGGATCAACTGGTGCCTCGGGCCGGTGGTGCTCGTGCTGATAGTGGGCGAGTACATGGGCGGCCTCTTCCCCGCGCTCGCACCGCACGCACTGCTCGTGGATTTCATCACGCTCGGAGCGCTGGCGACGCTGCAGTGGATCGGAGTCCGTTCCGGTGGACGCACGCAGGAGATCACGACCGCGCTCAAGGCGATTGCCATCGTCGCTCTGGTAGTGGCGGCCTTCGTCTTGCCACACGAAGCGACGCCGGCGCTGCCCGTGACCGCGCCGCGAGGAATGGAGCTCCTCTTCGCCTTCGGTGTGGCAATGCAGGGGGTGATCTTCACCTACGACGCCTATTACTCCGTGGTGTACTGCAGCGAGGACATGCGCGATCCCGGGCGGGACATTCCTCGCTCGATCTTTCGGGGCGTCTGGCTCATCATCGCCATCTATCTCGTGGTGAATCTCGCCTATCTCGCGGTGATACCCGCCTCGCGCATGGCGAACGACCCCTTCGTCGCCGCCACGATGGCGCGCTCCATCTTCGGGGCGGCGGGCGACACGATCATCCGGGTGATCATGATCATCTCCCTCCTCGGTGCGATCAACGCCGAGTTGATGATCATGCCGCGCGTCCTCCTCGCGATGAGCCGCGACGGCCTCTTCCCGCGCCAGGCGGCACGCATCAATTCGGGAGGCACGCCCACGGTGGGGCTCGCGCTGAGTCTCCTCGTGGTCGTCGCCTTCCTCCTCACCGGCTCCTTCACGGCGGTCCTCGCCTTCGATTCGATCCTCATCGTCGTACTCTACTTCATCACTTTCCTCACGCTCTTCGCTCTCCGCCGCCGCGAGCCCGACACGCCGCGACCATACCGCGCGCGCGGCTACCCACTCGTTCCGGCGCTCGCACTCCTGATCGCCCTCGCGCTCGTGGCCGCCATGTCCTACAGCGACCCGCGGAGTGCCCTGATCGTCCTCGCCATCCTCCTTGCCAGCTGGCCGCTCTCGAGGTTGACGAGCCGGCTCATACGCCGGAGCTGAAGCGCCCTGGCGCCGCCGCTGCGCGCGACGTACCGCCTGCAGCTCGGCGCGGCGTTCACGCTGGAGCACGCCCACGAGATAGTGCCGTACCTCGCGCGGCTCGGCGTCTCGCACATGTACCTCTCACCGGTGCTTCGTTCGCGGACGGGGAGCGAGCACGGTTACGACGTGGCGCTGCGCGTTGGCGATCCCGAAGTCTTCGCGGCGACGCACGAGCTCGTGCTCGGGTGGGTGAGCGATGGGAGCGTGGACGCGCTCCGCGTGGACCACGTGGATGGACTCTACGATCCACGCGCGTACCTCGATCGGCTTCGCGACTCCGTGCGCACGGAGCCGGCTCGGCACGTCCCCATCTTCGTAGAGAAGATCCTCACCGCCTACGAGCGCCTGCCGCGCGATTGGCCAGTGGACGGCACCACCGGCTACGAGTTCTTCGCGCAGCTCGATGCACTGTTCATCGATCCGGCCGGCCGGTCCGACGGGGTCAGGTCTTTAGTTTCGAGCCGTATGGCCAATGGCCATACGGCTCGAAACTAAAGACCTGACCCCGTCGGACCCTCGCAGTTCCCGCCCCCCTCGCCCCAGTTTAAATTCCGCATCACCTCCCCTCCGCGAGGGCCCGGCCGGGCTCTTGCCAAGTTGTTCCCGCCGGCGCCAGCCGTCCTCTTCCGACACATATCCGTAGATTCAGGCATGCTCGACGAGACCAAATCGAGAGTCGCGTACTTTTCCATGGAGATCTGCCTCGAGCAGGCGATCCCTACCTATAGTGGCGGGCTCGGCGTTCTTGCCGGCGACACCATCCGCTCGGCGGCCGATCTCGGCGTGCCGATGGCCGCCGTCACCCTCGTTCACAGGAAGGGCTACTTCCACCAGCACCTCGACACGAACGGCAATCAGAGCGAGGAGCCGGAGCCATGGCGGCCGGAGGACAGGCTCGAGCTGGTGCCCGAGCGCGTGGTCGTCAACATCGAGGGACGCGACGTCGCCGTGCGCGCGTGGCGCTACCCGGTGATCGGCGTCGAGGGACACACGATTCCCGTCTACCTCCTCGACACCGATCTCCCCGAGAACAGCGACTGGGACCGCTCGCTCAGCGACTTCCTCTACGGCGGCGACGCGCGCTATCGCCTCTGTCAGGAAGTGCTGCTCGGCATGGGCGGCGCGGAGCTGATCCGCGCGCTCGACGGCGACGCGAGGACGCAATTCCACATCAACGAGGGACACGCTGCGCTCCTCACGCTCGCTCTTCTCGAGCGTCAGCTCGCGGCAAGCGGGCACCAGGTGCCGAGCGATACCGACATCGACGCCGTGCGCTCCCAGTGCATCTTCACCACGCACACGCCCGTCCCCGCGGGGCACGACCGCTTCCCCGAGTCGCTCGTGCGCACGGTGCTCGGCGATGCGCGCACCAACCTCCTCGCGGCCAGTGGCTGCTGCGACGGCGCGGGCGACTCGTGGCTCAACATGACGCGTCTCGCGCTCCGCTTCTCGCGCTACGCCAACGGTGTGGCGATGCGGCACGGCGAGGTGTCGCGGGAGATGTTCCCCGAGTACGACATCCACGCGATCACCAACGGCGTGCACGCGCTCACCTGGACGTCGGCGCCCTTCCGCGAGCTCTTCGACCGGTACGCGCCCGACTGGCGGAAGGACAATCTCTATCTGCGCTACGCGGTGGGGATCCCGCTGGATGAGATCCGCGCCGCGCATGCGCGCGCCAAGGATGCGCTCCTCCAGGAAGTGGCGCGTCGCACGGGAACGAAGCTCGACCCGTCCGTGCTCACCATCGGCTTCGCGCGCCGCGCCACTCCGTACAAGCGCGCGGATCTCGTCTTCACCGACGTCGCGCGCCTGCGCGCGATCTCGAAGAACGTGGGCGCGCTGCAGATCGTGTTCGCGGGGAAGGCGCACCCGCGCGACGAGGGAGGGAAGGAGCTCATCCGCCACATCTTCCACGCCGCGCACGACCTCGACGGCGCGCTGCGCGTCGTCTACCTCGAGAACTACGAGATGGACCTCGGCGCGCTGCTCACCTCGGGCGCCGACCTCTGGCTCAACAACCCGATGAAGCCACTCGAAGCCTCGGGTACGAGCGGGATGAAGGCCGCCCTCAACGGCGTCCCTTCGCTGAGCGTCCTCGATGGCTGGTGGGTCGAAGGACACGTCGAGGGAATCACCGGCTGGTCCATCGGCGACTCCGATGCTCCAGAACCCAACTCCGCCGCCGACGCTACCGCTCTCTACTCCAAGCTCGAGCACACCGTCGTCCCCCTCTTCTACGACTCCCCCTCCGCCTGGGCCGAGGTGATGCGCCACTGCATCGTCCTCAACGGCTCCTACTTCAACACCCAGCGCATGGTGACGCAGTACGTGCGTGACGCCTATGGGGCGCCTGGTGGGATCCTCGAAAGGAGGGAGAGCGGGGTGCTGGAGGGAGCGCGGTGATACTGCAGGGTTCAGGAGGCAGGGCGGGAACTGCCAGGGTTCAGGAGGCAGGGTTCAGGGTTCAGGTACTGCCTCGGGGAGTAGACCTCGACGCCGAGGTAGTACCTGAACCCTGAACCCTTTAGTTGCTGAACCCTGTCTCACCCGCCCTGCCTCCTGAACCCTGTAGTTCTAGCCCCTCCTCCACCTCCCCGCTCCTCCGCAGGGCGATGGAGAAGAGGATCTGGCCGGCGACTTCGTTGATGGCGATCACGCTGAGGACGAGGGTTTGCATCTCGGCGCCGCGCGAGGGGTAGGCGTTGGCGAGGATGGAGGCGAGGCCGATGGCGACGCCGGCCTGCGATATGAGGCCGAGCCAGACGTTCTGCTTCACCACCGGGTCGGCGCGCACGATGCGCGAGCCGATGCGGGTGCCGCTGAAGATCGCGGCGGCGCGGATCCCGACCACGGCGATGGCCAGGGGCCAGAGCATCATCAGCTCGCCTATGTGGATCGACGCGCCGGCCAGCGCGAAGAACACCACGAAGATCGGGACCGACGACCTCTCCATCGCGTGCAGCAGCTCGCGTCCACCGGTACGAGTGGCGTTCTCGGTTATGAAGCCGGCGGTGAGGAGCGTGAGCAGCGTCTCCACCTGCGCTATCCGCGCGATCTCGGCGCCTAGAAAGGCGACCACGATCGCGAAGAGCATCAGCTCGCGCTGGACGAAGCGCATGTAGAGCGCGACGGCTCCGCCGAGCAGCGCACCCACGAGGAGCGAGCCGAGTATCTCCCAGGCGATCACTCCCGCGGAAAGCACCGAGCCGTCGCCGCCGGCCGCGGGCACCATGGAGCGCGCCAGCGTCAGCATCCCGCTGAAGATCAGGACGACCACCACATCCGCCACGAGGACGACGCCGAGCGTGGTGCGCGCCACCGGCCCGTGCGCGCGCGTCTCGGCCAGCAACGCCATCGTGACCGCGGGGGAGTGCACTATGGTCACCGAGGCGAAGAGCGCGCAGAGAACCAGCGCCTGTACCGCGCTCACGCTGCCGAGGAAGGGAACGTATCCGCGCAGGAGCCAGAGCACGGTGGTGATTCCCACGAAGGAGAGGATCATCTCGCTCGTGAGCAGGGTGAGGATAGTGCGCGCCCTGTCCTTGAGCTCCCCCCAGTTCAACTCGGCGCCCGCCATGAACGCGATGATCGCGACCGCGAGTCGGCTCACCGGTTCGAGCTCGGCGACGGAAGCGGCTGAGACGATCCCCATCACCGCGGGTCCGAAGAGGAGGCCGGCCATCAGGTAGCCGGTGATCTTCGGGAGTCGGACGAGCGTGGCCAGCTCGCCCGACGTGTACGCGGCGAGCACCAGAAAGCCGAAGATGAGGAGCGTGGTGGAGCCCGGGCCGTGAGTCGTGTCGAGCGGAATCACGAGCTGCATGCCCGCGTAGAGCAGCACGAGCGTGAGGACGCGTCTCATCTCTCGCTGCTCCTCCCGGCATGGGCCGCGCTGTTCACGTCGGCATCTTCGCCGCCACTCGTCGTGTCGGCATTCTTCGCGTCACCATTCTTCCCGTCACCGTTCTTCGCGCTGGCGCGCTCCGCCGCGACCGCCGCCTCGCCTTGCGCTACGAGACCCGGGAGAAGCCGCGCCATCACGCCGTGCAGCAGGCGCGCCTGCGCCACGTCGGTGACCAGCACGCTCGCGATCGCGGCGGTGAAGACCACGTTCTGGAGCTCCGCGCCCTGGAAGCGGGTATAGTCGAGCGCGAGCGCCAGGGCGAGTCCGCCCTGTCCGATGAGCGCGCGACCCCAGTCGAGTCCCAGCGTCGGAATCGCGCCGTTGAAGCGCGCGCCGAGCCGGGCGCTTCCGATCTTCGCCGCCACGCGCGCCACCAGGAAGAGAAGCACGAGCTCCCACCACCACGTGCTCACGCTCGGCTGCCAGCTCGCGCCGGCGAAGATGAGCAGCACGAAGTAGAAGGGTTGCTCCGAGCGCGCCAGCGTCTGCGTGATCGCCTCGCGGCTGCGCGAGGTGTTGATCAGCGTGGCCCCCACGATCATCGAGGTGAGCACCGGCGAGAGGTGCAGGTACGACGCCGCCCCGCTCGCGAGGATGATCGCGCCAGCGAGCGAGATGAAGAGTCGATCCGGATTCGTCTCGCCGCCGAGGAAGAGATGGAAGAGCGCTCCGCCCACCACGCCGATCGCAATCGTGATCACCGCCCACTCGGTGGGCGTGATCGGACGCGACGTGTTCCCGTTGGCCGGATGGTAGATGCAGAAGAGGACGCCCATCGTGACGATCCCCACCAGTGCATCGATGGCGGTGGCTACCTGTAGCTGTCTGAGTATCGGCTCGCGCCGTCCGCCGATGCGCCGCGCCACTACTTCGATCCCCGCCGGCGCCGACACCGCCGCGATCGCGCCGAGCGCCACCGCCGGCACGATGGCGAACGACACCGGCCGCCCGCCGAGCCACGAGATCGCGTACGTCTCGAGCCCCGCCACCACGAACGCCGTCGCCAGCGCCTCGAGGAACGCGAGCCGGTACGCCAGCCCCGGAATCCTGACGAGCGCCGTGAGATAGAACTGCGTCCCCACTATCGCTCCGATCCACCCCAGCGCGAGCGTGATGAAGGGCGCGAACCCCGCCATCGTCTGCTCCGAGAGCACCCCGCTGACGTGCGGCCCGAGCAGTATCCCGAGCAGCAGATACTCCACCCCGCTGACGAGCAGAAACCTCTTCGCCAGCCAATCGAACGCCACATGCGCCGCGAGATACGCGAGCACGACGGCGAGGATGAGGATGAGGGAGGGGGAGAGCACCAGGGTTCAGGAGGCAGGGTTCAGGGTTCAGGAACTGCGAGGGTTCAGGAGGCAGCGTTCAGGGTTCAGGTACTGCAGGAGGCGGGAGGCAGGGAACGGCGGGCAGGGAACGGCGGGAATCCGGCTTCGTCGCGACAGGAAGATGACGCTTCGGTGCTGCTCTGGATCTACCCTCTCTGCTCACCCCTCAGGAGGTTGCGATGTCCGTCAGCGGCTTCATGAATCTCACTGTCTGGCAGCGGGCGATGGAATTGGTACGGGAGAGCTACAAAGTGGCGGCAGAGCTCCCGCCCGCAGAACGGTACGCTATGGCAGACCAGATACGTAGGAGCGCGATCTCAGTGCCATCGAACATTGCGGAGGGTCATTCGCGCATTCATGTGGGTGAGTACCTGAACCATCTTTCGATAGCCAGCGGGTCACTGGCCGAACTACAGACCCTCCTGCTCGCCGCTCGCGACTTGGGTTACGCGTCCACCCCGCAACTCGCGCGCCCACTTTCATTGGCACGCGAAACGTCGCGCATGCTCCTGGCGCTGCGATCCGTCGTCAGCAGACGCCGCACCCGCAGTACCTGAACCCTGAACCCTGCCTCCTGAACCCTCGTGGTTCCTGCTTTCTGCTTTCTCTCACTCTCACGGCCTCGGACACCCCGACGCCCCAAACTCCTCATTCACCCTCCCCATCCGATCCACCAGCCTCCGGTAGCGGGCTTCGCTGGTGGAGTCCAGCGATTCGCGGGCGGCGCGGTGGGCGGAGGCGAGGGCTATGAAGG
>JBIQMO010000068.1:0-7105 GCA_044463245.1 Gemmatimonas aurantiaca
CTGACCCCGTCGTTCAGTTCAGCCCGCTCGAAATTAAAGACCTGACCCCGTCGTTCCCCGTCGTTCCCCGTCGTTCAGCTACGGGGCTGTGGCGTCAGTCAGCGCGGGCGGCCTCTCGCGTCCCGATTGCGTGGCCGCTGCGTTCGACGCCAGGAGCGCCGCCCCGTCGGCGGCAGTCACCCGGGCGAGGAGCGCGGGGATCGAAAGTCGCTCCCGCGCCAACGACCACACATAGACCTTCCCGTCGTAGCGCGCCCCGGAGTACCAGACGTCCAGCGAGCCGGACTCCGCGTCGAGATCGAGGCTGGAGCGGTAGACCACATCCCACAGCTCGGGGAGAACGCCGCTCTCGAGCAGCGGGGCGGGATAGCTCTGCCACTCGACGCCGTCCGCACTGGTGGCGAGGTAGACGGCGCTCGTGGTGCAGTTCCGTCCGGTCTTCATCGGATAGAGCGCCCAGAACTCGTTGCGCTCGGGAATCCAGCGAACGTCGAGATGCCAGGCGAAACCGTTGGGCTGCCCCAGCGACACGCTCTCCGGATCCGACCAGTGGATGCCATCGGCGGAGCGGCGAAGCTCGACCGTGGTGCTCGAGCCCGAGCAGCCATCGACTCCCGCATTCACCGCCCACATGAGCCAGTCACCAGTCGCGCGACGCACGACTGTCGGCGAGATGAGCTGGTGATTACGGGCGCTCGCCACGAGCACCGGCTCGCTCCACCGGGCACCATCGCTCGAACGGATGAGCCAGATCAGGTTCTGCGTGGTGACCTGGCGATAGTACAGCCAGATCTCGGAGGACTCCGGATCGTAGAGCGCGTCCGGATCCGAGAGATAGCCGGCGCTCGGGCTGACGAGGGGATTCTCGACGCCCGCGGGCGCCGCCCAGTAGCTGCCGTCGGCGCTGGTGAAGAGCGAGGGGTTCTCGAACTTGGAGTTCCCACCCGGATACGGCGTGGCGATGAGCGCGCTCGAACCGATCGTCCACGACGTGGGGAGCGAGACGTGGTCCGGATGGACCGCCTCCCCGGATCCATCGTAGGTCTCAGTCGTCAACGCGGAGAGCGAGGCGGGAGGCGGCCTGTCTATCCACGCCTCGAACTCCACGCTCGTGCTGCGACCGATCCTCGCCGTGGCCACGTACCTTCCCGGTGTGGCGCCCATCGTCCACTCCGCGCTCGCCCGGCCGAGTGAATCCGTGGTCAGCGCGGTGGGGAGAATGGCACCCACAGTTGCCGACCACTCCACCGGCGCGCGCGCGACGGGATGGCCGTTGCCATCGTGGAGCTGCACCACGAGCGGCTCGGGGAGAACGTGTCCGGGATACGCGTGCTGCGCGCGGCCGCCGACAGCCTCTACGCGCAGGACGCGTGGGAGCGCCACCTTCCCGATGTCCGGCCTGTCGGGTGCCAGCGCGTCGGTGCCGCAGCCGAGCGCGGGAAGTGCAAGCAGGGGTAGAACGAAGTAGCCGATCCGCAACGGGCCGTAATGTCGTGGGACGGCAGCCGATGCGGGGCCGGGAGTGGCACCTGATGACGTGCAGCCGAGGCGCTGGCACGCGGCGTGTGAACGACGTGAAAACCGCGGTGCGGCGACCTGCCGTTGGACGATCGAGATCGCTGGTGGTGACCAGGATGGGCGCCGCCTCGCCAGGTGGCCGCCCGATGGCCAACGGGTGCCACGTGTCTACGCGCGACTACGCGCGTCTCCCGCGTTCGGCGAGAAGCCGCTCGCACTCCTCGGCGAGGATGCCGGCCGCCACGCTCGGCGGCTCGCCTCCCGTGAAGGATGACGCATCGGTCAGGAGCGGGTATCGTCCGGTGGCCCCGCCGAGCGAGCCGGCTTTCACACCGTACACCACACGCCGGATGCGAGTCTGTCGCGCGGCGTACGAACAGAGCATGCAGGGCTCCACGGTCGTATAGAGCGTGGCACCCGAGAGGTCGAGCGTGTCCAGCGTGGCGCATGCGGCGCGCAGCGCTTCGACCTCGGCGTGCGCGGCGGGATCGAGACGCGCGCGAGCACGCTCGTAGCCCTCGCCGATCACGCGACCATCGCGCACCACCACGGCGCCCACCGGTACGTCACCCGCGTCGAGTGCGAGCTGGGCGAGCTCGATGCAGCGGCGCATGTACCGCTCGTCGTGCGGGGCGGAATTTTCGCTATGCGGCTTCACCCCGCACGATGCCCGATCCACCACCATCGGCGCAAGCGCTGTCGATGTTCCCGGCATCGTCGTTCTCCTCCGCACCGACGGTCTTCATGAACGCGTCGTAGACGTCCGGACGCCACCAGTGCTTCGACTCACGCATCCTGCGCAGCGCCTCGCTCTTGTCGAGTGCCTTTCTGTAGCTGCGTGTGGTGGTGAGTGCGTCGTACACGTCCACGATGCAGATGATCTGCGCGTTCACCGGGATCTCATCGCCCTTCAGCCGGTCGGGATACCCCGATCCGTCGTACTTCTCGTGGTGCCATCTTATGAGCGGCTTGATGTCCCACGGGAACTCGACGTTTTCCAGCAGCTCGATCCCCCACACGGGGTGCATCTGGATCACCTCGAACTCCTCGCGCGTGAGCGATCCGGTCTTGTTGAGTATCTCGTGCGGCACCTTCACCTTGCCGAGGTCGTGGAGGTAGGCGCCGAGCCGGATGGTGGTGAGACTCGCCTCGTCGAAGCCGAGCTCGCGCGCGACCTCGAGCGCGTAGCCGGCGACGCGCTCGCAGTGACCGTGCGTGTAGCTGTCCGCGGATTCGATCGACTGGCCCCAGTTGCGGACGATGGTGAGATACGTGTCCTCGAGTCGCGCGCGCTTGGCGAGCACGTCGAACATGTCGACGCGCGCATCGAGATGCTCGAAGAGGCTGTGCGCGGCGTTGAGGAGGGTGAGCGCCTCCTGGTTCCGGCCCATAGCCTGGTACAGGCGCGCGAGCTCGCGAGTCGCCTCCGCCTGACTCAGCACCGAGCCGGTGCTCACCGCAAGGTCGATCGCCGCGGTGAGACGCGACTCGGCGAGCGCGTGACGGCCCGTGTCGCGGTAGACCACGCCGAGCACCTTGTACGCGTCGGCCTTGTCGAGCCGTGCGTCGAGGCGGTCGAAGATGGCCAGCGCGTCTTCCGCGTTCTGCTTCGCGAGATCGTAGTGCTGGCGCGCGAGGTGGACCTCGCAGTGATTGAGGAGACAGAGCCCCTCGAGCCGCACGTCACCGTTGCGGCGCGCAATCTCCACGCTCGATGTGAAGTAGCGATCGGCGTCGTCCCAGAGCTGCTGGTCGGCGCTGATCATCCCGAGGTTGTGGTAGGCGATGGCGCAGCCGTGCTCGTCGCCGAGACTGCGGCAGGCGTCGAGGGAGCGGAGGTAGTGCTGCAGGGCCGAGGGGAGGTCGCCTTGAACGTTGGCGAGCACGCCGAGGTTCTGCTCGATGCGGGCGCGGATCTCCAGGTTGGTGCCCGCGAGCGCGAGCGCGCGCTGGTATATCTGGCGCGCAGCGGGGATCGCGCCACCCTCGAACTCGACGGCCGCGATCAGGTTGAGTGCTTCGGCCGCGAGGATCCCGTGACCCGCGGCCATCGCCACCTCGTAGCTCCGCTCGGCCAGCGCGCGCGCGGAGACCTGGTCGTCGCGATGGTGCTGCACGACTCCGAGTCTTCGCAGCGCTTCGGCGAGCACGGAGCTCTCGCCGCTCTGGTCCGCGTACTCTATTGCTGCCTCGTACGACTCGATGGCGCGATCGATGTAGCCAGCGCGCTCACGCTCGCGCGCGAGAGCGAGGAGGTCGCCCGCACGGCGGGCCGGTGTTGCCGGGCTCCGAACCAGCCGTACGGACGATCCTCGCGGGTAGAAGGAGGACGTCTGATTGCGCGGGCGCATCTTGGACATACAACGGGTCCTAGAAGGCGATCGCGTACCGCGAGAAGTGCTCGATCCGCGCACTCACCCGGTGAGTGAAGATGTTGTCGAGCGACTGCAGGATGCTCAGGATGTTGAGCCGCTCGTCGGTGTACGCGATCCGCTTGGGAAGAAGATTCCGCACGAGACCGCAGTCGCTGTAGTCGAGCGTGAGGACGGGTTCGTGGTTACGATCGAACTTCAGCCCCTCGGGGTTGAAGCGCACGGAGATGGTATTCCCCGCGGGCGCCTCGGCGGTGATGCGCACGTCGCTGTCGAGTGCACCGGGCGGAACGTAGAAGGTGTGCTTGCCCACGCGGAGCATGCCGCCCCACGGGCCGATGACCTCGCTGTCGTACGCGTAACTCTGCGACTTGCAGGTGAGGATCTGGCCCAGCGAGCCGGTGGCACCGCCGAGTCCATCGAGTATCCCCTCGAGCGGAAGACCGAGGAGCGGATCTACCTGCTGCTGATCCCCCTGGCTCGCCTGGCTCGGCGGAGCGGTGGGAAGCGCATCGGACGAACAGCTGGCGCTGAACGCCGCGAGCATCGCCGCCAGCGCGAACGCCGTGATGCGAGTGATGATGGTGGAACGCGAGCGAGTCATCGTCGACCCCTGTGAAAGTTGATCCCCCACGCCACCGTGGAGGCCAGTGCCCTGAGCTCGTGCCCTGGACGGCCGAAGGGGAAAGCAACGCGCATACCGGCCGGGGCCGTGTCGCGTCAGCCCGGTCCGCTGTCACGTTTCGTTGCAGGGGCGCAAAGCGCCAAGATCAACGGTCGCGGCTGCTTGGACTGCCGCTCGGAAGGAGCTGAAACGTTTCGATGTAGGCGTCGAAACATTTCTGACCACCATCTTCGCCGCTGCTGAGCTGGGCGTACCCCGGTGGGTTGCGGTGCAGCAGCATCAATCCCGTGGAGCTCACGACACGCCCAGCACCGCGGCCAGCTCGCTTGGCTCCACTATGAGGGCCTTAACCTTCTCGGGGAGCGCGCGAGCGAAGTAGGGATCCACGAGCGCGGAAAGGTCTACCTTGGCGGCCTTGGCCAGGACGAGCCGCTCCGCACCTACCTCGCCTGCCACCCAAGCCGCGATGCTGTCGGAGGTTACGTCCCATGAGTGGGGGAGGGGGTCGGAGCGCCGGAGCCAGGTAGAGGGGGCCAGGATGGGGAGCGCTCCGGCAGCGAGAGCCGCGGACGCCTCGAGCGGGTCGCGGACCGCGCGCGACAGGGGAATCCTGGAGGCGAGGAGCTCCGCGTATTGATCGAGCGCGAAGATGGCCATCCAGTGGGCGGCATCATCTGAAAGCCCGAGCTCGGTGTCGATTTTCCGCACCACGTCCGCGAAAGGTCCGCCACCGGGGACGACCAGTACCGGATCGCCGCGTTCCGCCACGCGGGAGAGAACCGGTACTACTATATCGAGTGCGCCCTGGCGACTGAGTAGCGCTCCGCCCACTTTGACGACGGTCGTTATGCGGGCTGGGGCGCCGTCAGCCTCGCGTGAGCGGGGACCCACGTTGCCCGACCGAATATGGATCCCCGCTTGCGCGGGGCTGACGATTTGGGCGTTTACGAGGACGACGCTGTCCGTGTTCGCTGGGATGACAGCCTGGTGGTGCCGTTCAGAGAGAAGGAGCGCTACTGCCGCCGCGGGGGTGAAGTCGGCGCCGAGCTCCGCGACCGGCAGCGGCGTGGGCCGTAGCAGGCTGGTCGCGCGGCGCGCGATGAAGCTTCCGAGCCCAGCCGTGACCACGAGTGAGGTAGAAGGATGATGAGCGATTACTCGCTCGAGCGACCGCGCCACGCGCTCCGCCTGGACCCGGGCAACATGGCGCGCGATGGCATCGATGGCCGCGTCGTCCAGCATCTCACCGTCGGCGCAGACGACCCGCGCCAGCCGATCGCGAGCGCCGGCGCGGTCCGCGGCGCGGCCGTCGGGGGTGGACACCGTGTACTCGCTCTCGGCTATCTCACCGAGCCAGAGGTAGACGTCCCCGGTGAGCGCGAAAGATTCCGCCGACACTCCCGCCATCGAATCGCCGAGCGGTACCTCCTGCACTATCGCCTCGACCGGCGTCCGGAGCGCGCCGAGGTAGAGGAGCTCTCCGGAGCGGAGGCGGTCGGGGTCCGTGCGACCGCGCGCCACGACCATTCCAGCGCGGACGGGGATGACGTCCGTGGTGGTGGTACCGACGTCGACAAGAACAGCGTGGGGCCATTTACCAGCCACCAATGCCGCAGTCGCCGCCCAATTGGAGGCAGCGCTGAGCAGGTACTCGCGCCGAGCCTCGTTCGCGCCCCTGAAGAGACCATCGGTTCCGAGCACCTGGATCGTGCTTCCCGGGAGCGCATGCTCGAAGGCGTCGAGCACGAAGGACACTCCCTCGCGCTTGGTGAGGAAGTGCTGCGAGAGCTCCGCTGTCATGGTCACCGCATGGTGATCTCCCGCTACGGAGCCCATTTCCCGGGCGAGCCGAGTGATGAGCGGTGCGAGATCGCCGGGCGCGCGCTGGATCTCGAAGGGGACGGAGCGGAGTGCGCGCAGCGCGCCGGCCTCTACCCGCGCTACCTTCGTGTTCACGCCTCCCACGTCCCAGCCGGTGACGGCGGCCCGCGGACTATTCATGGCTCGGTCACCTCATTGCGGGGCGCTCGCTCGGTCGCTCCGTCCGCGATCGAACGATGCGCGTAATTCCGGTACTGGACCTTTTCGGCGGCTATGCAGTGCACGCATGTGCGGGGTATCGCGCCAGTTACGCGCCACTTTCGTCGCAGCTCGCGCCCGGTGCGTCGGGCGATGCGCGAATGATCGCGCGTGCGTGCCGCGAGCGGCTGGGGCTCCGGGAGCTGTACCTCGCAGACCTCGACGCAATCACCGGCGGAGCGCCGCAGCGGGAGCTGAGGCGGGCGATCGCCGGCGATCTTTCGGACGTCGCCACGTGGGTGGACGCCGGCGTCGCCGGTGTTGGCTGGGCGCGCGAGGTGATCGACGACGGCGCGGCGCGGGTGATCGTGGGTCTGGAGACACTTCCTGCCGTCGCCGACCCGCGCGCCGAGCTCGAGCGCCTCGCGGTCGCTATTAGACTGACCGGTCCCAAAGACGCGGGTCAGCCTGACGTACCCGGTCGGTCTAACGGAGCTGGTCAGCCTAATGCAGCCCGTCAGCCTAATGCAGCCCGTCAGCCTAATGCAGCCCGTCAGCCTAATGCAGCCCG
>JBIQMO010000068.1:7205-17038 GCA_044463245.1 Gemmatimonas aurantiaca
GTCAGCCTAATGCAGCCCGTCAGCCTAATGCAGCCCGTCAGCCTAATGCAGCCCGTCAGCCTAACGCCCGCGCGGTGTTCTCCCTCGACCTCCGCGCCGGTCGGCCTATTACCGCCGACCCCACGCTCAGCGCCCTCGCCCCGCGCGCCATCGCCGAGCTCGCGGCGGAGGCCGGATTCAGCACGATCATTGTCCTCGACCTCGCGCGCGTGGGGATGGGGACGGGACCCGACCTCGCCATGATGCGCGAGCTCCAACGCGCGCTTCCGCGCGTGGAGCTCGCGGCCGGCGGCGGGATAAGAGACGCCGCCGATCTCCAGCGGCTCGCCGACGCGGGCGTCGATGCCGCCCTGGTGGGGAGCGCGCTGCATCTCGGCTCAACGGATCAAGGGTCGATCCTGTGGCTGTGCGGCACTTCGCTGCTCGACGTCACCTCGCCGTTCGCCGACGACTGAGCGCCACCAGTCGGCAGAGAGGCGATGTCCTTCTTCACCAGCGGGTCGTTGGGGTCGAGTACGGGCCACTTGCTCACGTCGTCCGGCACCACCGCACCATTGATGTGCCCCATCCCGCCGTCCCGGAGGGTGGAGTCGGTGGGGTTGTCGTACACCGCCACCACCCGGTAGCGATGGCCCTGGACGAGGTGGAGCGCGTCGGTGTTGTAGCCGAAGACGAAGCGCCCCACTCCCTTCACGAGCCCCTTTTTGCCACGCTTCGCCTTGAGCTTCACCAACACCTTCCCCGACTCGGCGTCCTCGAGGCTAACACTCTCGCCGAAGTCGTGCAGGTGGCCGCCAACCGCGAGCACGCGAACGCTCGTGGGAACCTCGAAATCGAAGCTGTGCGTCGACTTCCCGGGCGGGACATCGAAGGTGGTGGTCCCCCCGACGACGTTGTTCACGTCGATGTAGAGGGGAAGCACCGGCCTCGGATGCTTGCCAGACGCGGTGGAGACGTAGGGAATCGTGACGCGCAGGTATGCGTCGACATCCTTCCCCGTCTGGTTGTCGAACATCGCGTACATCCCGAGGTGCTCACCATCCTTCAGCGGAACGGCGAGGCCGGAAGGGAGCTCCACGGGATCGGTCTCCGAGCCCCAGCCGAAGAGACGCTCGACCGCATGGTAGACGAGCTGCCTGCGATCGAGGTTCACTCCGATGAGGTGGTGGAGGAGGTCGCTGGGGAGCGGCTTCCCCGCAGCGTCGACCATGTCGACGCGGAAGCCGCGCAGCCACCCATCCACCGGCCAGTCGAAGCGCATGAAGTGCGAGAGGGAGTGATGCTCCATCCCCTCCATCCCCTCCATCCCTTCCATCCCCGTCATGTCGTGCGATCCGTGCATGTGCATCCCCTGCATTGCCGCGGGCTTCGCCGGGAGGTGGAAGGGCCCGGTACTCACCACGATCCGCGAGTTGGCACTGTCCACGGTGACGCGCATCCGCGCTTCCGCGTAGCCGCTGGCGGAATCAACGCTGGAGCGCACTGCCTCGGAGCCGGCGGTGTCTCGTGCAATCCATGCGGACGCCGGCGTTGCCGATGCGATGTGCGCCGCGGCCGCCGCGGCAAGCAAGGGGGAAAGAAATAACATTACCTGGCCTCTCGATCTTTCTGACGTTCCGTTCCTTTCACTTCAAAAGCTCTCGGTAGGTGGCCGACTGGCCGAAGTTCTCCTCTACCTCGAGCTCGAGTCCCGTAAGGTTCTTGAGTCCGTGCTCCTCCAGCTCGTGACGGACGAGGTGTGCGAGGTAGCGCGCGAGCATCTCCACCGTGGTGTTGGGGATGGGGAGCAGCGCACAGTCGGAGCGCGGGAAAACGTAGCGTGGCTTTCCCTGGTAGGCGACGTGCACGAAGTCGTCGCGCTCCTCCACCTGAATTCTGGGGTTCTGCAGCGGCAGAAGGACCTTGTGGTCTATCTCGTCGCAGTAACGACGCATCATCTTCTTCACCTCGGAGAAGTCGAGCACGTACCAGCTCGACTCGTCGAGGTTGCCTTCGATGGTGATCCCCACCCTGTAGTTGTGTCCATGCAGCGACTCGCATCGGTGGCCCGCGAAGGTGATGAAGTGTGCCGACGCGAAGACCAGATAGTCTTTCGTGACGCTCACCCTGAACTCGCGATCGATGCTCATTGGTTCCCTACTCTCTGTCGATTCCATCTCGGGTCGTTTGGAGTCGCTCCTCCAGCAGCACGACGTAGATCGCCGCGGCCGTGAGGTCTGCGGTGGTGCCGGGGTTGCGGCTGTTGCGCTCATCACGCAACTGTCGGTCGAGTAGCGCGATACTGTCGCGTCCCGCGGCCGTACGAACTCCCCCTGCCGCGAGCACCGCGCGCGCACTCTCCGATACATGAACGGCCTCGGCGCCGCCAAGTTTCCGGGCGATGTGCGTATCGGGCGTCGCGGCGAGGAGGGCGAGGTAGCACTCCACCACGGCGTCGTCCCACGAGAAGCCGTCGCGGCGGGCGCGCGCCAGCGCCGGAGCGCCGGTCTCGAAGGTCACGGCGAAGTCGGTCGTGTACTCGCTCGCTATCCCATCACGCTCGGCCGCCAGCGCCATCGCATCGCGTAGCGCGCTACTCGGCGCGGACGCCACATCCTCATCTTCGACCTTCCCCAGCCCCGCCGGATGCGCGATGCGGATCGCCTCGTACACGTCGGCCGTATCGCGCACGCTGGCGGAGCGGAGAACGCGCGCGAGCTCCTTACGGATCGTGGAACGCGTGCGGCAAGCCCCGTGCGCGGCGTGCGCCAGAGGGGCCAGAAGAAGCACGATCCCCAGGTTGGTGTTGCTGCGCGTCCAGCGGGCGGTGGCGCGGATGGACTCGAGGATGGTGGCGCCGAGCGTGGAGTCGCCGGCGCGCGCGAAGGCGGGACCGATGGCTGCTGCGCTCGCGAGGAAATCCTCGTAGCGTGTGTCGTGGAAGTGTCTGCCGGGCGAGACGTTGCCGGGCTTGGGAGCGCTAGCCTCGAGGAGACACGCGAGCTGGGCCGCGGTGGCGATGTCGTCGGAGCGGTCGCGAATGCGCTCGCTCAATCGCTCGCCGGGAGAATGCCGAGGAGATGGTCCACTATCGCCGCGGCCACGTCGATGGATGTTGCCTGTTGGAGACCGCGCCATCCGGGGATACCATTGACCTCGAGTACGTAGACGGTCCCATCGTCCGCCGGCAGCAGGTCCACCCCGGCATACTCGGCCCCCACCGCGCGCGCTGCGCGGAGTGCCATGGCGCACCACTCGCTCGGCAACTCGAAGGCGCGCGCTCTCCCGCCGCGCGCGACGTTGGTGCGCCAACCAGGGGCGCTCCGCTCGATCGCGCCGATCACGCGGTCGCCGACGACGAAGGCGCGCACGTCACGCCCCTCGCGCTCACCGAGCACGTCCGCTGCTCCCTCTTGCCCCTTACCCTGCCCGACGGCGCGCTGAAGATAATAAACCCCGCGTATGGCTTCCAGCGCACGGAAGACCCGCCACGCACTGTCCTCATCGCTCACCCTCACCATCCCGAGCCCCATCGAGCCGAATAACGGCTTGACGATGACATCGCCCATCGCGCGGAAGGCATCCATGGCATCGTCGATGCTCTCGCACACCACCGTCTCGGGTGTGGGAAGTCCCGCGTGCTGGAGTATCGCCGAGGTGTAGAACTTGTCCACCGATCGCTCGATGCAGCGCGGCGAGTTCATCACCACGACTCCTGCGTCCTCGAGCCAGTGCAGCGCATCGACTCTGTAGATGATCTGCTCCAGCGACCCGTTCGGTATGATCCGCGCGAGGACCGCCGGCGCATTCATCAGCACCTCGCCCTCCGCGCCGAGGTCGTGGCGAGTGCCGAGCCGGGCAATGAGCGACTCGTAGCGCAGCGTGATCCCCTCGTGCCCTCTCTCCCTGAGCGCGCGCAGCAGTTGATCCGTGTGCCAGCCGGTGCGGGAGGAGAGGATCGGAATTTTCATCGGGCGAGCCTTGGGTTCATCGTGGGTTTGGGCTCCTCTCGGTTGATTGCGAAGGTCGGGGTGGTGAGAGTGGGTTCATCGCGCTGGGCCATAACTGCGCACGCGGAGAGCGCGGAGGGAACGGCGAGAGGACGCGGAGAAAACCGTTACGGACTGGCATCGCGATCCCGATCCGAGCGCATCGCGGGGTCTGCGCTCCTCTAAAAGGAGCGCAGAGAACGCAGAGAAAACCCGTAAGGCGGGATCTCGAATGAGGGGTTTTTGAGGAACTGCTCCCGCCGTTGGAGCTCTGCCCAGGTGGGCAGAGCTCCAGGCGCGGGAGCAGTTCCCCTTTTTCTCCCGGCCGCTTGCGCCTCGTAGCTGATTGTGCAGCACCCTCTGCGTTCTCTCTGCAGTTCTCTGCGTTCTCCGCGTTCCAGTTTTTCAAGAGACCCGGACGCAGAGGCTCTGGCCGGTATCAGGATCGCGATGCTCCCCCTCCAGGCCGTTCTCCGCGTCCTCTCGCCGTTCCCTCCGCGCTCTCCGCGTGCGCAGTTATGGCCAAGCGCGATGCCCTCCGCGTGCGCAGTTACGGCCAAGCGCGATGACCCAGACCCCCGCGCTTCACCGGGTCAGCCGAGCAACGACTTCCTGAGCACCGCGGGATCGAGTTTACCGCCGTGGAATGTATGCCCGGAGGTGGCCGAGGTGAGCCAGACTTCGCCGGGGCTGAAGAGGTGCTTGTCGATCTTGTAGAAGTCGCCGTCGTAGCGCTCGAAGATCTCGACGAAGGGGGTCCCGTAGTCGCCGGACGATGACGCGGGGAGCTTGCGCGCCAGCTCCTCCAGCTCCGCATCCGAAGCATCTATCGTGAAGCGCGCTTCGCCGCCATAGAGGATGCAGTCGTTGGTGCGGCCAATCGCGTTGAGATCGTCCTTCGCCACGGGCGCAATGGGGGCGGTGCCTATGCCGTTGACCACGCGGGTGAAGTCGAAGTCCACCGCGTCCATCTTGTGAAGGCCGGTCTCGACCGAGCGTGCCGTCACCTGGATGCCGCCGGCCAGCGAGGCCGTAGGGGCTATCGCGAAAGTGATGGCCGAAGGGTCCATGCGCGCTTTCTCCGCCACGTACGTCGCGACCGCATCGTCGGGGAGCTTGCGTCCCTCGAGGACGAGCACGCCGCGTTCGGCACGCTCGGAGTAGCCGAGCTTGTCGAAGAGCTCGGTCTCGACGCGGGCGTGCGCGCGAAGCGGCCCGGAGGCCATGGCGAAATACTTATCGACCTTGATCGCCCAGCCGGCGTATTGCGATGCCACGCACGCCACGGCGGGGTGATCGGTCCAGACGCGAATGCCGACGTAAGGCGTATCGCCAATTAGTAACGAATCGAAACTAATATTCCCCAGGTCAGCCATGCAGAGTCGGGCGAGGCCGACACCAGCACCGATGCCGCCGGGTACGTTCACGCCGGCGTCGATGACGCGCGCGCCGGAGGGAAGCCGCGTCACCGCGATGCGCAGCTCGTCGGCGCGCGACTCGAGCTCGTCGGCGATGGCCCAGGCGCGCTCGTTCAGGTGAAGGTCGGTATGCATGGCCGCACGTTCCGCGGTCGCGCTCGCGCCGCTCGACGCGGCAGAAGTCGTGGTGTCCGTCATCTCGCACTTGCCCATTGGAGGATCTCGCCGCTCGTGCGCGAGAGCTCCGAGAGATCGCCGGAGTGACGGCGATAGAGTCCGCGCACGTGCTCGTCAGCGATCCGTAATCCGTGCCTCGACTGCAGGTACCGCAACGTCAGCGCCAGGTGTGGTGGGCGGTAGGTGCAGGCATAGGCGTAGGTGGGCGGGATCCCCGCGTTCCCGAACACCACGATGCTTCCGCGCTTGTTGTAGCGGCCGGTGTCGCTCCCGGCGTCGCCGAGCACAATGACGCTCCCGGCTATCATTGCCTCGCCCGCGCGGTCACCCGCGCCGAAGCACACTACGGTGCCGCGGCGCATACGTGTGCCCGCTTCCGCGCCGAGCCGGCCGCGCACGATGATCTCGCCGCCGAGCATTCCCTTCGATGCGCCGAGCCGCGCGGCGCCCACGCGATCGCCCGCGTCACCGGAGATGTCGAGAAGCCCGCCCGCCATCTCGAGCCCCGCGCCGTCGCCCGCGTTCCCGTTGACGCGCAGGATACCGCCGCTCATGCGCGAGCCCGCGTAGCGTCCCACGTTCCCATCCACCATCAGCTCGCCACTCGACATCGCCGCGCCTAGCGCATCCATCTTCGCGAGCTCGCCCACGGCGTGCACGCGCGCCGAGCGCTCACCGTCGACCTCGAAGAGATCGCCGAGCGCGAGCTGCTCGCGGCCGCGCCACACGGAGAGCCGCGCGATCTCGGCGTTGGAGAGCGTGGCGAAGCGGTCAGGCGTGATCGACTCTGCTTCGACGACCGCGTCGAGAGTGGAGCGAAGGGTGAGGGTGACGGTGTCGCTCATAGGAGCATGGTGGCGGGCAAGGATTGCGCCCTCAATGTGGAAGTCGCCGAGTCGTCTGCTCGCGCGCGATGGCTTCGGCGGGGGTCGCGCCATCCGTGAGCGCGTTGGGTGTCGACTCCCATTCCCGCTGCCGGAGGGCGAGCGCCGCCTCGACTGCTTCGGGGTCGGTGGTCCCGCGCAAGATCTCCTCCTCTCGCCAGATGAGCCACAGTCGTTGGAGCGCGGCATCCAGCTCCGCCTCGACCGGGCCCATCATCCCATCGACAGCGGCCCACCGCACCCCACCCTCCGAGCCGCGACCCATATCGTGTATCAAGCCGCGCGCAGCGAGGTTGGCATAGAGATAAGATCGCCACTCCCCGACCTCGTCGTCCCACCAGTGGCCGCCGGGGAAGGACTCCCAGCGTTCCATGTAGATGTCGACGTCGCGCAGGATGGAGTACGCCCAGGGATATTCGATGCCTTCGAACTTCGCCAGGTATTCGAAGAAGCGCTTCAGCGATCCAGGGAGCGAGCGCGCATTCGTCGCGCTCACCATCATCTTTCTCGGGAACCAGTCATAGAGGAAGACGCGCAGGTCGTACTCGGTGGCGGCGCGCAGTGGTATCTCCTGATACCTGCAGAGGAAATCCACGAAGACGCTGACGTTCCTCGTATGCTTCATCACCGTGGCGTCGGAGAGCGGTTTGCCGTGGAAACCAGCGCTGAGCCGATCGCCGAACTGATCCACGATCAGCATCTCCTTCTCCTCGGCCGCTTCGAGAGCATCCTCATCGAGGTCGCTGTCGTCTCGCGCGACCGAGTCGAGGATGGCGGCCGCCGGATCCGCACCGCGCCCCCGCGGCAGCGACGGCTCGAGCTCGGATGGTCTTCCCCAGAGCGCCTCGCCTACGTTATCTGGACCTTCGAAGTCGATTTCTTCGCTGACGACGGTGCCGCTTTCGGGGTGCGTCCACACGAGGGGGGACGATGCCTCCCTCTCACCGGTGAGTACATCGTGGTTCTCCTTCACGAAGGCCGGGATGGCCAGGAGCGCAGCTTCCAGATCCTGGAACTGGCTGCTCGTCACGCCGCCGCCTGGCGTGTCGAGCGAGAGGAGAACGGGATATGCGTCGGACGCCGCTACCTCCCAGCCTGCGGAGCGTATCTCGCGGACTGCCGCGCGCCCGATGGAGTCGGCGTCTTCGAAGGTGAACGAGAGGACCGCGCCGCCGGCCGCGGGTAGCCCGATCTCGCTCGCAGCGCCGACGATGGCGCGGGCGATGTCTTCCCTCCGCGCGTAGAGCGCGAGTCCCAGCCCCATTTCCGCACTGCCGAGTACGAGGCAATCCCAACCGCCACCGCCAGGACGTTGGCAGCGAAAAACGAAATCGTCGGAAACGGTGCTCCACGGCGCAGCCCGATAGAATGCAGCGGCGGCGGAAAAGAGCCGCGCTATTCGATCGTCGGGCAGCCCCCATCCGCGCCACGTTCCGGCGCTCGACAGGCGGAGCCCGAGGCTGGCATCCGATTCCTGGGAAGTATCCAGCCCGAGGACGCGTCTCTGCACATCCAGCAGCGCTGCCTGCACACGCGGCATCCGGTCTACAGTGCGAACGGAGATGCCGCGCGGTTCCAGACGCCGCGCGAGGGGAGCGGCGATCTCGCTGAAGCGGACCTCTACAGCGGTGGGCTGCACACGTGACGCATCGGCCGACGCGTCGATGGCGGCCTCGAAGAGCTTCGCGATGTCGTCGTATTCCGAGGGCGCGTGAAAGCTGATGTCGGCGTGGAGCGCCACACCGTTGGCGAGCACGATGAGCATCGCGGCTCGAGCGGACGGATCGTCGACAAAGCGAGTGGGAATCGGAGCGAGGTCGATCTGCCACACCGTGCCGATGTCGAGATCGCGCAGGTCGTTCCTCCGCTGCGACGCATCGTCATCGGGGTGCACCAGGCGCAGTGTGCGCTCCCGTTTCTCGTCGGCGGCCATACAGCACCTCTTGTATTTCTTCCCCGACCCGCAGGGGCAGGGGTCGTTTCGCTGAACGGTGTTCATGGGAGCGGCCGGCGGCGGTCCTCGCGTGCAGCCCGGTAGAAAGTGGGCGTCATCCGGAAATCATAGCCACCCGGAGATCGCGCTACCACTCGCGGACGCGGCCATGGCGGCCGACGCCTGGGGGAAGGAGGTGTCGGCGGTAGCAGCCGGAAAGCTGCCGGGCCAACCTCGTCCTTGATTCCATGCTCCTGCGCGGGTAGCGTACGTGACCGTACCGCGGCTCGCGCGTCTCCAGCGCGCCGGTGCTCCAGCTACTCCCTCCGAAAATCATTCTTCAGTGAAGCTTCTGCATGTAGTGGGCGCGCGTCCCAACTTCCCCAAGCTCGCGCCCGTGCATCGCGCCGCGCGAGCGATCGGACTCGACCAGGTGGTGGTACACACGGGCCAGCACTACGACGAGTCGCTCTCCGAGGGATTCTTCCGCGACCTCGGCATTCCCGCACCCGACATCAACCTCGGCGTCGGGAGCGCGAGCCACGCGGTGCAGACGGCGCGCGTGATGAGCGGCATCGAGCCGGTGCTCATCGAGCAGAAGCCCGACTGGCTGGTGGTCTATGGAGATGTGAACTCCACGATGGCCGCGGCGATAGTGGCCTCGAAGCTCGGCGTGAAGGTGGCGCATGTCGAGGCGGGGCTCCGCAGCAACGATCGTACGATGCCGGAAGAGATCAACCGGATAGTCACCGACCGGCTCGCGGATCTCCTGCTCACGCCCTCGCGCGATGCCGACGAGACGCTGCGCGCGGAGGGAGAGCCCGAGGAAGAGATCGTGTTCGTGGGGAACGTGATGATCGACACGCTCTTCTATTCGCTCGACGCGGCGAAGCGGAGCGGCTTCCGCGATCGGATCGGCGTGGGCGAGAAGGAGGCGGTGGCCGTCACGCTGCACAGGCCGAGCAACGTGGATGTGCCCGATCGCCTTCGTGCGATCGCGAGCGCCCTGGGAGAGGTGGCGCGCGAGCGGCGCGTGATCTTCCCCGTGCATCCGAGGACGCGGCAGCGGTTGAACGACATCGCGCTCGACATGGGCGGCGTGGAGCTGCTGGAGCCGCTCGCCTATCCCGAGATGCTCGATCTCGTGAGCGGCGCGCACGTGGTGGTCACCGATTCGGGCGGGCTGCAGGAGGAGACGACCGCGCTCGGCGTGCCCTGCCTCACGCTGCGCCCGAACACCGAGCGGCCGATCACCATCACCGAAGGAACCAACCGCCTGGTGCAGGAGCCGGACGAGCTGCCGGCGTTGGTGCGCGCGGCCACTCGCACGAATGGAGCGCGGAGGCCGGAGGGGTGGGATGGGAAGGCGGGAGAGCGGGTGGCGGCGGCGCTGAAGGGAACGACGGGGTCAGGTCTTTAATTTCGAGCCGTATGGCCACTGGCCATACGGCTC
>JBIQMO010000069.1:0-16972 GCA_044463245.1 Gemmatimonas aurantiaca
TCGATGGCATCAAGAAGGTGTTCTTCACGGACGAGGTGGAGACCCACGCGCTCGCAGGTGTACATCTCGAGGTGAAGCCCGGCGAGTATCTCGCCATCGCGGGCCCTTCCGGGTGTGGCAAGACCACCCTCCTATCCATCCTCGGTCTCCTCGATACGCCTACGGATGGAGAATATCTCCTCGACGGCCAGCCCGTCGCGAAGCTCACGGCGAGCCAGCGCGCGCGCGTTCGCAACCGTCAGATCGGCTTCATCTTCCAGGCGTTCAACCTGATCGGCGACCTCACGGTGTACGAGAACGTGGAGCTTCCGCTCACCTACCGCGGAATGGACTCCGCCGAGCGTCGCAAGCGTGTCACCGAGGCGCTGGAGCGCGTGGGGATGAGTCACCGTGTGAAGCACTACCCCGCGCAGCTCTCCGGCGGTCAGCAGCAGCGCGTCGCGGTGGCGCGCGCCGTGGCGGGCGAGCCGCTCATACTGCTCGCCGACGAGCCGACTGGTAACCTCGACTCCGTGAACGGCGAAGCGGTGATGGAGCTCCTCAAGGAGCTGCACAGCCAGGGCGCCACCATCTGCATGGTCACGCACGACCCGCGCTATGCGCGTCACGCCGACCGCTCCATTCACCTCTTCGACGGCCGGATCGTGGAAGAGGAGCGCGGCCATCGCGAGAAGGCCGACGAGCAGCAGCTCAGGGAGAGCGGGTTCGAAGTGCACTGACGAGAGAGTCGTGAGGAGACAGCGGAAAGCAGTGAACTACCAGGGTTCAGGAGGCAGGGCGGGTGAGACAGGGTTCAGGAGGCAGGGTTCAGGGTTCAGGAACTACTCTGGCGGAGAGGTCTCTACTCCGAGGTAGTACCTGAACCCTGAACCCTTTAGTTGCTGAACCCTGGTCGTCACTGCTTTCCGCTGTCTCTTTCCTCCTTCATATGTCCCTCCTGGCGACTGGAGGTCCGTCGTGGACACGCTCATGCAGGACATCCGCTACGCCGCGCGCTCGCTGCGCCGCAGCCCCGCCTTCACCGCCGTCGCCGTAGTTACGCTCGCGCTCGGGATCGGCGCCAACGCCGCGATCTTCAGCGTGGTCAACGGCGTACTCCTCCGGCCGCTCGCGTACGCGAATTCCGACGCGCTGGTGATGGTCTGGGGGCACAACGAGGGCATAGGGAACGAGACGGCGTCGCTCCCCGACTTCAAGGACTGGCGCGAGCGGAACACCGTCTTCGAAAGCATGGCGGCGGTGGCCAACACGCGATTCGACGTCACGGGAGACGGAGAGCCGGAGCGCGTCGACGCCGCACTCACTACCTCCAACTTCTTCCACGTACTCGGCGTGACGCCGGCTCTCGGGCGCGCATTCAACGCGGAAGAGGAAACCAGTGGCCGCGACCGCGTGGTGGTGCTGAGCCACGGCTACTGGCAGCGCCGCTTCGGTGCGCGCGCCGACGCCGTGGGACGCACCATGACGCTGAGCGGCCTTCCCTACACCGTGATCGGCGTGGCCCCGGCCGGCTTCCGATTCGGCAATGCCAGCGAGATGTGGGCGCCGCTGCGCACGGACACGACACGCGGCCGTCGCGCGGATTTCCTTACCGTCGTCGCGCGCCTGAAGCCCGGAACCACCATGAACCAGGCGCAGGCGCAGATGACTACCATCGGCCGCGCACTCGAGGCGCAGTACCCGGAGAGCAACACAGGGTGGAAGCCGGAGTTGGTCTCGCTCAAGGAGCAGCTGGTGGGCGACGTACGGCCCGCATTGCTCGTGTTCATGGGCGCCGTGGGGTTGGTCCTGCTCATCGCCTGTGCGAACGTCGCGAACCTCATGTTGATGCGAGCAGCCGCTCGTGAGCGCGAGATGGCCATCCGTGCGGCGCTGGGCGCGGGGCGGAAGAGAATCGTCAGGCAGATGCTCACGGAGAGCATCCTCGTGGCTCTGGCGGGCGGGGCGCTCGGACTGCTGTTGGCCGTGTGGGGCGTCTCGTCGCTCGGCGCGGCGCAGGCCGCCTCCATCCCTCGCCTCGATGAATCCGGCGTGGACGGGCGAGTGCTGGCGTTCACGCTCGCGCTCTGCCTCGGTACCGGCCTCCTCTTCGGTCTCGCGCCCGCCATCCGCCTCGGATCGGACAGGACACAGGGGTCGCTGCGGGAGGGCGCGCGCGGTGCATCGGGCGGGATCGGCGTCAATCACCTTCGCAGTGCGCTGGTGCTGGGTGAGGTAGCGCTCGCGCTGGTTTTGCTCGTGGGAGCGGGACTCCTCGTCCGGAGCTTCGACAAACTCTCGAGCGTGAATCCCGGCTTCGACTCGCACTCCGTGATCTCCGCGCAGATCGTGCTCCCGCGCGTGCGCTACGCCGAGAGCAACAACCAGCTCGCGTTCTTCGACCAGCTTCTCCAGACCACGCGCGCGATGCCCGGTGTGGAGTCCGTAGCTCTCACCTCGGATGCACCACTCAGTAGAGGCGGCAGCTACCTGAGCTTCGAGGTAGCCGGCCGCGCGCCGGCCGCCGCGAACGTGGTGCAGGATGCGGAGGTACTGGTCACCGGACCCGACTACTTCCGCACACTGCGCATTCCGCTCCGTTCGGGTCGCGTCTTCAGCGCGCAGGATGATGAGCGTGCCGCGCGAGTCGTGGTGATCAACAGTGCCATGGCGCGCCGTTACTGGCCCAACGGCGACGCTATCGGTGCACGAATCACGCTCGGCGATCCCGCGGACAGCTCGTCGTGGCGCACCGTGGTGGGCGTGGTGGGCGACGTGAGGCAAAATGCGTTGAACGACGACCCGTATCCACAGCTCTTCCTCCCGATGGCGCAGACGCCGCAGCGCGCCATGCTGCTGCTCGCTCGTACCAGCGGAAATCCCGCGTCGCTGGCGGGCCCCGTTCGCCGCGCGGTCGCGGCGCTCGACCCCGATCTGCCGGTATCCGACATCCGCACGCTCGACGAGCGCCTCGACCAGTCGGTCGCGCAGCCGAGAGTGAGCATGATAGTGCTCGCCATCTTCGCGGTCATGGCGCTGGTGCTGGCCGCCGTCGGGATCTACGGAGTGCTCTCCTACACGGTCACGCAGCGCACCCGCGAGCTCGGGATTCGCATGGCGCTCGGCGCCGAGTCGAAGAGCGTCATGCGACTGGTAGTGGGGCAAGCGATGGTGCCCACCGTGATCGGCGTGGTGATCGGTCTCGCCGGTGCGTGGGGCGCCACACGTCTCATGTCGAGCCTTCTCTTCGGTGTGAGCGCCACTGACCCCGTCACGTTCATCGCCGTGGCATTCTTCCTGGTCGCGGTCGCGGTGCTGGCCAGCTGGATTCCGGCGAGGAGGGCGACGAGGGTGGATCCGCTGATCGCGCTGCGGGCGGACTAAGAGTCATCCCGAAACCGGGTGGCCAGGGGGCGGTCACCGCGGCATACACGTCTGGCCCCTGGCCGCCAGTGAGGGCGGTACGATGAACGATCTCCTCCTCGATGTCCGTGACGCCGCGCGCTCGCTGAAGCGCAATCCGTGGTTCACCGCCACCGTGGTGGCGATCCTCGCGCTCGGCATCGGTGCGAACACCGCGATATTCGGCTTGGTGAATGCGGTTCTGATCCGGCCGCTGCCCTATCCGTCTTCCGAGCGGATCGTTTCGATAGCGAGCGCGGGCGGTGGTGGTGAAGTCATCGACGTACAGACTGTACGCGCCTTGATCGATGCTCCCACGCGCTCCTTCGACGCCATGGCGGCCTACACGCCTGACGGTGCCAACCTCACCGGCGGCGACGAGCCCGAGCGAGTGAGCGGCGGCAGCGTCTCGCAGCGGTTCTTCCAGGTCATGGGCGTGCACCCCGCGCTGGGCCGCGAATTCTCGCGCGATGAGGTGGCGGACAGCCTGGCGAGAGTGGTGATCCTCGGCGACGGGATCTGGAAGCGCGACTTCGGCAGTGACCCGGAGATCCTCGGCCGGTCGGTGAAGCTGGACGGGAGCAGCTACGTGGTGATTGGCGTGATGCCGGCTGGCTTCTCCTACCCGGGCGGCGCCGAGTACTGGCTCCCGATCTCGCTGCCGATGCCCGAGCCCAACTCCAGGTTCTACGCCTATTTCCTGGGACGCCTTCGCCCGGATGTGTCGCTCGAAGCCGCTCGCTCGGAGTTCGCCGTGCTGCAGCGAGCGCACGCGGCAGCGCTGTCCGAAGACTACGATACCAATTCCATCAGCATTGTATCGCTTCACGAGCGCATCTACGGCGATCTCCGGCCGGCGTTGTTGATCCTGCTCGGCGCTGTCGGATGCGTGCTGCTCATTGCGAGTGCCAACGTCGCGAACCTCCTGCTGGCACGCGCGGCGAGACAGCGTCGCGACCTGGCGGTGCGTTCCGCCCTCGGAGCCGGTCGCGCACGGCTGGTGCGCCAGCTTCTCATCGAGAGCAGTCTGCTCGCACTGTTCGGTGGCGTGATCGGCGTAGTGATGGCCATCAACGTACTGGACGTGTTCGCCGCCGCCGCGCCCGCGCGGCTGCTGCGCGTACCTGGTGTGGCACTGGATGGACGCGTCCTGCTCTTCACCCTCGGCGTATCGCTGCTCACCGGATTGCTCTTCGGACTCGCGCCCGCACTCTCCGTCGCACGCAGCAACATCAACGACGTGCTGAAGGACGGAGGCTCGCGACGATTCGCGGGGGGAGCGGCCGCGCCACGGCGCGTGTTCGTCGTCGCAGAGCTGGCGATCGCCGTCACGCTTCTCATCGGTGCCGCGCTTCTGGTGAAGAGCTTCGTTCGCTTCCGGAACATCGATTCCGGCTTCCGGGCCGACGACATTCTCCGTGCGGGCATCGCGCTCCCCAGCGCACGCTACTCCAATCCGGCCCTCATAGAGTCGTTCTTCCGCGATGCCCTGGCTCGCGTCCGAGCGATCCCCGGCGTGGAATCGGCCGCGCTCTCCGACATCGCGCCGCTGGGCGGCTCGAGAATGGTGAAGACTGTCACTACCGACTCTACAGGGGCGGTGAAGCGGAGTCCGATGATCGCGATCGGAACCGTGGGCACCGACTACTTCCGTACGTATGGCGTGCCGCTACTGTCCGGACGCGACTTCACCGATGCGGATGGACCGACCGCGCCGCGAGTGGCGGTCATCAACGAGGCGCTCGCTCGTTACCTCTTCGCGGAGAGGCCGGCCGTGGGCGAGCAGATATCTCTTGGCGCGCACTCGCCGTACACGGTGGTGGGCATAGTGGCCGACGTGCGGATGAGTGCACCTCGTCCCAACTCGCCTCCTGCGGTCTACTTCCCGCTGGCGCAGGGCGATCCCTCGGGCGTCGCCAGCATCAGTATCCGTGCGCGGTCCGACCCGCTCGCGCTGGTCCCTGCGTTGCGTGCGGCGGTGCGATCCGTGGATCCCGATCAGCCCATCGCGAGCGTCACGACGATGGATGCGGAGCTCGCCGAATTCATGGCGCCCAGACGTTTCAACGCGCTCCTGCTCGGCTCATTCGCAGCCCTGGCGCTGGCGCTCGCGGTCCTGGGACTCTACGGCGTCATCTCCTATGTCGTCACGCAGCGTACACGTGAGATCGGGATCCGGATGGCGCTAGGGGCCGAGCGTCGCGATGTGGTGCGGGCCGTACTGCGGCAGGGGATGGGGGTGGCGCTGGGAGGCGTTCTTCTCGGCGTCGCGGCGGCACTCGCGCTCACGAAGGTGATCGCTGGACTGCTCTTCAATGTGCCGAGCCGCGACCCTGTAGTCTTTGCGGCCGTTCCGCTGCTGCTTCTGGGCGTGGCAGCGCTGGCGACACTTCTGCCCGCGCGCCGCGCCAGTCGCGTCGACCCGGTGACCGCACTGCGAGCTGAGTAGCAATGAGGACCCGCTGCACTGCCCCGCCGCGCGAATCAGATGGGCCGGAAGAGCTCCTCGAGGGAGAGAGTGAACGGCGCGGATGCGCCAGCCGGATGCCAGGCGAGGAGTTCGCGTTCCACGCGGGGGAAAACCGCGTCGTGGCTCCACGCCTCCGCCGAGCCAGCATCCGCGTCGAGCGTCCAGTAGAGGCGAGTGGCTCTCTCCTGATAGAGACGCCGCTTGGTGAATCGATCAGCGCGAATGGAAGAAGGGCTCAGCACTTCGACAGCAAGAAGAAGCTGCCCGACCCGATGCCAATCGAGCGTGCGGGCCTCATCGAACGGGATGACGAAGACGTCGGGCTGAACGAGGACATCCGGCAGTCCCCAAGATATATCCGACGGCGACGACAGCACCAATCCGAGCATCATCCGTCAACGCAGCGCACGCGCATCGTCACGCGACCGCGATCACATTCCAACTCCAGCAGCGGGATTCGCCATGACATCTCTCGCGCAGGATCTCCGCTACGCCGCGCGCTCGCTGCGTCGCAGCCCGGGCTTCACCATCGTCGCAATTCTCACTCTCGGGCTCGGGCTCGGTGCCACCGCCGCGATCTTCACGCTGCTCGACACGGTGGTGTTGCAACCGCTTCCCTACCCCGAGTCCACTCGCCTCGTGGATATCGGGACGCGCTGGCCGGGTGTGAAGTCGGACATGCGCTATGGAGTCTCGCCGGCCAACTACTTCTACTTCCGCGATCACAGCAGGACGCTTGCAGATGTGGGAGTCTACACGACGGGCGAGTTCACCATCACGGGCAACGAAAGTCCCGAGCGGGTACGCGTCGCGGCAGCGAGCTCCGGAGTCCTCCGTGCCCTTCGCGCCAGGCCCGCGATTGGCAGGCTGATTACGGCAGACGATGACCAGCCGGCGACGACGTCGACGCGCAACCCCGCACCAGGGCCTGCGGCGCCAGTTGCCGTACTGAGTCACGACTTCTGGGAGCGACGCTACGGCGGCGACCCGCGAGTCATCGGGCAGACGATCATCATCGACTCTCGCTCGATCCCCATCGTGGGAGTGTTGGAAGCCGGTGTGCAGCTCCCCGATCGTGACATAGACGTCTGGCAACCGCTGGGGCTGAACCCCGTTGCGCCGGCGACCAACTGGCACGTCTTCGACGCCATCGCTCGTTTGCGCCCGGGCGTAACGCTCGATCAGGCGGAATCCGAGCTCGCCGCGACCACGAGTCGCGTGGTGGAGCTCTTCCCCGGTGCGTACGACGACGCGTTCCTGAAGGACACGGGCTTCCGCTTCGCCGTTGAGTCGTTGCGCGACACGGTGCTCGGCGACGTGGGACGTTCCATCTGGATCCTCTTCGGCACCGTGGGATTGGTACTGCTCATCGCCTGTTTCAACGTCGCCAACCTCTTTCTCGCGCGAACCGAGGGTCGTCAGCAGGAGACGGCGATCAGGATGGCGCTCGGCGCGCGCTCGACGCAGCTCGCGCGGCACTACCTCACAGAGAGCATCCTGCTCGCGGCGCTTGCTGGTGCGCTGGGGATCACCTTCGCGTGGGGCGCGGTGCGGCTTCTGCTCGCGTTTTCTCCGGACTGGATCCCGCGCCTCGGAAGCGTGCAGCTCGGATGGGAGAGCATAGCCTTCACTGTGATAATCGCACTGCTGGCCGGGGCGGCATTCGGCCTCTTCCCGGTCATCACTGCACGCCGCACGGCGGAGCGGAGTGGGGGCAGCGGTGCACGCGGCTCCACCTCCACGCGGCGTCAGCACGCGTTCAGGGGTGCCCTCGTGGTCGTGCAGATGGCGCTCGCACTCGTGCTGCTCGCTTCGGCCGGGCTCATGCTGCGCAGCTTCGACAAGCTGCGAAGTGTCGATTCGGGGATGCGGCCGGAGGGCGCCCTCACCATGGAACTGCACCTCCCCTCACAGCGATACGACAGCTACGAGCGCGTCGGCAACTTCTACCACGAATTGACGAGCCGACTCGAGGCGATGCCCGGCATACGTCACGCGGGCGTCACCACCTCCCTCCCGATGACGTCGAGTGATATCGGCTGCTCGGCGCTCTTCGTGGAAGACCAACCGCCCGCGGCGGACAGGAATCCGCCCTGCCTGGGGATGAGCACCATCTCGCCAGGCTACCTCGAGTCGCTGGGAATCGAGGTGCGCGGCCGCACGCCGACCTGGTCGGACGTGGAGAGTCGTGGCGGTGCGGTGGTCGTCAGCAAGGCGCTAGCCGAGCGTCTCTGGCCTGGCGAGGACGCCATAGGCAAGGGGATCCGCGGCAATGGATGGGGGAGACCGTTCTATCGGGTCGTGGGAGTCACGGGGGACGTGCGCTACACAGGGCTCGACAAGCCGCCCACCGAGATGGTGTACTTCCCTCTCCTCCCGATGGACGATGCGCCGCTCTGGAGCCCGCAGCGCTCGGTCACTCTCGTGGTGGAGAGCACGAGTGCGCGTCCCGAGCAGCTCGTCGCCACCGTACGCCGTGCCGTCGCCGATATCGACGCAAACATACCGCTGACCAACGTTCGCACGATGCACGATGTGGTGGCGAAGTCGCTGGCGCGTACATCGCTCACCATGCTGCTGCTGGCCATAGCCGGGGGAATGGCGCTCGTGCTCGCCGCCGTGGGGCTGTACGGAGTCATCTCCTACATCGTCACCCGGCGCACGCGTGAGATCGGCATCCGTGTGGCGCTCGGCGCGCAGGTCACGGAGGTCATCAGGGGCGTGACGCTGCAGTCTCTGCGACTCGCGATGCTGGGAACGGCAGTCGGGATCGCAGGCGCGCTCCTCCTGACGCGACTGCTCCGATCGCTGCTCTTCGAGGTGAGCCCCACCGACCCTACCGTACTCGTGGGAGTGTCGCTCGTTCTCGTCGTCGTGGCTCTCGCGGCGAGCTATCTGCCGGCGCGACGAGCGGCGAGGATAAATCCAGTCATCGCACTGCGCGCGGAGTAGGAGGAAGAGATGACCGCTGTCTTTCACGACGCACGCTACGCGCTCCGAGCGATGCGCCGCACCCCATCATTCACCTTGATTGCGGTGCTCTGCCTCGGCCTCGGCATCGGTGCTACGAGCACGATCTTCGGGGTCGTTGACGTTCTCTTCTTTCGACCGCCACCGGGAGTGGCCGACCCCGCGTCCATAGTGCGTCCGTACATCGAGCGCGATACGGGCGCGGTTCAGACGACGGCGGGCGGGAACGATCGCGTGTCGTTCCCGGACTACGTCGACATGCGTGACAACAATCGCACGCTCAGCGGCCTGGCGGCCTTCACCAACGTCGCGTTGAGCGTTGGTCGCGGCGACGAAGCACGCAGCGCTGACGGCATGGAGGTCACCGGGAACTACTTCAAGGTACTCGGCGTGCGGCCGGCACTCGGCCGCTTCTTCGTTACCGAGGAGGATGCCGGACCGGGCTCACCACCCGCGGTAGTGATCAGCCACGATTACTGGCAGAGGTCTTACGGAGGCGACCGCGCGATTCTCGGGAAGAGCGTCCTGGTGGATGGTCACGAGTATTCCATCGTGGGTGTCGCTCCGGACGGATTTCACGGCATCGACCCGGGTATGGTGGACCTCTGGATTCCCTTCGCACACGACGCGAAGCTCGGCCACGGTGAGACGGCGCTGACCACGCGCTTCTCGGTGATGTACCAGACGGTTGGCCGGCTCGCGCCCGGCGCCACGCGCGCATCCGCGGCCTCCGACCTGGGGGCGATCGTACGGCACGCCGCCGAGTCGACTCCGGCGTTCGACCCGACTCCGGAGGTGAACCTCGGTCCGATATTCTCCGCGCGCGGTCCCGTGCCGTCGAGCCAGGCGACGCTCTCGCGCTGGCTCGCGCTGGCTTCCGCGCTCCTCCTCGCTATCGCCTGCGCGAACACGGCGAACCTCCTTCTCGCCCGCGCGGCGACGCGGCGGCGCGAGATCGCGATCCGCCTGTCCATTGGGGCGAGCCGCTCGCGCCTCGTACGGCAGCTTCTCACGGAGAGCGTGCTGCTCGCGCTCTTCGGTGCCGTGCTCGGCGTGCTGCTGGCCTCGTGGGGAAGCGGCCTGGTCCCCGCGGAAGGACTGCCGCGGCTGGACTTCTTTGCGCGTGGCCGGGTCCTCTGGTTCGCGGTCGTAGCGGCGACCGGGTGTGGCGTGATATTCGGTCTGGTACCCGCCCTGTGGACTACACGCGCCGATCTCTCGATCGCGATGAAGCACGGGGTGCGCGAGGGCGCCGACCACCGCTCGCGCCTCCGCTCCGCCCTGATGGTGCTCCAGGTAGCGCTGGCCGTGATCCTTCTCACCGGCGCGGGTCTCTTCGTGCACAGCCTTCGCAACGTGCAGTCGATCGACCCCGGCTTCGACGTGGATCACATGCTGCGCGTCTCGATCGACCTGAAGACGGCCGGCTACGGCGACACCGCGAGAGCGCAGTTCTTCGAGCGGGCAGCGGAAGCGCTTCGTACGACCCCGGGCGCTCGCGGCGTCACGCTCACCACCATGACGCCGCTCAGCGGGAGCATGTACATCACGGGGTTCCGCGTCCCCGGCGTGGACGACCCGTCCACGAGCGATCCGGCTCTGAACCTGCGGCGGATGATGTCCGGTGACTATCCCATCTCGATCACGGTGGGGTCGGGGTACTTCGGTGCCATAGGGACCCCAGTGCTGCAGGGGCGCGACTTCCAGCCGAGTGACCGCGGGGGGAGTCAGCGTGTTGCGATAGTCAACGCCAGCTTCGCGAAACGCTACTGGCCGTCGAAGAGTCCGATCGGCGAGTGCATCGAGATCGGTGACGGAGACGACGCGCGCTGCTTCGAGGTGGTTGGTGTAGCCGCCGACGCGAAGTACGTCCAGATCGAGGAGACGGGTCGTCCCGCATTCTTCGTCCCGCTCGCTCAGATGTCGGGCGACCAGGATCGTTACATCCTCGTGCGCACCGGTGGCGACCCGGCGGCCGCGATCCCCAACGTACGCGCCACGCTGCAGCAACTGGCTTCGAACCTCCCGTATTTGAACATCCAGACGATGTCCGAGGTACTCCGCCCGCAGCTCCAGTCGCGTCGCCTTGGAGCAGCGATGTTCGGCGCCTTCGGAATCCTCGCGCTCGCGCTCGCGGCGATCGGGCTCTACGGTGTGATCTCTTACGCGGTCGCCCAGCGTACGCACGAAGTCGGAATCCGTCTCGCGCTCGGCGCGCAGCCATCGCATGTGCTCCGCCTCGTGGTGCGGCAGGGTGCATGGCTTACCGTGGTCGGTCTCGCTATCGGCATCGTGGGAGCGCTCGTGGGAGCACGACTCATCACGCACTTCCTCTTCGGCGTGAGCACCACCGACCCCATTACCTTCGCCGGTGTGTGTGTCGCGCTCGGAGCGGTCGCGGCGCTCGCCAGCTACATACCTGCCAGGCGCGCGGCAAGGGTCGACCCGATCATCGCGCTGCGCACCGAGTAGCGGAGCGGCATGTCCGATTGCGGGACCGCGCATCCCGCAATCGGACATGCCGCTCTCCTACTCCGTGCCACAGTGGTGCTGCATCCCGTTGCCGAGTAACGACTTCGTCCAGAGGCCCGACTGGCACGGCGCTTCCCTATGCCCCCTGTACCAGCAGCGGCCATGGGATTCGACTAGCGACCCCGCGAGCGCGCATGGCGGACGAGCAGTGACCCGCCGTCGAGACCAGTTCAGACAGGATGGAGCCCGGAGCATGGACAAGACCCTGAAGGATTTCCGCCTCGCGCTGCGCCGTCTGCGCCGCACGCCCGGCTTCACCCTCGTGGCGGTGCTCACGCTCGCTCTCGGCATCGGCGCGAACACCGCGATCTTCAGCGTGGTGAACGCCGCGCTCCTCCGCCCTCTCCCCTATCCCGACGCGGGGCGACTCGTCCAGCTCTACTCCACGCGTGATGGCGGACGCGGTACTGTATCTCCACCCGACTTCACCGACTGGCGGGAGCAGGCTGGCGTCTTCCAGGGCATGGCGGCGATCAACCTCAGCACGGATTACACGCTCACCGGAACCGATTCGCCGGAGCGGATGACGGGCGCGCAGGTCACAGGCGACTTCTTCTCCGTGCTCCAGACTTCGCCGAGCATCGGGCGAGGCTTCACGGCCAGCGAGGAAGTAGTGGGCCAGAACAAGGTGGCCATTCTCAGCTATCCTCTCTGGCAGCAGCGCTTCGGGGGCCGTCCCGACATCGTGGGTCAGGCGATCGAGCTGAACCGGGTGCGCTACACGGTGGTCGGGGTGATGCCGCGTGGCTTCGAGTATCCGCAGGGTGCCAGACTGTGGACGCCGCTCGCCTTCACCGCGGACGACCTCGCCACCCAGAGGGGCGCGCACTACCTCGATGTCCTCGCACGCCTCCGCCCCGGCGTTTCGCTCGAGCAGGCACGTTCGGCAATGGCCGCGATTTCGCAACGGCTCGCCGTGCAGTATCCGAAGTCGAACAAGGAGTGGGGCGCCACCGCGGTACCGATGCGCGACGCTCTGGTAGGCGACGTTCGGCCCGCGCTGCTCATGCTGCTCGGCGCTGTAGGTTTGGTGCTGCTAATCGCCTGCGTCAACGTTGCGAACCTGCTCCTCGCTCGCTCGATGACGCGCGCACGCGAGCTCGCGATCCGCACCGCCCTCGGCGCGGGGCGCTCGGCCATAGTGCGCGGCATCCTGACGGAGAGCATGCTCCTGGCCATGCTGGGGGGAGCGGCTGGACTACTCGTGGCCGCGTGGGCCACTTCCGCTCTCGTCGCTCTCCAACCGGACGCGCTACGCGGGCTGGGGGAGGTGAGCATGGACGGCACAGTGCTCGCCTTCACCCTGCTCCTCGTCATAATCACCGGCTTCATTTTCGGCGCGCTCCCCGCCATGAAGGCATCGCAATTGGCCGACGTGACCTCCCGTCTCAAGGAAGGCTCGCGCTCCGCCACGGGAGGTCGCGAATGGTGGCGCGCACGCGGCGTGCTGGTGGGAGTGGAGATGGCGCTCGCCGTCATGCTGCTCGCCGGTGCCGGCCTGCTCATCCGCAGCTTCGTCCGGCTCGTGCAGACCGATCCCGGCTTCCGCACCGAGCACGTGCTGACCTTCAACCTCTCGCTCCCCGACGCGAGCTACCCGAAGCCGGAGCAGAGCGACGCCTTCTTCAGCCGGTTGCTCGCCGATGTGCGCGCTCTCCCCGGAGTCGAGGCCGCGAGCGGCATCTATGGTCTGCCGCTCACGGACTTCAGCTACCAGATCTCCGTTCACGATCTGGACGGGCGCGTGCTCTCGTCGGATGAACAGGACGCGCTTCCCTCGCCACAGATCCGCGTCGTCGCTCCCGAATACTTCGACGTGCTCGGCATCCGGCTGCTCCACGGGCGACCGATCACCGAAATCGATAACACAACGGCGCCACGCGCCGTGGTCGTGAACGAGACGGCTGCCCGGTTGTACTGGCCGGGCGAGGATGCAGTGGGGCGCGAGATCACGGTCGGCACCAGCCTGGGCCTCGATCGAGGTCGCGTGGGCGGGAGGGTGGTAGGCGTGGTAGCGGACACCAAGGACTTCGGACCGGCCGAGGCGACGCTCCCCGAGGTGTTCTTCCCGCATAGCCAGGCGCCGGTGAGCTTCATGAGCATCGTGGTCCGCACGGCCTCTCCCAACAGCGAAGCGCTTCTCGGATCGATCCGGGAGCGACTCGATGCGATCGACCCGAACGTCCCGATCTACCAGGCGCGAACCATAGACCAGCTCCTCGATGAATCGGTCGCCAAGCCGCGCTTCTACATGCTCCTCCTTGGCGCCTTCGCGCTCTGCGCTCTGGTCCTCGCGGCGATCGGTATCTACGGCGTGATGGCTTACGTGGTGGGACAGCGCACGCACGAGATCGGTGTGCGGATGGCGCTCGGTGCCCGGGGAGACCAGGTACTGCGCGAAGTGGTGGCGCGCGGGATGCGACCGGCAATGGTCGGACTTCTCGCGGGAATCCTCGGTGCGTTCGCGCTCACGGGGGTGCTCTCGAAGCTTCTGTACGGGGTGAGCGCCACCGATCCGCTTACGTACCTCGGCGTGGTCCTGGTCCTCGCCGCCGTGGCGCTGCTGGCCAATCTGATTCCCGCGCGCCGCGCGGCGAGAGTCGACCCCGCCGTCGCGCTGCGGAGCGAATGATCCGGGAAGGGGAACGTTGCAGCACGACCATCCACGAGTGAGGATCCCGTGATCGAGAATGTCCTCCAGGACGTGCGCTACGCCGTACGCGCGCTGCGACGCAGCCCGGGCTTCACGCTGGTCGCTGTCCTCACTCTAGCACTCGGCATCGGTGCGACCACCACCATCTACGGCATTGTGAACGCGGTGGTGCTGCGGCCGCTTCCCTTTCACGCACCCGAACGACTGGTGCGCGTGTGGGAGATCAACCCTCACGGCAACGACTTCTCCTCCTCGGATGCGGGCTTCCTCGATCTCCGCGAGCGGAATCATTCGTTCGAGCAGGTAGCCGCGTTCAGTGAGACGAAGCGCAGCGCCGTGCTCACGGGCGGCTGCGCGGCCGGCACGACGGAATGCGAGCCGGCACGCCTGGAGAGCGCTGCGGTGACCTCCAGTATCTTCCCGCTCCTCGGGATCGCACCCGAGATCGGCCGTACTTTCACGACGATGGAAGATCGGCATGGCGGTGAGAACGACGTGGTGATCATCGGCCACGACCTCTGGGTCGACCGCTTCGCAGCCGACCCCGGCATCGTCGGTCGCACGATCACACTCGACGGACGGAACCGCACGGTGGTGGGAGTGATGCCCGCCAGCTTCACCTTTCCCTCGCCGTCATCGCTCTGGGTGCCGCTCGTCCTCGACCCGGCACGCGACCGCGACGAGCACGATCTCGCGGTCATCGCTCGTCTCGGCCCGGGCGTGACACTCGATCGAGCCGGCGACGATGTGCGGCGCATCGCGCGCGAGCTGGGCACCGAGCATCCGCGGTCCAACGGCGGATGGGGAGCGCGCGTCGAGGGCCTCGGCGACTGGCTGATAGGCCCGCACCTCGAGCGTGGAGTGTTCGTTCTCTTCGGCGCCGTCGGGTTCCTCCTCCTAATGGCATGCGCCAACATAGCGAATCTCCTCATCGCCCGCGGGAGTGCGCGGAGGTCGGAGATCGCCATCCGCGCCGCACTCGGTGCCAACCGCTGGCGAATCGCTCGGCAGCTGCTCACCGAAAGTCTGCTTCTCGGCCTGCTTGGCGCGGCAGTCGGCCTCGGGATGGCGTCGTGGTTCGTGGCCGTCGTACGCACGGCCGGCCCCGCGAACGTCCCGCGGCTCGGCGACGTGACGGTGGACTCGCACGTGCTCCTCTTCACGCTCGCACTCGCACTGATCACGAGTCTGCTCTTCGGCCTGATTCCCGCGCTGCAGGTCTCGCGCGTAGAGCTGAACCGCGCTCTCCAGCACGGCGCGCGCGACGTGGCGCCCCGCGGACGCGCGAGGGCACGCGACGCTCTCGTCGTGGTGCAGGTGGCGCTCGCCATGATTCTCCTCGTGGGAGCGGGGCTCATGTTCGGCAGCTTCATAAGACTGCAGGCGGTGCCCACCGGGTTCGAAGCGTCGAACGTCGTCACCGTCCCGCTGGAGCTTCCCGACGAGCGATACACCGACGCGAAGCGACTTGCATTCCTCACGAACGTGCGCGGCAGGATTGCGAGCATCCCCGGTGTAGAGTACGTAGGCGCCACGAGCACCGACCCGCTGCGGCAATGGGGGTACAGCAACGATGTGACTCCCGAGGAGAGAGCCGCGGAAACGCCCGCGGGTGGCTACATGCAGGCCGGCTGGCGCAGCGTGACGCCCGGCTACTTCCGCGCCATGGGTATCGCTCTTCTGACGGGGCGCGTCCTGACCGACGCGGATGCCATGTCGAGCGAGCAGCCCGTGGTTATCACGCACGGAATGGCGAACAGTCTCTGGCCAGGCGAGAGCGCCGTCGGCAAGCGACTGTACTGGGGCGGGACGGATGGAGAGCCACACACTGTGGTCGGTGTGGTGCGCGACATTCGTGATGTACGACTCGACGCCGCGCCCGGACCGATCATGTTCCTTCCGTACGGAGCGGTGCCGCTGCAGGGGATGACGCTGGTGGTTCGGACCCGCGTCGCACCTTCCACAGTGGCGGCGGCGGTGCGTCGTGAGATCCGTGAGGAGGACCCCCTGCTCCCCCTCCCGGAGATCGGTTCGCTGACCAGCAACCGCGCGGCTGCCCTGGCCGAGCCGCGCTTCAGGATGCTCCTCCTCGGCGGCTTCGCCGCGGCCGCGCTGCTGATGGCCGTGCTGGGTGTTTACGGATTGATGGCCTTCGCGGTGACACAACGCACGCGCGAGATCGGCGTGCGCATCGCGCTCGGGGCGCACGCGCCTCGGATCTTCGCACTGGCGCTGAAGCAGGGGCTGCTCCTGGCGGGGATCGGCGTGCTCGCCGGACTCGCCGGCGCCCTGGCGCTCACTCGCGTACTTCGTAGTCTACTCTTCGAGATCAGCGCGACCGATCCGGTAGTGATCGGCACGGTGGCGATCGTGCTCGGAGTCGCTACCCTGCTGGGAGCATACTTCCCCGCCAGGCGCGCGGCGCGGATAGAGCCGGTGGCCGCCCTCAGGGAGGAATGACGGTTCCATCGATCGCGCGCGCGGCGTCGCCGGAAACGGACGACCGCGTGCCTGGAGCCATGCACGCAGGTAGATTTGTAGTTACCACCGCGGCACCAGCCCGCGCTGCGGCCAACAACACCACGAGGTACGAGTGATGGCTTCGCTCAAGTCGCTGTTTACCGGCGGGTCGACTCCCGCTCCCCCATCCGAACCCGTGTCTGCGCCCGGTGAAGCAGGCGGGCCCCAGTCGGTCGGCGCGCCGGAGTCGATGCTCATCTCCGTGCGCAACATCGAGAAGTCGTACCCCGTGGGGAACGGCCGCAGTTACGTGCTGAGGCGCGTGACCTTCGACATCCGCCCCGGTGAGTTCGTCTCGATCATGGGTCCGTCGGGCGCGGGGAAGTCCACGATCCTCAGCATACTCGGCATGCTCGACGGCGACTGGAGCGGAGAGTTCTACTTTTTTGGCCATCCGGTGCACGCGATGTCGAACCGCGAGCGCGTGGCGCTCAACAAGCAGTACA
>JBIQMO010000070.1:0-16965 GCA_044463245.1 Gemmatimonas aurantiaca
GGGGCTGAGCAGTCGCTCAGCCCCCTCGAAATTAAAGACCTGACCCCGTCGGTCCACTTACTTACGTGCCTCGGTCGTGTGCTCGACGGGCGCGAGGGGGCGCTCGCGAGCGATGAAGTCCGCGATGCGTGCGACGTGAGTATAGGCATATGTGAAGATCGGCTCGAGCGGGTCCATCATGTTCATGCTTCTGAAGCGCGCCATCACCCGCACCATCCTTCCCACGGGGACGCCGCCGGGTTCGTGCACGTAGCCGGGAAGCGCCGTGGCGAGGGCGCGCAGCACGAAGGAGACGACGAAGAGGATGTAGTAGGGGACGAGTGCATCGACGCCTGACAATCTTGCACCCGCCAGGATCAGGCCGCCGACGATCGGCCCCGCCGCTTCCGCGACGCCGGAGGTCGCGCCGAGTGAGGCGATGTACGATGGACGCCTCGCCGCCGGTGCGAGCTTGAGCACGAGGTTGTTCAGGTTCGCGTGATATGCCGCCCACCCGAATCCGGAGAGGAGCTGTACCACGACGATGGGCCAGATGCGCTCGGGGGTGACGGCGAGCCAGACCAGCATCGTGGAGGTGATGAGGTACGTCCCCGCGCGGAGCGCGGTCTTGCTCCCGAAGTGATCGCCGAGCCGTCCCCAGTACGACTGCGCCAGCGACATGATGACGTTGGTCAGGACGGAGAACGCCGTGACGACCACGAACGGAAGAGCCAGCTCGCGCAGCATGAGCACGGTCACGAACGGGCCGACGAGTCCGATCGAGAAGTGCCAGAGCGCGATGAACACGAGGAGCCAGCGAAAGTTGCGGTCGCGCGCGGGTACCGTGAGCGACTTCGTCACCGGCTCCTCGATGACGCGCGAATGCGAGCGGCGCGGTGTGGGCACCCGACGGAGGAAGAGGAGTCCGGAGAGCCCGATGGCTGCCGCCAGCAGGAAGAGAAGCGAGAAGCCGCCCGCCCCGCTCTGGCTCGAGCGCCAGCGGTCGAGACCGAACGCGGCGAGGAGCGCTACTCCCTGTCCCACCAGCCCGGTCACACGGCTTCGCTCTCCGAGGAACGCACCGCGCACGCTAGCGGGGATGAGCTCCGCCATCCAGGTGAGGAAGGCGAGGTCGAATACGGAGCCCGCGAACGACGAGAGCCCGATCACCAGCACGAGCGCCCATGCCTGCCCTGCGTTCGGCGGAAGGACGAACGGAATCATCGCGGCGGCGACGAACAGGATGCGCGAGATGACGGCGCTCCGGATCGCGAGCGAGCGCCAGTGACCGGCGCGCTCGATGTGCCACGACGTATACAGCTGGGTGAGCTTGACGCCGAGTGGGAGCGCAGCGAGGAGACCGATCAGGGGGGCGTCGGCGTGCAGCGCGAGCGCGTAGCCGGTGAGGAAGACGCCGCCGGTGAACTGCCCCATCACCGCCTGGAAGGAGCCGTATATGTCGAGCCGCCGGCCGATGGCGGCGCGCGACTCTCGCTGATCCTCGCTCCACACACCGCCGGCCGCCGCGGTCGTGATCTCGGCAGTCTGGCGTTGGCTCATCGTCCGCGGTCGATCAGTGCTCCGCGACGCTCTTGTTCATCGTTGACCGTACGTGGTCGACCGTACGTGCGGGTTGCGCGCTGCGGACGCTGCCGGTCAGGGCCACGACGTCTCCCTCATCGGAAGCACCATCACCTCCGGGATGACGGTCTCCGCGGGCAGCGTCAGCACGAAGCGAACGGTCCTCGCCACGTTGCGCGGGTCCTGGAGCGTGCTCTCGTCGATGTCGGGGAATCGGTCGAGCAGGAACGCCGTGCGCATTCCCCCGGCAATCACCGCGGTAACCTTCACTCCGTACGGTCTGGCTTCCGCGTGCAGCGCGTGGCTCAGACCGAGGAGCCCCCACTTGCTCGCGTGATACGGCGCCGCGTTGGGCCACGCGCGCTTCGCCGCCGTGGAGACGATGTTCACGATGTGGCCGCTCTTCCGCTGCTCCATCCTCTCGAGCGCGAACTTCGACATGAGCAGCGGGCCACGAAGGTTGACGCCCAACACCCGGTCCCAGTCGCTGACGGACAGCTCCACCACCGGAAGGGTCACATCTATTCCGGCATTGTTGACGAGTATGTCGAGCTTCCCCTGCTCGCGCTCCACTGTTTCGATCGCGCTTCGTGCCTGGGATTCGTCGCTCACATCGAGAGTGAGCGCGCTGGCAATGGCGCCCGACTTCGCGAGTCGGTCCGCGACGCCGCGGGCGGCGTCTTCACGCACGTCGGCGATCACGACCGATGCACCCGCTTCGGCGAGCGCTTCCGCGATCGCTTCACCCAGCCCGCGTCCGGCACCGGTCACGAGTGCGATGCGTCCATCGAGTCGCATCGAGTCCTGCCGCTTCTCGGCAGTGTCGTCGACCGTGCGATCGATCAGCTCAGCAGAAGTCCCCATCCTCATCATCTCCGCGTTGTCCATTGGCGCCCGAAATCGTTGATGCGCAGCGGCGTACGCGTCGCAATGGACGTGCCGAGTGAAGCAGGTCGTGCTCGTCCGTGCTTAGAAGCGCATGGCAGAGCGCGTCGAAGCGAGAAGTTACGGCCGACCATGGCAAAGGGCACACGAGTTGCGCTTCTCATGGCACGCATTGCCGACGGAGGTGATGCACGCGTTGCAGCGAATCGAGGTGCAAGCGGATCGCGCTCACCCGGGCGATGCTGTCGATGTTAACCGGATGAAGATGTGAATCATGGTAGTGGAAGTGGCTGGTAACAATTCTCCGTCGGCTTCGCAGATCGTCGTTTTCCGCGCTCTCCAGCTTGGTGACATGCTCTGCGCCGTTCCCGCCTTCCGGGCGCTGCGCTCCGCGTACCCGAGCGCTCGCATCACCCTGGTGGGCCTGCCGTGGGCGCGGAAGCTCGTCAGTCGATATCCCCGCTACATAGATGAAGTAGTAGAGTTTCCGGGCCACCCGGGACTTCCCGAGCGTGAGCCGCAGCGCGATTCACTACCCGCATTTCTGCGCGAGCTTCGCGAACGTGATGCCGATCTGGCGATCCAGCTGCACGGGAGTGGCGAGATCACCAACTCGCTCGTCGCACGCTTCGGCGCACGTTCCCGCGCCGGCTTCCACGATCCTTCATCGTCGCGGCGAGCCGATGGGACGTTCATTCCGTGGCCGCCGAACGGCTACGAGGCGCAGCGCCTCCTCACTCTGATGCCCGCACTGGGCATCGAGACGCGCGGTGACTACCTCGAATTCCCCGTGCGCGAGGACGACGAAGCGGAGCTCGGAGTGCTGGCGCGCGCTGGCGGATGGTCGCTCACGCCATCCTGGTACGTGTGCATCCATCCGGGCGCTCGCAAACCATCCAAGCGATGGTCGCCGGATCGCTTCGCGGTGGTGGCGGATGCGCTGGCGGAGCGTGGACTCGAGGTAGTCCTCACCGGAACCGCCGCCGAGCGCGGGATGACGGGAGCGGTGGCGGCAGCGATGCGCCATCCGGCCATCGACGCCGCCGGACCCATGAGCCTCGGCGCCCTCGCCGCGCTCCTGCGCGATGCTCGCTTCGTGGTGTGCAACGACACCGGCGTCTCACACCTCGCGGCCGCGCTGCGCGTGCCGAGCGTGGTCGTGTTCCTCGCCGCTGATCCCGACCGGTGGGCGCCACTGGACGAGTCGCTCCACCGCGCCCTCTACGATGCGGAGAGCTGCGTGCCGTGGCGCGACGGCGCGCGCGATGTAGGACGCGCCTGCGAAGGCGGGGTCTTGCCGGAGGACGTGCTGGAGGAGATCGATCTCCTACCCCTGCCGGAGCGTGCACATGCGGCGTGATCCGCGCAGGCTCCGCATTCTCACCTGGCACGTCCACGGTAGCTACCTCTACTACCTCACTCACGTACCTCACGACTTCTACGTCCCCGTAAGGCCGGGGCGACCCGCCGGCTACGGTGGACGCGCGGGAAGCTTCCCCTGGCCCGACAATCTCCACGAGGTCCCGGCCGACGAGCTGCGCACGCTCGACGTGGACTGCGTGCTCTACCAGTCGGCGGTGCACTATCTGAAGGATGGTCCCGAGCTTCTCTCAGACGAGCAGCTCTCGCTCCCCGCCATCTACCTGGAGCACGATCCGCCGCGCGAGCACCCCACCGATACGCGCCACCCGGTGGACGACAGCTCGATGCTCCTGGTGCACGTGACCCCCTTCAACGCGCTCATGTGGGACAGCGGCGGCACGCCGACGCGCGTGATCGAGCACGGGGTCACGATACCGGAAGACGCACGCTACTCGGGCGAGCTCGCTCGCGGCATCGCCGTCGTCAACAACCTCGCATCGCGCGGACGCCGGCTCGGCTCCGACCTGTTCGTCGAAGCGCGCTCGCGCGTCCCGATCGATCTCGTGGGGATGGGCGCCGAGGAGCTCGGCGGCCTGGGAGAGGTGCAGCCGCCCGAGCTCGTGCGCTTCGCCTCCCGCTACCGCTTCTTCTTCAATCCAATCCGCTACACGAGCCTCGGTCTCGCCATCTGCGAAGCCATGATGGCAGGGATGCCGATCATCGGCCTCGCCACCACGGAGCTCGTCACCGTGGTCGAGAACGGCGAGTCGGGGTGGATCGACACGAGGTTGGAGCCTCTGATCGAGCACATGGATGCTCTCCTCGCCAGTCCCGCCGAAGCGCGCCGGCTGGGCGAGAGAGCACGGCGCACAGCCATCGAGCGATTCGGCATCGACCGCTTCGCCCGCGACTGGGCCGAGGCATTCGCTCTCGTCACGGGCACGAGCGCTCCGCGCCACGCCGCACGGCAACTCATGGCAGTATCAGGAGACCGGTTATGAAGCTGCGCATTGCCCTGATAAGCGACCACGCTTCGCCGCTGGCCGCGCTGGGCGGAACCGATTGCGGCGGGCAGAACGTCTACGTCTCGCAGATCGCTCGAGCGCTCGCATCGCATGGCCACCAGGTGGACGTCTTCACGCGGCGCGACGACCCCGCGCTGCCGATGGTGGTCGACGCGTGCGATGGCGTGCGAGTGATTCACGTGCCGGCGGGTCCCGCCACCACGGTTCGAAAGGAGGAGATGCTCCCGTACATGACGGAGTTCTCCGCCTTCACCACTGGCTGGTGTGCGTGCGACGACCGCGGCTACGACATCGCGCACGCGAACTTCTGGATGTCGGGAATGGTCGCGCTCGAGCTGAAGGAGCGGCTCGAGATCCCGTTCGTGATCACCTTCCACGCACTCGGACGGGTACGCCGGCTGCACCAGGGGGCGGCGGACGGTTTCCCCGAGGAGCGCTTCGAGATCGAGGAGCGCATAGTGGATGGCGCCGACCGCGTGATCGCGGAGTGCCCGCAGGACGAGCAGGACCTCATAACGCTCTACGAGGCGGATCCGCGCCGGATATCCATGATTCCCTGCGGCGTGGATCTCACTTCGTTCCGTCCGGTACCGCGGCGTAAGGCGCGTTCCATGGTGGGGCTCCCCCAGAGAGAACACGTCGTGCTCCAGCTCGGCCGGCTCGTACCGCGGAAGGGAATAGACAACGCGATTCGCGGAATAGCCCGCCTGCGCGACCGCCATGGCGTAAGGGCGACACTCATTATTGTCGGCGGCGATTCCGATGCTCCCGACCCGGAGCGCACGCCCGAGATCGGCCGGCTCACGGCGGTGGCCGAGTGCGAGGGAGTCACGGACCAGGTGCGCTTCGTGGGGCGACGCGGGCGCGATTCGCTCCGCTTCTACTACAGCGCCGCCGACGTCTTCGTCACCACTCCCTGGTACGAGCCGTTTGGGCTCACGCCGCTCGAGTCGATGGCGTGCGGTACACCGGTAATCGGTTCCGACGTGGGTGGGATCAGATACAGCGTGTGCGATGGTCAGACGGGCTACCTCGTTCCGCCCAACGATCCGGAAGCGCTCGCTGCTCGGCTCGCGCGCGTGCTCACCAACCCGCGACACCGGCAGACGCTGGCGAGCGAGGGTTTGCGTCGGGCTCGCGAGCACTTCTCCTGGCCGGGCATAGCGTGCTCGGTGGAGGGGCTGTATCGGGAAGTGCTCGACGCCGGACAGCTCGCCGAAGCAGACCTCTCCCTCTCGGCGTAGACGGTGATGCGGAGCGGCGGTCTGGTCTTCATCGACAAGGACGGGACGCTGGTGGAGAACGTCCCGTACAACGTGGATCCCGCTCTCGTACGCCTCTCACGCGGCGCGGAGCGCGCCATACCTCGCCTGGCGAGGGGAGGGTTCCGGCTGGTCGTCGTCTCCAATCAGCCGGGAGTGGCACTGGGCAGATTCCCGGAATCCGCGCTGCGCAGCGTGGAGGAGCGGCTCGGCGAGCTCCTCGCGCCACTCGGTGCCGAGCTGGCCGGCTTCTACTATTGCCCGCATCACCCCGAAGGCGCGGTCCCGGAGTACGCCATCCGCTGCGGCTGTCGCAAGCCCGCGCCGGGACTCATCGAGCGTGCCGCGCGCGAGCTGAACGCGAGCGCGAAGGGCGCGTGGCTCGTGGGCGACATTCTGGACGACGTAGAAGCGGGAAGCCGTGCCGGATGCATTACCATACTCCTCGACAACGGCAACGAGACGGAGTGGGTGCTCACTCCGCAGCGCCGGCCCGACTACATAGTCCGCGACCTGGATGAAGCGGCTGACTTCATCGTGTCGTCCGGCGTCCCGGCGCCGCGTCTCGCCGATCGTCCGTCGATGGATGTGAGCCGATGACGAGCCCCTCCTGGCGCGACGCGCGCAACGTGCTCTGCGTACGGCTGGACGCGCTGGGTGACGTGCTGATGTCCACGCCGGCGATTCGCGCGCTGAAGGAGTCGGTGGCGGGGCGCATGGTGACGCTGCTCACCTCGACATCGGGCGCGGCGGTGGCGCGCATGGTTCCCGAGCTCGACGACGTGATGGTGTACGAGGCACCGTGGATGAAGTCGTCGGGAGCGCTGGCTGCGCTTCCAGAGCGGGCGGCGGCCGATCTCGAGATGATCGAGTCGCTGCGCGCCGCGAGCTTCGACGCCGCCGTGATCTTTACCGTCTACTCGCAGAACCCGCTCCCGGCCGCGCTGCTCTGTCATCTGGCCGGGATACCACGGCGGCTCGCCCACTGCCGCGAGAATCCGTACGCGCTCCTCACCGACTGGGTGAAGGAGGAGGAGCCCGAGCGCTTCGTGCGCCACGAGGTGAAACGCCAGCTCGACCTCGTCGCCACCGTGGGTTGTCGTACCCGGGACGAGCGAATGTCTCTCGCCGTGAGCGATGCGGCGCGCGAGAGCGTGCGCGCGAAGCTCGCCGCCCGCGGCGTCGATCTCTCCGCACCCTGGCTGGTCGCGCACCCCGGGGCCACCGCGCCATCGCGACGCTACCCGCCCGAGCTCTTCGCGGAGGCCGCGCGCCTCATCGCGCTGGAGTACGGCGAGCAGGTGGTCTTCAGCGGAGGCGAGGGCGAGCGTGAGCTGGTGGACGAGATCCGGCACGCGATGGTCGAGCCTTCGTTCACGGTCGCGGGCGAGCTGGAGCTCGCCGAGCTCGTGGCGCTCCTGGCGGAGGCGCCGCTCCTCGTCTCGAACAACACGGGGCCCGCGCACATCGCCGCCGCCACCGGGACGCCGGTGGTGGACATCTACGCGCTCACCAATCCCCAGCACACTCCGTGGGGCGTGCCGTCGTACGTCCTCTCGCACGACGTGCCGTGCAGGTACTGCTACAAGAGCGTGTGCCCGGAGGGGCACCACGACTGCCTGCGCCTCGTCACGCCGGAGAGCGTGGCGCGCGCGGCTGGGGAGCTGCTCGCCGCCCGGCCGGAGAGGGTCGGTACAGCAATGGAGCTTTCATGAATTCCATCCATACACTCGGCATCAACGCGGTCTTCCACGACTCGGCAGCCGCTCTCGTTCGTGACGGCGAGATAGTGGCGGCCGCGGAGGAGGAGCGCTTCTCGCGCATCAAGCACGCGAAGCGACCGGTGCCCTTCAGCGCCTGGGAGCTCCCGTACAACGCGATCGACTACTGCCTCAGGGAGGCCGGCATCGAGCTGCGCGACGTGGACCAGGTCGCGTACTCGTTCGACCCGTCGCTGCTCCCATTCGCACGCTCGCTGAACGGCGATGGTAGGAGCATCGTGCTCCCGTTGGAGCCGAGCGCGTGCCCGGCGCCGGAGGGCGCGGAGTCGCCGTGGGAGCCGCTCATGATGTCGTACGTGGTGAATGCGCCGCGCCAGCTCGTGGATGGAGTGCCGCTGCGCCTGGCCCGCCGTTTCCGCGGCGCCCGCGCTGGCGAGACCTTCGAATGGCGCTTCGTGCCGCACCACCTCGCGCACGCGGCGAGCGCCTTTCACGCATCGCCGTTCGAGCGCGCGGCGGTGATGACCCTCGACGGACGCGGCGAGCGCGCCACCACGGCGTATTTCCGGGGCGACGGCACTTCGCTCGAGCAACTCGGCGAAGTGACGATGCCCGATTCGCTCGGGCTCCTCTACGAGCGCGTCACCAGCTACCTCGGCTTCCTGCATTCGTCGGACGAGTACAAGGTGATGGCGCTCGCCTCGTACGGCACGCCGCGCTACGCGGACGAGTTTCGCTCGATAGTGCAGTCGCTCGGCAAGGGGTGCTACAGGATCCACCCGCCGCGGCTGCCCGAGCGCTTCGGTGAGCCGCGGGAGCGCGGCGCCGTGCTCGAGCAGAAGCACTTCGACATCGCACGATCGCTCCAGCTAGTCCTGGAGGAGACCGTGCTCGACCTGGCCGACTGGCTGGCCGACGAATCGGGCGAGGACAGGCTCTGCACGGCTGGCGGCGTGGCGCTCAACTGCGTGCTCAATGCCGTGCTGCGCGATCGCGGCAGGTTCAGCGACGTCTGGGTGCAGCCGGCAGCCGGCGACGCGGGCACCGCGCTCGGCGCCGCGCTCTGGGCAGACGCGGAACGCAGGCCGAGGGCGCGACGGCACACGCACATGGCCAATCCGTATCTCGGGCCGGGTTACGACGACGATGAGATCGAGAGCTTCCTGCGCTGGTCGAAGCTTCCCTACCGCCGCATGGACGATGTAGCCGAAGAGACGGCAGCCATCCTGGCTGCCGGGAAGATCGTCGGCTGGTTCCAGGGAAGGATGGAGTTTGGGCCGCGCGCGCTCGGCGCACGATCGATACTCGCGTCGCCGATAGACGCGGAGATGCAGTCGAAGTTGAACGAGATCAAGGATCGCGAGGACTTCAGGCCCGTGGCGCCGGCGGTGACGGAGGAGGAAGCGAACCGCTGGTTCATGGAGGGAGGGAAGAACGCGGGCGGAGAGCTGCGGCCGTCTCCCTTCATGCTCTTCGTGGTGGACGTGCGTCCCGAGGTGGCATCGAAGATACCGGCGGTGCGGCACACCGACGGCACCGCGCGGGTACAGACTGTGAGTCGCGAGCAGAATTCGCTGTACCACGACATGATCGCCGCGTTCGGCAGGCGAACGGGTGTACCGGTGGTGATCAACACCTCGTTCAATACTCGGGGCGAGCCGGTGGTGTGCACGCCGCGCGACGCCGTCGAGTGCTTCCATGCTTCGCCGCTCGACGCGCTGGTGATGGGGAGCTTCGTGCTCGAGAAGGGAGATGTGGTGCGAGCGAACGCGAACGGCGGCGCTGCTGGCGTCGCCACGAGGAGCATACGATGATCACGCTCGTCGAGCGCGGCGCCGCGTCATCCGGACAGACGCGGCTCTCGAGCGCGCTCGTGTCGGTGGTGGTTCCCACCTGCGGGCGCGTGGAGATGCTGGAGCGCTGCCTCGAAGCTCTCGAGGTGCAGGACATCCCGCGCGAGGTGTACGAGGTGCTGGTGGTGGACGACTCGGCGGACGGGAGCGCGATGTCCGTGGTGGAGAGCTTCGCTGGCGAAGCGACCATGGACGTGCGCTGCGTGCGCGCCGGACCGCTCACCGGTCCCGCACATGCGCGAAACGTCGGGTGGCGCGCCGCGCGCGGAGGGATCATCGCCTTCACCGACGACGACTGCGTCCCCACGTGTCGCTGGCTGCGTGCCGGTCTCGCGGCGATGGTGACCGCGGGCGGAGTGGACGGCGTCCGTGGCCGGATACTGGTTCCGCTTCCGGCGGACCCTACCGACTACGAGCGCGACGCGGCCGGTCTGGAGCGCGCCGAGTTCGCCACCGCCAACTGCTTCTATACTCGTCGCGCGCTGGCGGAGGTGGGCGGCTTCGACGAGCGCTTCACTTCGGCGTGGCGCGAGGACAGCGATCTCTTTCTCGCTCTCATGGAGAAAGGACGACGATTCGGTTTCGCGCGCGATGCACTCGTGGTGCACCCCGTACGACCCGCGGAATGGGGGGTGAGCATCGGGCAGCAGCGCAAGAGCATGTTCAACGCGCTGCTCTACAAGAAGCACCCTTCGCTCTACCGCGAGCGGGTGCAGGCATCGCCTCCGTGGATGTACTACGCGATCGTTGGCGTGCTCATCGGCGCCGTCGTCGCTGGCATCTTCTCGCTCGGCTGGCTGGTAATAGTGATGCTCGGCGCGTGGGCGCTGCTCACCGCATCGTTCTGCACCCGCCGTCTGCGCGGCACATCGCGGGCGCCAGGGCATGTGGCCGAGATGATCGTGACTTCGATGCTCATCCCGCCGCTCGCCATCTACTGGCGATTGCGCGGCGCGGTGCGCTTCAGGGTGGTGTTCTTCTGAGCCGCGCATGGCAGGTACGAGATGCAACAGCTTCCGCAGTACGTGCAGATGGAACCGGTGGGGCAGTGCAACCTCCGTTGTCGGATGTGCTCCATCCAGTTCCGGCAGGACGGGCCGCCGCACGGCCCGCCCGCGTTCATGGACTTCGATGACTTCACCCGACTCGTAGACGAGTTTCACGGTCTGCACGAGCTGCATCTGCAGGGGCTGGGCGAGCCCACCATGCACCCGCGCTTCTTCGAGATGGTGGAGTACGCCGTGGCGCGCGGGATCCAGGTGAGCACCAACACTAACATGACGCTCATGACCGCCGAGCGCGCCGAGCGCTGCGTGACGAGCGGGCTGCACGGTATCCACGTATCGCTCGACGGCGCGACCGCCGAGACCTACGAGCGTATTCGGCTGAGGGCGCACTTCGAGCGCGTGGTGCGCAACCTCGAGCGGCTGATCCGGACGAAGGAACGGCTGGGGAGCGAGCTCCCCGAAGTGCGCATCGTGCTCGTGATAATGCGTGAGAACCTGCACGAGCTCCCGGAGCTCGTGCGGCTCGCACACGGACTCGGAGTGAACAAGGTCTTCGTGCAGCACCTCTGTCACGACTTCGCCGAGTCGTCGCTCCCGCAGCACTATCGCCCGATGCGCGAGTTCGTGGAGGAGGAGACGCTGCTGAAGGAGGATCCGGCGCGCGTGGAGCGCTACTTCGGCGAGGCCCGCGCTGCGGCCGCCGAGCTGGGTGTGGATCTCCGGCTCCCGCGCACCGACCCCCGGCCGCACCCGCACGGCACTCCCGGCCGCAAGCGCTGCGGCTGGCCCTGGGACGGCGCCTACATCAGCTATCAGGGATATGCCATGCCCTGCTGCATGATCTCCACTCCCGACCGCCTCAACTTCGGCAAGATCACCGAGCAGGGCGTCGCTGCTACGTGGAACGGCGCGGAGTATGAAGCGTTCCGGGATCAGCTCTCATCCGACGAGCCGCCGGATGTGTGTCGGTCGTGTGCGTTGTATCGCGGGGTGTTCTAGCGAGAGCCGCGACGGGGTCAGGTCTTTAATTTCGAGTCGTATGGCCACTGGCCATACGACTCGAAATTAAAGACCTGACCCCGTCGTACCTGCCTGTTGTCTATGTCTTCCGTCGACATTCTCATCCCCACTCGCAACCGACTCGAGTCGCTCATCATGACGCTCGCGGGGGTAGCGGAGCAGGACGTGGCCGACGTGCATGTCGTGGTGGCGGATCAGGGCGACGAATGCGCGTACGAGTCCGGCGTGGTGAGGGCGGTGGTAAGGGTGATCGAGGCGCGGGGCGGAGAGGTGGAGTGGCACGAGAGGGAAGCGCGCGGGATCGCCGAGCAGCGAGACTTCCTCCTCGGTCGCGCGCACGCCGACGCTCTGCTCTATCTCGATGACGATGTACTGATGGAACCGTGGGTGGTCGGGCGGCTGCTCGAGACGCTGCGTCGTGAGCGTTGCGGGTTTGTGGGCGCGTTCCCCGCGGGGTTGTCGTGGGATGGCGATGTGCGGCCATCGCAGGAGCGGATCGAGTACTGGAATGGGCCGGTGCTGCCGGAGGTGGTGGAGCCGGGGACCGAGCGGTGGGATCTCTGGCAGCTGCATCGCGCGGCGAACCTGTGGCACGTGGAGCGCCGCCTCGCACCGGGCGAGCACCGTCTCTACAAGGTCACCTGGTGCGCTGCGTGCGTGCTGTACGATCGCGAGAAGCTGCTCGCCGTGGGCGGCTTCTCCTTCTGGCCGCGACTTCCCAGATACCACTCGGGCGAGGAGGTGCTCGCGCAGAACCTCCTGCTACGCAGCTGGGGCGGCTGCTGCATCATCCCCTCGGGTACGTACTTCTCCGAGCTCCCCTCCACCGTGCTGAATCCCGAAGGCGGCGTGGACGCCCACGCCCTCGACCTCCTCCTACGGGGTCGACGGTGACCGACGGGGTCAGGTCTTTAAATTCGAGCCGTTTGGGCTACTGCCCAAACGGCTCGAAATTAAAGACCTGACCCCGTCGGTCACTCGATTTTCGCCCGCCCGATGGTGTTGGCATCCGTGCCGAACCAGATCGACTTCGTCGCCTTGTCGAAGGTCATGTGGCGAACCGTGCGCGCACCGCTCTTGGCGATCGGGGTGGAGCTGAAGAACTTCTCCGTGGACGGATCGAAGCCCACGAGTACGTTGGGCTGCGGACCGGTCTCGACGAACCAGAGACGGCCGCGGTCGTCCATCTCCATCGCGTAGGGCTTCGACTCCTTTCCACTCGGCGCGGGCCACTCCTTCACGGCGCCGGTCGTGGGGTCGAGGCGGCCGATGGTGCCGAGCGAGTAGTCCACGTACCAGACGCGATCGTCGGGCGTGACCTCGATGCGGCGCGGATGGGCGTCCTTGTTGGGTAGCTCGTACTCGCGCAGACGCATCGTCGCCGGATCGATGGTGGCGATCTTGTTGGTGCCGAACTCACAGATCCAGGGATGTCCCTTCGAGTCGAGCGCGATCCCGTATGGGCGTGCCCTCGGCGTGGGGAGCTCGACGAGCTGCACCTTCCCGCTCTGCACGTCGAGCTTCCCCGCGAAGTTCCCACCCTGGACGGTGAACCAGATGCTACCCTTGCCGTCGGCGATCAGCGTATGTGGATCCCGTGCCCGTTCGTCGGGCATCGGGTACTTGGTGATCTTCCCCGTAGCGGGGTCCAGCTTTCCGATGTACCCCGCCGCGTTCCCGGCAAACCACACCGTCCCCTTCGAATCGACGATGAGGTTGTGCGGAAGCGTGTTCTGTTCGATCTCGAAGCGCTGGAACTTCCCCGTGGACGGGTCCAGATACGCCACGTAGTTCCCCGTCTGCCCCACGAACCAGACGCGCGACTTCGCATCGGCGAACGGATCGCGCGGCCGGCTCCGCTCCCAGGGCACTGTCCACTCGGTGATCGCCACCGAGTCGGCGGCGATCACGGGAGTGACGGTGTCGGCCGAAGAGCGCGCCAGCCGGGTGCCCGCGTCGGATTGCCTTGCCGCGCCGATGGGAAGGAGCGGGAGAAGGACCGCGGCCAGGAAGGTACGTACCATGTTGCACCTCTCGAAGCGGTGATCTGCCAGGGGTCGCGTCGACCTTGTCGCTGAACCCCCAATATCGCCCCGTGCCCCACACGCGCGCCACAGTGACGTGTCATCCCCGCGAAGTGGCACCCGTCTGCTCGCGTTCCTGGAGAGAACTCGCTCCCCACCACTGGCATTCCCCCTGCCGCCTCGCCACATTCGGCATATAGGCCAGGTCGTCTCCAGGAGAGAACGATGACGAGCAGTATCCCCACCACGGACATCTCGCCCGCCCGGGAAGCCGCGAAGTTGCGCGATACGGTTATCGGGTGGCGGCGCTACCTCCACCAGAATCCGGAGCTCTCCTTCCACGAGGAGCGCACCGCGCAGTTCGTCCACGACCGACTCTCCGAGCTCGGCGGGCTCGAGATCTCGCGCCCCACCAAGACCAGCGTCGTGGCGCGACTCGTCGGTCTCCACCCGGGCCCCGTCATCGCGATGCGCGCCGACATGGATGCGCTCCCGATCACTGAGCTCAACGAAGTGGAGTACGTCTCACGCAATCCGGGCGTGATGCACGCCTGCGGGCACGACGGCCACACCTCCATGCTCCTCGGTGCGGCAACCGTGCTCGCTCGACTCCGCGATCGCCTGCACGGCGAGGTGCGCTTCATCTTCCAGCACGCCGAGGAGCTCTTCCCCGGCGGCGCACAGGAGATGGTGGACGCCGGCGTGATGGACGGGGTGGACATCGTGATCGGCGCGCATCTGTGGCTCCCGATGCCCTACGGCGAGGTGGGCGTGAGAGCCGGAGCGCTCATGGCATCGCCCGACGTCTTCCGCATCACCATCCGCGGCGCCGGTGGACACGCCGCGCTCCCGCACGAGACGGTCGACAGCATCGCCATCGCCGCGCAGGTGGTGACCAACCTGCAGCACATCGTGGCGCGCAACGTGGACCCGCTCGACAACGCGGTGGTCTCGGTAACCCGCTTCATCGCCGGCACAGCCGAAAACGTGATCCCGGGGAGCGCGGAGCTCACCGGCACCGTGCGCACCTTCGGCGCGCCGTGGCGCGAACGGATCCAGGAGCTGATGGAGCGAATAGTCCGAGGCGTCACCGAGGCGCACGGCGCCACGTACGAGCTGAAATTCCAGCGTAGCTACCGCCCCGTGGTGAACGACGAGAAGGCCAGCGAGTTCATGCGCCGCGTGGTGGTGGATGCGCTGGGCGAGGGAGCGCTGGTGGAAGCCAGGCCATGCATGGGCGGCGAGGACTTCTCCGCCTTCCAGCAGCGCGCGCCGGGCTCCTTCTTCTTCATAGGTGCGCGCAACGAGGAGCGCGGGATCGTCCACCCGCACCACCACGAGCGCTTCGACATCGATGAGCGCGCGCTCGAGAGCGGCGTCGCGATCTTCATCACCGCGGCGCTCGACTACCTCGGCGGAGAGCGCGCTCCGTGAAGGCACATCGGTGGCTGGCGCTCCTGCCGGTCATCGGGATGCTCGGCGGGGTTCCCTTCGCGAATCGCGTGGAGCCCTTCGTCCTCGGGCTCCCCTTTCTCCTCTTCTGGATCGTGCTCTGGGTGGTGATCACCTCGGCAGTGATGGGCGTGGTGTACGCACTCGACCGAGCCACGCTCCGCGCCCTCGAGGATGAAGTGGCCACGGTGCACTCCCGTATCGACTCGGCGGGCGCCGCCGCGCCGGGAGAGCCGAGAGTGTGAGCTCCGCGCTCGTCATCATCGTCGCCACGCTGGCCATCGCGCTCTTCCTGGGAGTGCGCGCGCGGCGCGGCCGCACGATGAGTCTCGAGCAGTGGAGCGTGGGCGGCCGCGGCTTCGGCACGGTCTTCGTATTCCTCCTCATGGCCGGGGAGATCTACACCACCTTCACCTTCCTCGGTGGGAGCGGGTGGGCCTACGGGAAGGGCGCGCCGGCGTTCTACATCCTGAGCTACGGCGCGATCGCGTACATCATCTCGTACTTCCTTCTCCCGGTGGTGTGGCGCTACGCCAAGGAACACCGGCTCGTGTCGCAGGCGGACTTCTTCGTAAGCAAGTACGAGAGCGAGTCGCTCGGGATACTGGTGTCGCTGGTCAGCGTGGTCGCGATGATTCCGTATCTCGTGCTGCAGCTCAAGGGGCTCGGGATCATCGTTTCCGAGACGTCGTACGGGAGCGTGTCCGCCAGCGCGGCCATCTGGATCAGCAGCATCGCGCTGGTGGTGTACGTGGTGATATCCGGAGTGCACGGCTCGGCGTGGACCGCGGTTCTCAAGGACATCATGATCCTCGCCGTGGCGATCGCGCTCGGCGCGTATCTGCCGATCCATCACTATGGCAGCTTCCGGGGGATGTTCGAGGCCATAGATCGCGCGCGCCCCGGATTCCTCACGCTTCCCGCGACGGGGATGAGCACCACCTGGTTCATATCCACGGTAGTCCTCACCGCGCTCGGCTTCTACATGTGGCCGCACACCTTCGGCTCGGCGTACACCGCGCGCAACGAGAACGTGTTCCGGAAGAACGCGGTGGTGATGCCGCTCTACCAGCTCGTGCTGCTCTTCGTGTTCTTCACCGGCTTCGCGGCTATTCTCACCGTGCCGGGGCTCGAGGGGAGCCAGGCCGACCTCGCGCTGCTGAAGGTGTCGAAGCAGAGCTTCACGCCCTGGGTGGTGGGGACCATCGGCGCGGCGGGCGTTCTCACCGCGCTCGTACCCGGCTCGATGCTCCTCGTCTCCGCGTGCACGATCCTCTCGAAGAACGTGTACGCGAAGCTCGTTCCCACGACGGGCGATGCCACCGTGGAGAAGCTGGCGAAGGCGCTCGTGCCGGTGATCGCGCTCCTCTCGGTATTCTTCGCGCTTCGCGGCGGCGAGACGCTCGTGATGCTCCTCCTCATGGGGTACAACTTCGTCACGCAGCTCTTCCCCGCGCTCGTGCTGAGTCTGGGGCGCACGCCATTTGCCACGCGGCAGGGTGCATTCGCCGGTATCCTCGCCGGCGAAGCGGCGGTGGCCTGGCTCACCATCACCGGCGCGACCATGGCGACCCTCTTCCCCGAATGGCCCGAGGTGGTGCGCGATCTCAACGTGGGGATCGTCGCGCTGGTGGTGAACGCGGCGGTGCTGACCGTGGTGACGCTCGCTACGCGTGAGCGCGCTCGCACCGTGATCGAGGCGCCGACGGGGTCAGGTCTTTAATTTCGAGCGGGCTGAGCTGAACGGCGGGGTCAGGTCTTTAATTTCGAGCAAGCTGAGCCATAGCTGTGCTA
>JBIQMO010000071.1:0-16918 GCA_044463245.1 Gemmatimonas aurantiaca
GTGAGTCAGGCGGCGAAGGCGCTCGGGTTGAGCCGCAGCGCGCTCTACCGCCGTCTCTCCAGTCATGGTCTCTGACCAGCAGCCGCCGAGCGGAAAGAACGACGGACCATCGCGCTTCGAGCGCCGCATACTCTGGCTCGCCCTCCTGGCCGGAGCGCCGGGAGTCGTCGCTGCCATCATCCTCCTCTGGACGGGCGGCTATTCCACGCGTGCCCAGTGGACGTTCAGCATTCTCCTCGTGTGTACCTGGCTCGCCGTGGTACTCACGCTCCACGAGCGCGTCACCCGGCCGCTGCAGACGGTAGCGAACATGCTCGCCGCGCTGCGTGAGGGCGACTTCTCCATCCGAGGCCGCGGCGCGCGCAGCGACGATGCGCTCGGACTGGTGCTTCTCGAGGTCAACACGCTCGGCGACACCCTTCGTTCGCAGCGGATGGAAGCGCTCGAGGCGATCGCGCTCCTGCGGACGGTGATGGAGGAGATCGACGTAGCGATCTTCGCGTTCGACGAGATGCGCAGGCTCCGCCTGGTGAATCGCGGCGGCGAGCGGCTGCTCGGTCGCGCCGCCGGCGACATCCTCGGGTCGACCTCGGCATCGCTCGGGCTGGGCGGCTACCTTCGCGGGGATCCCGAGCGCACGGTGGATCTGGAGCTGCCCGGCGGCCACGGACGCTGGCAGATGCGCCGCGGCACTTTCCGCCAGGGCGGGCGCCCGCACCAGCTGCTCGTGCTCTCCGACCTGAGCCGCGCGCTGCGCGAGGAAGAGCGGCTCGCCTGGCAGCGTCTCATCCGCGTGCTGGGTCACGAGATCAACAACTCGCTCGCACCGATCAAGTCGATCGCCGCGAGTCTGCGCGAGCTCCTCGCGCGCCCCACGCGTCCCGACGACTGGCAGGAGGACGTCAGCGCGGGACTCACCGTGATAGCCGGCCGCTCGGAGGCGCTGGCGCGCTTCATGGCTGCGTACGCGCTCCTGGCGCGGCTCCCGAACCCACAGCGGCGGCCGGTCGATGTCGAGGCGTGGGTTCGGCGCGCGGCGCGGCTCGAGACGCGGGTACGCGTGTGCGTGGATCCCGGACCGCGGCTCGTCATCGAGGCGGATGGCGACCAGCTCGACCAGCTGCTCATAAATCTCGTGCGCAACGCTGCGGATGCCTCGCTCGAGACGGGCGGCGAGGTCAGCATCGGCTGGTCGAGCAATACATCGACTGTCGATGTATGGGTGCGCGACGAGGGACTCGGCCTCTCCGACACCGCCAATCTCTTCGTCCCCTTCTTCACCACCAAGCCTTCGGGGAGCGGGATAGGGCTGGCGCTGAGCCGGCAGATCGCCGAAGCTCATGATGGGACGCTGACGCTTCAGAATCGCACCGACGCGAGTGGCTGCGAGGCACGGTTGCGGCTTCCGTTGTAGGTAGGGAGATCGAACCGAGCGAGTCATCGAGTCACGCAAATGTCTGGATCATCCACCCCCATCATCCTCGACCCCGGTGCGCGACCGATCATCGCGCATCGGGGCGCTTCGGGACGCGCGCCGGAGAACACGATGCGCGCCTTCGAGATCGCACTCGAGGATGGCGCCGACGCGCTGGAGCTGGACGTGCGCGTCAGCGCCGACGGAGTACCGGTGGTGATCCACGATCCCAACCTCGCGCGCACGGCCGGCGTGAACGCGCTCGTGGGGGAGCTGCCGGTGGAGCGCATCCTCGAGCTGGACGCCGGTGCGCGCTTCTCACCCGACCTCGGACGCACCTTCCCTTTCCGCAACCAGGGAATCCGCGTCCCCCTCCTCGTCGAAGTCCTCGATGCGTTCCCCTCCGTGCCGCTCATCGTGGAGATAAAGACGAGCGCCGCGAGCGAAGCCGTACGCCGCGTGCTGGAGGAGATGGGGGCGGTGGAGCGCAGCGTCATCATGTCGTTCGAGTCGGCGGCGCTCGACATGTTTCGTATGGCGCCCTGGACCACCGGCGCGACCGGGAGCGACACGCAGCGGCTGATTCGCCGTGCGCTCCTGCGCCGCGAGCCGGAAGCAGTGACGTACTCCGCCTTCTCGCTCCCGGAGCGATACCACGGCTTTCCGCTCCCGATAGATCTCATCGCGCGCGCGGCGCGGCGCATGGCGAAGCCGGTGCACATCTGGGCCATCGACTCGCCGGAGCGCGCCCGTCGACTCTGGCGCAAGGGCGTGTCGGGGATCGTGACGAACTACCCCTCGGAGATCCGCGCCGCGAGGGACTCGGCCTGAACTGGTCCCGTGGATGGCGCGCCGCCCATTGATGGCGCGCCGTTGATGGACGCACGGCGCAGCTCGAGTCGGCGAAGGAGCGTGTCGATGTCCGCGGGAACGATGTCACCGTCCGACACCGCGGGCGCGATCGCCGCCTGCATCGCCGCGCGCAGCTGCGCTTCCGTGCGACGTGGGCGCTCGTCCAGATAGCCCATCTCCTCGAGATACTCGCGCAGGGCGGCGGTCTTCCGCTTCTGGAAGCCGGAGACGCCACCGTTCTCGAGACCTTGGATGAGCGCGTGCGCGTCGCTGCCGCAGCGTTCACAGAGCGAGAGCACGCGCTCCATCTGGATCTCCGAGACGGCGCCCGAGCCCATGAGCACCCCGCGGTCCACCGGCCTTCCCATTCCGATCGCCGCTTCGTGGCAGAGCGCCTCGAGCGCCACAGCGTACGCGCGTGCGCGGCGCCAGACGCCGGTGCAGCTCTCCACGATCCGCTCGCCGCCGTGCTCGACGAGATTGCGAAGCTCGCCCCACGTACCGACGCCGCTCTGCATGAGGCGACAGAGCTCGTCGGCGTCGTCGATCACGTACCAGAGCGCTACCGAATCGGCCGCGTCGATCCCCGGACGAAAGACCGGGACGTGGAGCCGCGCGCCGTACTCGTCGTGCGTGCAGCCATCCGGATCCGGGATCTCCGCGGCCGCCACACTGGAGATCGGGAGCGGCGCGAGGGCGAGCGAGGCACGCTGGCCGCGTGCCTCCGCGAGGTCCACCGTGACGTGCGGAACGCCGCTCTCCTCTAGCGCCGCGACCCACTTCCCGGCCTCGTCGTGCTGCGCCGTGAAGTAGAAGATCTGCCGCCCCTCGCGCGCCAGCACTATCACGGCATCTATGATGGCTCGCGCACGATCGTCGTCGCTGGTACCGAGTGTCTCATCGAGAAGGAGCGGGAGCGCGACGCGCCGCTCCTGGCTCTCCACGAAGGCGACGCGGACGGCGAGCATGAGCTGCACGCGCGTCGCGCTCGAGAGCTCCTCCAGCGAGCGTCCGAGTCCCTCGTTCACATCGAATGCCCGGAACGAGGGTACGTCACCATCCTCGAGCTGCAGCTGGTAGCGTCCGCGTGTGACTCGCGCGAACAGCTCGCGCGCGCGGCGGAAGACCTCCGGGCGGTGCTGGTCGCGGGTGAGCCGTTGCACGTGCCGTGCGATCACGCCCCCGATCATCGCTCGGAGATCGCGGTCGCGCTGCTCGGCCAGAGTCGCACGCGCGCCCTTCAGCGCCGCGACCGCGGCCTCCACGTCGCTCGCCCGCTTCGCGTTCTCCACATCCCGCTCCAGCCGCGCCACCTCGGCGGTGAGCCCATCCAGCTCGGCCGCCGCGGCGGCTGCGTCATCGCGCTCACGCTCGAGCATCGCGAGGGGCCGGCTCTCGAGCTCCTCATCGTAACCCGGCATCGCGCGCAGCTCCGCTCGCGCCGCGTCGCACGCCTGGCGAGCGAATCGCTCCGCCTCGCACGCTGCTCGGTACTCGGCGAATCGCGCGCACAGACTCTCCACGGCCGCGTCATCATCCACGCCGATGCGCAGGAGCAGCTCCTCGCACTCACGCTCCACTGCATGCAGGGTGCGCTCCCGATTCGCGGCACTCCTGTACGCTTCCTCCGCGCGTGCCACCGCGGCGGCGTGCTCGCCGAAACGACGCTCCACTTCGTCGATCGCTCCCGTCATCAACGCAGTGGAGTCGACCCGCTCATAGCCGTACGCGGAGAGCGCGGCTGCGGCGCTGGAGAGCTCTTCCACGAAGCGCGCGTGCGCCGCATCGAGCGCGGCGCGCGCCGATGTCACTTCGAGCGCCGCGTTCTGCCACTGCCCGATTCGCTCGGCGAGCCAACTCAGCTGCCGCTGATCGGTATCCGGCGCCACACCCAGGCGCGCAGCCAGCTCGCGTCCACGTGCATCAACCGCCCGTACCTTTTCATCGGCTACGACGCGGTCGCGCTCCACCTTCTCGCGCAGCACAGCACGCTCCGCTGCCAGCTGTCCCTCCGCCAGCTTCCGCTGCAGCGCGTCGCGTTGCTCGCGCACCGCTTCACGCGCCCACTCCCGCGGCTGCTCGAGCCGCCGGCGCTCGTACTCGCGTCGGAGCTGGGCACGGCCGCCAACCGACGAGGGTTGCCGGCTCCCCAGAAGTGCGAGCAGGATCGCTGCCGCGGCGACGAGTGCAAAAGCCCAGTGCCAGCGAAGCGCGTGCAGTCCCCACCCCGTCGCCGCGAGGAGACCCATGCCCCAGAGGAACGCGTGCGGTCGCTTCGTTGCTCCGGCTCCTTCCCCCTCAGCGAGCCAGCTCGTCAGCAGCTCGACTCCCACTCGGAGCTCGTGCAGATCCTCCGGCGCGCGCGCATCCGCCAGAGAATTCAACGCCGCATCGGCCGCGGCGAGCTTCGCATGTGCGCGCTCGGATTCGCGCGCAAGCTCCGCGAGCTCCCCGAAATTCCCGGCGTCGATGCGCGCGAGCTGCTCGTCACTCGGCGCATGATCGGCGGCGATCGCGCGGCGCGCCTCCGCCTGCCGGGCGAGAGATGCTTCGAGCGTGCGCGCGCATTCGGCCTCCACACGCTGCAGCTCGCGCAGCTCCTCGAGCCGCGCGCGCAGCGATGCAAGCGTCGCGTGATCGGGGGCGTTCCCATCGAAGAGCCGTTGCGCCGCCGAGCGCGCCTCCAGCTCATCGCTTCGTGCTCGCTCGATCTCCTCGTCACACTCGCGAATCCGCTTGCGAAGCGCCGCGAGCCGCTCCTGCTCGGTGCCGCTCATCGCACTCAACTCGGGCGGGAAGCCGGCCACGACACTCCGTGCGCGCTCGGCCTCGGCCACCGCGGTGGAATGCTTGACGGCAGTCGAGAGGACGAGCTGGCGCTCGCGCGCCGCGCGTGCCGCATCCTTCCGTCCGCGCAGCTCATCCAGCCCGCGGGCGCGCTCCTCGAGATCGAGCTGCGCGCGCTGCGCCGCGCGTTCTGCTTCGATTGCCTGCGCCATCGCGGCGCTCTCGTTCCTGGCCGCCGACGGCTGCGTGCGGAGCTCCAGCGCCCCGGCCGCGGCGGCGAGGTCGTAGCCACCCGCGGACTGGCGGGCGATCTCCCTCGCAAAGTCGGCGTTGTCCGAAGCGATGAGCTCGTGGAGCGAGAGGCGGTAGCGGTGCAGCAGCTCGGGCGCGGGGAGCTCGGGCGCGCGTGCATCAGCTCCATCGCGCTGCACAGCTACATGTCCCGCGTCCACCTCCACGCGAAAGTGTGAGCCGTCCATCGCGTACTCGGCGACGACCGAGATGTCGCGCCGCGCGGCGCGCGAGGGCCAGAGCGCGGCCTCGATCGCTCGAGCCGTGCTGCTCTTCCCCGAGGCGTTGGGGCCGAACACCACGGTCACTCCATCGGACAGCTTCGGAAGCTCGAAGCCATCCGGGATGCCGGGCATGCGCCGCAGCCGAAGCGCTGTGAGCCGGAGCGCAGCGGAGCCCCGGCTCGTATCGCTCGGCGTGCTCACGCGAGCTCCTTCTGCGAGAGAAGCTCGTCGAGGAGCGAGAGCGACTGCTGCGCAGCCAGCGAACGGAGCGCATCGTCCTCGAAGGCATCGCGCATGTCATCGATGTACCTGTACTGCTTCGCGCCGAGGAGCGTGGCGGCGACATCGCGCGCTCCCTCCAGCACGGGTGTGGACACTACATCGTGCCCGCCGGAGGAGAGCGCCAGCGCCAGCCGCGCGAGGAGCGCGACCGCGTCATCCCCGCGCGCGAGCGCGTTCAGGTCGCGCGCGGGCCGCGTCCGGACCGACACCGCGTCGATGAATGCGCTCGCGTCGCCAGCACGCCACTCGAAGTCGTCGCGCAGCTTCCGCATCTCCCTCTCTATCTCGCGATGCAACGCGGTAGAGCCCGTGATGGTGGGGCGCAGAGAGAGAGCGCGCAGGCGCGCGCCGGAATCCTCCACCAGCTTCGCGATGCTCGAGCGCAGCTCGTCGCTCACCAGCGTGCGCAGATCCGCGATGCTCACCACACCGGTGACGTCGATCTGCGGCGCGTCGTAGCGTACCGAGGCGAGCGGAATCTGTCGCAGCTCCGCCGGCGCGAGCGGGCGCAGCTCCACGAGCCAGGCACCGTGCACTCCAGGCTCACCGGGATCCATGGGTTGCGGCGAGCCGGGATAGAGAACCGGCGCGCCATGCCGCGACGAGATCAGCCGCGGCACGTGGATGTGGCCGAGGAGCCAGAGCGCGACTGAGCGAGTCTGCAGATCGGGGAGCGAGACGGGTGCGTAGCTGCTACCCGTCACATCGAGATCCGCGTGCAGGAGTCCGAGGATCGGCGTGTCGCCGTCGGGGCGGAAGGGGTAGCTGTCGAGCGGGTTCTCGCGCACATGCTCCGCGGGGAACGACCAGCCATCCACGTGCAGCTTCTCCCCGCTCACGCTCGTGATCGTGACGCGCTTCCAGTCTCCGCCGGCTCCTACGAGGTGGAAGGAGCCATCGCTCATCGAGCGAGCTATCTGCGGCAGGACGTCGTAGTCGTGGTTCCCCGCCACGGCCAGCGTCACCACACCCGCGTCGCGCAGAGCGCGGAGGCCGCGCTCGAGCGGGCCGACGGCCTCGTAGAACTTGTTCGACTGGTCCACGATGTCGCCGCTGAGCGCCAGGACATCAACGCGTTGATCAACCGCGTACTCCACTATCGCCTCCCAGATGCGCGCGCAGGAGAAGTGGCGCGAATCGGCGTCCGGCGGGAGACGAGTAGGGCGGCGACCGATGTGGAGATCGCCGGCGCAAAGGACTTTCATGCGGTGTCGGGGGGTGGAGAGTGGAACGAAGCTCGCACATGCGGCGTACGACGAAGCGCGGGCTCCTCGGGTCCTGATGTTTACGTCGTGGAGGCGAGATTCGCAAATTCATTTCGCCGCGACGCTACCTGGAGCACGCACCAACCGCACGTGCAGGGGCCTGAAGCCCCGCTGCGGGGTGGTCGGAACGCTGTCCAGTCTAGCATCCCCTACTGACAGGAGCGAATGTCCACATGGTCCTATTCGGTCCCTCCGCGCCGCCGCCCTCGCCCCGCCCCCGGATTCCAGCCTCGCACGACCGTCGACGGCTTCGCGCCGGCAGGGGTAGCGACCTCCGATCGCCATCCAGCCCGCGCATCCTCCTCGTATGCGCGGCCGCCACGCTGTTTCTGGCCGCCTGCGGTAGCGACAACGACATCATCCCCTCCGGCCCACCCGGCACGCTGATCGTGACCGCGGTCACCACGGGCGTGGACGCCGACGCCAACGGTTACCGCGTGGCACTCGACAGCGGCCCCGCGCAAACGCTCGCCCCCAATGGGAGCACGATCTTCGAGAGCGCACCGGCCGGCGAGCATGCGCTGGTGGTGAGCGGCGTTTCGGGGAACTGCACGGTGGCGGATGGCGATGCCCAGAGCGTCGTGATCCCGCCGGAGGACACCGCGAGGGTCGAGCTGCAGATCTCCTGCACGCTGCGCCGCTTCGCGTACCAGGGGATCACCGACGGCAATACCGACGTCTTCACGGCGAACAGCGATGGTACCGACGCGAAGCGCCTCACCAGCGGCTCCAGCTTCGATGGCTTCCCCGCGTGGTCGCCCGATGGAGCGCGGATCGCTTTCACATCCGGACGCGACGGAAACCTCGAGCTCTACACGATGGCACCCGACGGGAGCGACCCGGAGCGCCTCACCAACGACCCGCGCGACGATCAGTCGCCCGCGTGGTCGCCCGACGGCGCGCACATCGCGTTCGTGTCGCAGCGCGCCGGCGGCGACAGTGTAGAGATCTACGTGATGGATCTCGATGGCTCCAACGTCAGCCGCCTGACGCGCGCGTCAGCGGAGGAGAGCACGCCATCGTGGTCGCCCGACGGAGCGCGCATCATCTTCACCTCGAGGCGCGATGGCAAACGCCAGATATACGTAATGAATGCCGACGGGAGTGAACAGCACCGCGTTACATCGAGCTCCGGTAACGATGGCCTGGCGCGCTACTCTCCGGACGGTTCGCGCATCGTCTTCCAGTCGGACCGCGACGGCGACAACGAGATTTTCGTGATGAACGCGGACGGCGCTGGAGTAACACAGCTCACGCACAACACTGCGAAGGACGAAGCACCGAATTGGGCGTCCGACGGATCGAGCATCATCTTCCACTCGGACCGCGGCGGTGCGTGGGCGGTCTACACCATGAAGCCCGATGGGTCGGCCGTCAGGAAAGTGACGGCCGACCCATCGGAAGCCCGGTATCCGGCGTGGATGCCCTGATCCGGTAACGGAGCCGGCGAGCGCAGCGCAGCTCAGCTCACGGGCGCCGTCCCCTGGGTGCCGGCGCGCTGCGAGGCTGCGATGCACGCGGCTGCGAGACGCGCGATGCCGGAGCGCTGCGCGGCGCTGAAGCACGTGGCATCGAGCGCGGCTCGGAAGCGCGCGGCATCGAGCGCGGCTCGGAAGCGCGCGGCATCGACCGCGGCTCCGCCCTCTGCACTGGCGCGGCGCGCTCGACCCGCTGCGGGCGAGCCTCGTACGCCGAGCCGCGATCGACACTTCGCGGCTCCACGCGCCGGATCTCGGCACGCGGCTCCGATCTCACCGCGGTAGGCACTTCCCGCCGCGGTGACGGCTGCGGTGTCACGCTGCGCGGTTCCGTCGAGCGCGGCTCCACGGACCGCGGCTGGCTGGGCCTCGACTCCACGGACCGCGGCTGCACCGAGCGCGGTTCCACCGCACGCGGCTCCACGGAACGCGGCTCCACGCGGCGCGGCTCGACCCGCGTTGCACCCTCGGGCGTGCTGCGCGTCGTGCCCTGCGGCCCCGAGCGGCGCGGCTCCGCTAGCCCCCTTCGCTGGCTCGACGAATTACCCGATCCGGCACCCTCCACCGTGCGCGGGGTGACGCGCGAGCCATTGCCGCCGCGCAGATCGATCACGCCATCGGACTCGCCAGCGCGGCGCGGCGGTGTGGGGCCACCGCGCACACCGCCGCGGATCACCTCTACCTCCCTCCCAGGCGCGCGCCTCGCTGTCCCGACGCTCGACCCCGAGCGTATCGGTGCGCCGAAGATCGTGGAGGTGGGCTGACGCCGGCCGCCCTGAGTCCCCACCGGGTTTTCCGCACCGCGCCGGTACTTGGATGCCTGGTAGAGCGGCGATACCGACTGGCCCATGGCCGACGCGTATGCTACGCCACGCGGACGATACTGCACGCCCGGCGCCCCAGCGCCGCCGCGATTACCGGGCTTCCACTGGTACGGGTAGTAGCCGCGATACGAGGGGCGATTGATCACGACCACGCTCGGGTAGCGGTAGCCGCACCCATAGCACCCGTAGTAAGTCGGGTAGTAGCGGTAGTACGGCCGGTGATGCCGGAAGAAGGGGTCGTAGAAGAACGGGTCGTATCGTAGTCTCCCCCAGCCGAAACCGACCGAGATGCTGAAGAACGAGCCCGATCCGCACCAGCCGTAGTAGCAGCCGGCCGGATACACGTACGGATACGGATAGGGGTACGGCGCCGGGTACATCGTCACGTAGTGCGTGGTACCCGAGTACGCCACCTGGCGAGCCACCGAGTAGCTCACGAGGTCGTAATCGAAGTGCCCGGTGCTCATCCGCTGCGCCAGCTCGGTGAGCGCGGCCTCTGCATCACCCTGCATCTGCGAGCCGTCGAGGACGCGGTAGTCCCAGTGGTCGCCAAGCACGTAGTCGTCGAAGCGGAAGGGCTCCGTGGACCACGCGGCGTAGACGGTTCCCGTTCCACTGCTGGAAGAAACCGTGAACGCCTCGCGGTCACCGCGGCCGCGGATCTCGTACGAGCCGTTGCCGCGCACGAAGTTGTCGTCGCCCGGATCGAGTGGGAAGAGAACGCGCACGTAGCCATCGGGGCTCAACCGAAGCACCAGGAGGTAGCCATCGTCGCGAACGCTCACGGTGACCCGCGCCTGATCGCCGGGCTCGTAGTCCGTGCGGTCGAGCGAAACCCGTATGGACGGGTCGGCCGCGCTCGCGCGCGTGGCGCCAGCGAGGAACGAAGCAGCCGCCGGTGTCGGAGTGGCGAGCGGCAGCATCAGGGCGAGAAATGCGACGGAGAACATGGTTCCTCCGGAGTACATGGTTCCGGCCGCAACATCGGCCGGGGAAAGCTTGCAACGCGGGCGCTGCGGCGCGCCCCGTACCAGCCAGTGAGGCGAAACCCGTGCCGAATCGCAACTCCTTGAAAGATAACCTCTTGCACAACTCGCCGGGGGGCTTCTGTCCGCCCCGCCGGACGCTCCCTGTGCCGCTCTGTGGACGCCCGGAATGCGGGACCGGCCAGCGGCGATCACCGGTCGGTCCCGCAATCCACTAGAAGCCGATGCGCAGCCCCGCAGTGATCGCGAAGTTGTGCGCCATCGGCGTGTTAACGTCGAGCGACGTCGCCTCACGAACGTCGAACTTCCCCATATAGTCCTTTGCCGATAGACGCAGTCCCACGGCGCGCGACATCCGGTAGTCCACGCCGACTCCGGCATTGAATGCGAAGTTCGTCGCGTCCGTCTTCAGGAAGCTCACCGGGGACACCTGGTAGCGGATCGCTCCCGCCCCTACCTGCACGAAGGGCTTCACCGGGCTACGCGTGCTGCCGGTGGGGATGTCGAGCTGCAGACCGCCGTCGTACAGCCACATCGATGAGTTTCCCACATTGAGCCCGTTCAGGAACGGAACTCCCGCCTCGAGACTGGTGCTCGAGTGTGCGACGTTCCCGACGAGGGCCACGTTCGGCGTGATCTGCATCGCGAGCTGGGCGCCGTACACCGCGCCGTTCTTCATCGAGAGCGAAGTGCCCACGGGCCCCTTCACGAAGTCACCGAACGTCATGTAGCCGGCGTACGGTGTCACGCTGAAGAGCGGCTCGCTCGAGACGGGACGAAGGTTCTGCTGCGCGCCGGCCGCGCCGGCGAAGGAAACGAGACCGCCCACTATGGCGGCGACACTGACGGATCTGATCATGGTACCTCCAGGGCGTTGAATGACCAGCGCCAGTGTAGAAGGCAGGCACGGTGCCAAATTCCGACGCGTTCGTGCGTGACACGATGTCCTTGTGTAACATGGCATTACACGCTTCGCTCCCCGCCGTGCTCGCGCCGCTCTGTCCCGCGCGCTGGAAAGCGCTGTCCACTCGAATGGCCGCTTGCCGAGCGCGAAGGTTAGCGCATACTCATGCAAAAAATCCGAATCGTCGGCGTGCTCTCGATCGTCCTCTCCATGTACCCAAACGGAGGCCACGGGGGTAATGCGAATCTTCGTCACGGGAGCTGCCGGTCCGCTGGGGCGGACGTTGACGGCGGCGTTGCGGCGGCGCGGTGATGCAGTCGTCGGTCAGGTGCGTCGCAGAGGCGGCGTGGATCTGGTGCGCAACCTCGGAGCCGAGCCGGTGATGAGCGATCTCACCAGAGCACGACTCCTCGCGGAGGCCATGAGCGGTTGCGACATGGCCATACACGTGGCCCAGTTCTTCGACCTCTGGGCGCCGCAGATTTCGAGCTTTCACTCGGTGAACGTGTACGGCGCCGAGAACGTGATGAACGCCGCGCTCGAGGCGCGCGTCCGTCGCGTGGTCTTCGTCTCGTCATCGGTGACGATCGGCGAACAGCCGGGCTATTGGGGAACGGAGCACACGGTGCACCGCGGCTACACGATCACCCCGTACGAGCGCAGCAAGGTCACCGCCGAGCGCGCAGTGCTCCGCTACAGATCGAAAGGGATCGAGGTCGTAGTGGTGAACCCCGCGCTCGTGATCTCGCCGGGCGACCCCGGATGGATCGGCCGTCTCTTCACCGACTTCATCTCCGGACGCAGGCGCCGCGCTCCCGACGCGCCGCTCGGCTGGGTCTCGGTGGACGATGCCGCAAGGGGAATCGCTCTCGCCGCCACGAACGGGCAGAGTGGGGCGCGCTACATACTGAGCGGCGACACCCTCTCCACCTGTGAGCTGATGACGCGCGTGACCAGGCTGGCGAACCGCCCGCACCCGGCCGTCCTCCCCCGCCCTCTCGCCATCGGGACGGCCGCGCTATCGGAGGCCGCATCGGGGATCCTGGGGCGACGCCCGCGCTTCTCGGTAGACGAGGCGCGCTTTACCACCAGCGGCTTCCGGGTGGACGGCGGACACGCGAGTCTGGCGCTCGGTCTCGAGTACACGCCGATGGCGCGCTACCTCCCGCCCGTGGTCGCCAGCTACCGGAATGTCGCTCTCCGCATGACCGCCTGATCGCCGCGGCGCGGGCGCCGCGCGACACGACGTTCAGTATACGTAGACCGGTGTCCCGGCCGGGATGTGAGAGTAGAGCCATGCGATCGGTTCATCGTCGAGTCGCACGCACCCGTGCGTCGTGGCGGTGCCGATACTCTTCTCGTGCGGCGTGCCGTGGATCAGGTAGCCGCCGCCGAGGTCGAGCTGGTAGTCGCCCAGCTCTCCGGAGATGGCGCGATTCTCCGACCCCAGCGGCGGGACGTAGAGAGTACCGTCGAAGACGATCTCCTCGTCAGGCGGTAGCGGAGCGAAGCTCCCATCGTGGCGCACGAGCCCGACCCTGCCATCGCGCGTCGTGAGGGTCGAGCCATCATCGAGCATCACCTCGCTGTCCGCGTGCAGATGGGCGAGACGAAGGTGGTACTCGCGTGCGACCTCGGCGTAGTGCCAGTCGGGCGGAATCCACGAATCACGCGCCGTCTTTCCCGTGACGGCGCGCACTCCGCGCGGCGAACGGAAAGTCCAGGAGCGCCCGTCGTAGGTCAGCCGCCTGTCCATTCCCACGGCCGCGGGCGCGGTCATGAGAGTGTCCACGCCATCCACAACTACGAGTCGGCGCTCTTCGATAGAGACGAGGATGCGCAGCCGCCGATCGGCTGCCGCCGCCGCGCGCGCGGAATCCGCCGCGAGACTGTCCGATCGCGTTGGAGGAGCGCTCTCGAGAGGCGGAGAAGGGCGCGGAACGAGCTCCGGCGAGGCGGCGAGCGCTACCTTCTCCTGAGCGCTCGAGCCCGCCGGAATCAGCGCAACGAGAGCGCAGAAGAAGGCGCTCAGAACACGAACGCGCGTACGGAGACGATTCGAGCCGCCTCGGTACGCGCGTCCACGAGGCAGCCCGGAGGCTGCCTCGATGCCCTGCGCGTCAGAAGACCCTGACACCCAGAATGATCGGCACGTAATTCGAGTTCTTCCCTTCCGTGAAGACGCTCACGAAGCGCGACTCGAGGAAGAGCTTTGCACGGCCGAAGCCGAAGTTCAGACCGGCGCCGCCATTGACACTACCCTTCGTCAGCGAGTTATCGGCGCTGGCGGAGAGCGCGGTGCCATCGATGATTGCCGCACCGTTGTCGCTGCCGACATCGGTAAAGTGATGGATGCCGCCGCCGCCCAGCAGGTAGAACGACGAACCGCTGCTGCCGAACGGGAACTGGAGAGTCAGGTCGAGCGAACCGGACCACACGTTGGCGTCGGATAGCGTCACATTTACAGGCGCGGACGAGATGGTGCTGCCGTTCAGGCGATCGTACGCGAGATCGAGACGCAGCCCCCAGGGAGTACTGGCCGACTGCCAGCCGATCGGCACGGTGATGTTCCACCCGGTGTCGTAGCCGCCGTCGTGCAGGTTGCCCACGGGTACGGTGGCACCGCCGCCTACGCCGATCCAGAAGCCGCGGCCGAGGCGTCCGGAGCGAGCGCTGCTGGGATACATCCCTATCGTATCGGGCTCGGTGCTAGGCTGCGTGACAACCTCACCGGTCGACGTATCCGTACGTACCGTGCTGGTGTCGGTAGGCATGGTGGTCGTGTCGGTCGGCACGGTGGTGTTCGGCGTCGTCGTCGTGTCCGTCATCGTCGTCGATGTGTCGGTCATCGTAGTGGACGTGTCGGTCATCGTAGTGGACGTGTCGGTCATCGTAGTGGACGTGTCGGTCATCGTAGTGGACGTGTCGGTCATCAACGTGTCGCGCATCGTCGTGTCGGTGGTCACCGTCGTATCGTTGATGCCGGTGATACCCTGTCGAGTAGTGGTATCCGACGAGACCCCGGTCGTCACGTTCCCCGTCGCGGTATCGGTGACGGTTGTGTCCATGGTGGTCGTGTCCGACGGATTGGCGATGGCGCCGGTCGAGGTGGTGGTATCGTAGGCCCCCTGTTCCTTGGTCACGGGTATGCGCTGCTGCGAGACCGCTGTGGTAGTGTCGGAAGCGGAAGTCGGGGTCGATTGCGCTTCCACCGTGGCTGCGGCGCCGAAAGCGAGCGCGGCCGCCGCTCCTATCGATAAGAACTTCACTGAATGCCGTCGAGTCATATGGTCCTCCCGTGAATCTCGTCCCTGAGCTCGCTCCCGCGGACGTATGGCGGGCGGGCGCCGGTCGTGCTCGCCTCTGCTGCCCGGCGACTCCATCGTCGCAGCACGCCCTCATAGGGCATTGTGCATGCCGCCATTTCACATGTGTGTCGGGCGACCGGCCCCTCTCGACAGCAGGTTTTTTTCCGCACTGGCAGAGCGTCTGAAACGTTCCTTGACGCGCGCACGAGAAAGGTTCTTTCCACTCGTTACGGCCGGCCGCGCTCGATCTTCCCTGTACGTGACAACGATCGAACTTCACCGTCGCGCCGTGCGCACTCGGGAAGCGCTGCATGGCGGCGCTCGCCGCGCCGCGCTGCGCTCCCTGGTCGACACGCCGGAGCTCATCCCCGCCCCTACTCGCCAGGGCGAGCCGGTGCTCCTCCTGACGGCGCATCCGGGCGCCCTCACGCTCCTCTCGACATTCGTGTCCATTTCGGGGCACGCGCCGATCGTACCACGCGACGACGAGCCGATAGAACGGGCGGTGCTGCGAATCATGCCGCGTGTATCGATCGTCGACTTCGAGCACCCCGGTGCCGCGTCGATGCGTATCGAGAACCAGCTCACGCGCTCGGGGTCGCGCGTGATAATGTTCAGCACCTGGTACCGCAGCCTGGAGGCGCGTGCCAGGGCGAGGTCGATGCACGCGCTCTACTTCGCGCTCCCCATCGAGCACATCGCATTCGACGCCCTGCTGCAGTCGGCGCTGCTCGTCTAATCCGCGCCGAGCGCTCCAACACGCCGGGCACATGTCCGGCGTGTTCGGCGACCTGACTCACCTCGCGACCGGCGCCGGAGTGAACGGCTGAAACCGCGATGTTCGTGCACCGTAGAGGGAGTGGACGGAGATGCTCCCTCAACGACACGACAAATGCGAAGACCATCCTCGATTCTCGTCGGCTCACTCGCTGCATCCATCTCGCTGCTCGCATTACCGGCAGGAACGGGCGCTCTGCGTGCGCAGCAGCTCTCCGACAGCTCGAGCGACACCACCGCATCGTCCGCGCGCGGCTCCGGGCTGGATCTCACTATCGACCACTGGGGAATCGGGATCGGTAACGTCGCCCGGGTGAACGGGCTCCGACTCAACTATCGCGACCGAGGGCCGCTCGTGGTGAACGGGATCAACGCCACGATCTGGCTGCCCCACGACACCGCACTCGGTGTGGTGAACGGTGTGGCTCTCGGGGTCCCGGCCAGCGGCGCGCGGACGATAAAGGGCCTGGCGCTCGGCATCGCTGGCGTGGGTGCGGATGACGTGATAGACGGCGTCGCGCTCGCGCCCGTGGGCGTGGGCTCGGGCAGGGGTCTGCACGGGATCATCCTCGCCGGGATCGGCGGAGGGACGGGTGGAGACATTACCGGCATCGCGCTCGGTGGCGTCGGCATGGGGAGCGGCAGGGGGCTGACCGGCGCGATGCTCGGTGGCGTCGGCACCGGTACTGGCGGTGATGCCACCGGGATCCTGGTGGGCGGTGTCGGTGCGGGCGCCGGCGGCTCACTCCGCGGCATAGGGATCGGAGGCGTCGGTGCAGGCGCTGGCGGAGACGTGCTCGGTCTCCTCGTCGGCGGCGTGGGCGCCGGTTCCGGTGGCTCGATGACCGGAATAGGCATCGGCGGAGTAGGCATCGGCGCCGGCGGCGACTACAAGGGCCTGGCCCTGGCCGGTGTGGGAGCCGGTGCCGGCGGGCGCTTCGAGGGGATCGTCGTTGCCGGCGTGGGCGCCGGTTCAGGCGAGCTTCTGAAGGGCCTCGCCATTGCCGGCGTAGGTGTCGGCGCGCCGCGAGTGGAAGGTGTGGTGATCAGCTCCACCGCCGGTGCCGAGGAAGCGCGCGGCGTTTTCATCGCGCCCGCCTACTTCCGCATCACCAAGGAAGGCGAGTTGACGGGTTTCTCCACCAGCGCCTTCAACCACATCAAGGGCGAGCAACACGGTCTCGCGATCGGCATTTTCAACTATGCGCGCGAGCTGCATGGTGTGCAGATCGGGGTGCTCAACTACGCCGGTAACAATCGGGGCTGGGGGAAGCTCTTGCCTGTCGTGAACGTTCATCTCCCGTGAGAGAGTTCATCGTGGGTTCTCGGTTCATCTCGTCTTAACTGCGCACGCGGAGGGCGCGGAGGGATCGCGGCGCCGGGCCGTAACTGCGCACGCGGAGGGCGCGGAGGGAACGGCGAGAGGACGCGGAGAAAACCGTCACGGGCTGGGATCGCGATCCTGATCCGTGCCGCATCGCGGGGTCGGGGCTCCTCTAAGAGGAGCGCAGAGAACGCGGAGAAAA
>JBIQMO010000072.1:0-16889 GCA_044463245.1 Gemmatimonas aurantiaca
CGGCGTGGCTGGAGCGGGAAGGGAAGATGGAGGCGACGATCGACGCGTATCACACTGATGTCGCCGATCTCGTCAAGGCGTTCGCGCCGCGCCCGGTGGAAGAGCTGCTGGCGATCGACATCACCGATTACCTACGCTCGCGCGCGATGCACGAGGAATGGGCGGCGCCGACGGTGCGCAGGCATCTGCAAGCGATCAAGGCGTTCTACCGCTATCTCATCGTGGAAGAGGGTCTGCGCGCGCCGGGGCCGGCCGAGGCCCTGGCAGAGCCGGTGAGCGAGCCGAAGGCGCCGCACGTCCTTTCGGAAGATGATGTCGCGGCCATCTTCGGATGGCTCGAGTCGCGTGCGAAAGGACCCAAGGGTGCCGCGGAGCGGATGGACTTGGCCCTCTACGGGCTCTGCTATCACGCCGGGCTCCTGATCTCCGAGGCCATCGGCCTCACCACCGATGCGGTACGCGGGGGACCCTCGGTCATGAAGCTGCACGTCGTCGGAAGACGCGGCGAGGAGAGCGACATCACGGTGGACGGTGACGCTGCGCGCTGGCTCTCGGCGTGGCTCGCGGAGCGGCCGAAACCGGAGCGGAAGGGACACGAATCGTTCGTGTTCATCCATCCGCGCACCCGGCTGCATACGTCGCGGCAGCGGGCGTGGGACCGTCTCCGGAGGATCGCGCGTGCGGTCGAGCTGGATGAGGAAACCGTGGAGCGCATCGGGCCGCACACGCTGCGGCACTCCTATGCGGCGCACCTGGTGGCGAGGGAGATGGGAGTGGCCGAGCTGCGCGAGGCACTGAGGCAGCGATCGCCACGGCACGCGGCCAAGTACCTCGGGGTACGGGAATAGCCGGCTGCGGCTACATTCCCCGCATGGCAGAAGCGGACAGGGCACTTCACCTCGCAGTGGAGGCACGTGATCTGGTGCGCTCCTTCGGGGGGCGGCGCGCCGTGAACGGGGTGAGCTTCGCGCTCGCCGGTGGCGAGTGTCTCGCCGTCTTCGGTCCGAACGGCGCGGGGAAGACGACGCTTTTGCGGATCCTCGCGGGACTTCTCAAGCCGACGGCGGGAAGCGCGAGGATCGGCGGTGTGGCGCTCCCCGGAGGCCCGGAAGTGCGCGCGGCGGTGGGGCTCATATCGCACGCGAGCATGCTGTACGGCGCGCTCACCGCGCGCGAGAACGTGGAGCTCGCGGCCAGGCTGTACGGAGTCCCCGACGCTCGCACCGCCGCGCTCAGGGCGCTCGAGCGGATGCGCGTGGCGGATCGCGCCGAGGCTCCGGTTCGCGCACTGAGCCGCGGTCTGCAGCAGCGCGTGTCCATCGCCAGGGCCATGGTGCACGAGCCGGAAGTGGTGCTCCTCGACGAGCCGTTCACCGGTCTCGACGCCGCGGGGGCCGCTGCGTTGAGCGATGCGCTGGTCGAGCTCCGCTCGCACGGGGCCGCGCTCGTTCTCGTCACTCACAACATCGAGGAGGGACTTTCCCTCGCCACGCGCGCGGCGATCATGCAGGCTGGACGGTTCGTGCGCGTCGAGGAGCGCGAGGGGCTGAATGCATCGGCGTATGCCGCGAGCTACCGCGAGCTGGTGAGCTGATGCGCGGCACGAAACCCATCTCGACGCTTTCGGCGGCGCTCCTCCTCGCGCGCAAGGACCTCGCGATCGAGTTCCGCACGCGCACGGCCTTCTTCTCGGCCGTCGTGTTCGCGCTCCTCGGAATCGTGATCTTCTACTTCGCGTGGGATCCCACGGCGGTGGCCGCCATAGACTTGGCCCCGGGAGTGCTGTGGGTGATCTTTACCTTCGCGGGGCTACTCGGATTGCATCGTTCCTTCGGTGTGGAGATGGCAGACCGGGCCATAGACGGTCTTCTCGGCGCGCCAGTGCCGCGCGAGTCGATCTACCTGGGGAAGGCGCTCGCGAATCTCGTTTTCGTGGGTGCGGTCGAGGCGATCGCGATCCCGGCGGTCGCCCTCTTCTACAATATGCCCTTCGGTGGCCAGGGGTGGGCCATCGCGTTGATCGCGCTCCTGGCATCTATCGGTCTGGTGGCCGTGGGTACACTCTTCAGCGCGATGGCCGTGAATACGCGACTGGCGGAGCTGCTGCTGCCGATGCTCTCGCTGCCCTTCTTCGTACCGGTGGTGATGCCAGCCGCGCAGGCTACCGCTCGATTGCTGGCCGGTCGTCCCGTGGCGGAGGTAGCGAGTTGGATGAGAATACTCGTGGCTTTCGACATAGCGTTCGTCGTCGCGTGTATGCTGGCTTTCCCGTTTACGTTGGAAGAATGAGCGACATTTCATTGAGAGGCGAAGCGACCCGGACTCCTGTCGCTGTCGCGCGAACGCGTGGTGGGGGCGTCGACTGGCTCTTCGTCGTGGCGGTCGTACTCGTTGCCATTACGTTCGTTCGAGTGATCTTCTTCACCCCGATCGAGGCAATACAGGGACCGGCCCAGAAGATCTTCTATCTGCACCTCCCCGCCGCGCTGGCTGCGTTCATGGCGTTCGGGCTCGTAGCGCTCACGAGCATCCTCTACCTCTGGCTCAAGGACCCCAAGCTCGACCTCATCGCCGAGAGCTCCGCCGAGGTGGGCGTCATCTTCACGACGATGGTGCTTATTTCCGGCCCGCTCTGGGGGAAGCCGGTGTGGGGAACTTGGTGGACGTGGGATGCGCGCCTCACGCTGACGCTTTTCCTCTGGTTCATTTACGTGGGCTACCTCGTCCTTCGCGGCGCGATCGATGACCCCGCAATGCGGGCGCGCTACTCCGCGGTGCTCGGCATCCTCGGTGCGCTGCTGATCCCGTTCATCCACCTGAGCGTATACCTGTTCCGCACGCTGCACCCGATGCCGATCGTGCTGAAGCCGAGCGCCCCCTCGCTCCCCAAAGAGATGCTCGAGACGCTGGCGCTCTCGTTCGTGTCCTTCACGTTGCTTTTCTTCGCATTCCTGCGAGCGCGCTACCATCTGGCCCTCGAGCGGGCGGCCATCGAAGCGGAGGAGCGTCGATGATCCCCCAAAATGCAGGCTACTATCACGCGGCGTACATCATCGCGGTCGTCCTCTACGGAGCGTACGCGGTAAGCATCTGGGCTCGGCGCCGTGCTGTCCGTCGTCGGGGCGGGGGAGACTAGCGGAGATATCGCTGCGTCGTCGTGACTGGTGGGTGCATCGCCAGGTCGGCGCTCCCGCTGTATACGAGAGGAGCTACCCCTCACGATGCACCCGCCATCCACACCCCCCCTCACTTGCGCCATCTCCCGAGTAACCGGAAGCGCGCATAATACCCCCATCGCAGGAACCGCCGAAACAGGAGCTGCACCCGTCCGATCGAGATGAAGCTCTTGTAGACGAGCGCCCCATGCCTGCGACCCAGCGAGATGCCGTAGAAGAAGTCGCGGCGGAGGCGATGAGCCGGGCCCTCTGCGGGGGGCCAGCCACGCGCGAGGCGGCGAGCCAGGTACGCGCCCTGCCAGATCGCTTCGATGGCGCGATCCATCGTGGGCCACGGGAGACCGTTCTCTCCGATTATGCGTGCACAGTCGCCGATGGCGTAGATGCCATCGTGACCCGGCACCGCAAGGCGTGGAGTGACGACGACGTGGCCGTCGGCGGTGAGGGGGAGGCCGAGCGTCGCCGTCATAGGGTTCGGGCGGACGCCGGCGGTCCATAGTACGACGTCGAAGGGAATGCCGATCCCTCCCTGCAGGATCACCTGTTCGGCGTTGACGGCGGTGACTCTGCTCGCGACGAGGATCTCCACACCCAGAGCTCGAAGCGAGCGGGCGGCGCCCCGAGCGACGGAAAGTGGAAAGGTCGGGAGGATGCGGACGTCGCCGCATACGAGAGTGGTGGCGACACGCGCTCCATCGACGCGCGCGGACGCGAGCTCGGCACTCCACTCCACGCCGGTGACCCCTGCGCCCACCACGACCACCCGCTGCACGCTGGCACCGCCCACGCGCAGCACGTGGAGTCGGCGCCGGATTGCTTGCGCCGACTCGAGGAACTTGACGGGGATGACGTTCGTGGCCTTCGCGAGCGTGTCGGGTACATCGGGGACGCTCCCGACGGCGATGACCAGGCGGTCGTAACGGATATCGCGCTCGCCGTCCACGATCGCGACTCCGCGTGCCTGGTCCAGCCGTGTCACCGCTCCGCGTACGAGCCCCGCACCGATCGCTCCACAGAAGGCGGCGGTGTCGAAGCGCATCTCCGATGCGTCGCTCCGTCCGCCGGCTACCTCGTGTACGAGCGGGATGTACTGGTGCGCGTCGAGTGGATCGACAACCGTCATCTCGCCGGGCGCGAAGCGGCCATTGCGGCGGACGTACCGGTAGAGGAGCTCCAGTCCGGCGAAGGAGCACCCAACCAGTACCATTGCAGGCCGAGCCGCGCTCATGACCCCATTATAAGCGTCGGGTCCCGAATGGCGCACAGCCTGACGGCCTAGCGCTCCGCGCCAGCAGCTCGCTCACTCCCGGTTCCCGTCTCCGCTCTCGAGCTTCCTCTCCTCCACTCTTCCGCTCATCTTGCGCGAATGGGCAATGGCGGGAAGGGGACAGGTGTGGTCTATCTCGTGGGAGCCGGCCCGGGTGATCCGGGGCTCCTCACGGTGCGCGCGCGTGAGCTCCTCGCGCAATGCGACGCGGTGGTCTTCGATGCCCTGGTGAATCCCGTCATTCTCTCCGACGGCGCGATCCCCGACGCGGCCGGGCGTCACTTCGTGGGCAAGCGTGGCGGCGAGAGCTCGGCGCGTCAGGAAGACATCGAGGCGCTCCTCGTCCGCCTCGCTCGAGAGGGGAAGCGTGTCGTTCGGCTCAAGGGTGGCGATCCGTTCGTCTTCGGCCGCGGGAGCGAGGAGGCGCAAGCTCTTGCGCACGCCGGCATCGCGTTCGAGGTGGTGCCGGGTGTCACCGCGGGTGTCGCTGCACCGGCGTACGCGGGGATTCCAGTGACCCATCGCGCCGTCGCTACATCGGTCACCTTCATAACGGGACACGAGGACCCCACAAAGAGTGAGAGCGGCACCGACTGGTCGGCGCTGGCGCGCACGGGGGGGACTCTCGTGCTCTACATGGGGGTCCGTCGCCTCCCGGACATAGTGCGCTCTCTCGCCGCGGGAGGAATGCCCCTCGATACGCCGGCGGCGATGGTGGAGTGGGGAACGTTCCCCAGGCAGCGCACCATCTCAGCCACCCTGGGCACTCTCGCGGAGGCGGCGCGCAGAGAGAAGATCTCGGCGCCTTCCATCACGATCGTAGGCGACGTGGTCGCGCTGCGCGAGGAGATCCGCTGGTTCGACGAGCGACCGCTCTTCGGACGGAGCATCATCGTCACCCGCGCGCGCACGCAGGCATCGCAGCTGGCGGAGCGGCTCGCGGCGCTCGGCGCGGACGTCATAGAGGCGCCGGCAATCCGTATCGAGCCGCTCGATCCCGCTCCGCTCCGCAGGGCGCTAGGCGCGATCGGCGGCTATGACTGGGCGGTCTTCACCAGTCGAAACGCCGTGGATGTAGTCTGGAGCGAGCTGCGCTCACTCGGCCTGGACGCACGCGCGCTGGCTGGCATGAAGCTGGTGGCCGTGGGACCTTCCACGGCCGCCGCGCTGGCCGAGCATGGGATGGTCGCGGACCTCCTCCCCGAGCGCTTCGTGGCCGAGGGGGTCGTGGACGCGCTCCGTAGGCGCGATGATGTCCGCGGCGCCCACGTGCTCTACCCGAAGGCCGAAGCCGCGCGCGACGTCCTCCCCGAATCGCTCCGCGAGCTCGGCGCCGAGGTGGACGACATCCCGATCTACCGTTCCGTTCCCGACCCGGCTGGGGTACAGCTTGCTCGAGACGCGCTCGAGAGTGGATCGGTGGATGTGGTCACCTTCACCTCCAGCTCCACCGTGCGCTTCCTCGTGGAGTCGGTGGGGGTCGATGCCGCGCGCAGCGCGCTGCTGGTATCGATGGGCCCTGTGACGAGTGAGACGGCTCGAACGCTCGGATTGGAGGTCGCAGCCGAAGCGCGTGAAGCGACTATCGACTCACTGGTGCAAGCCGTGCTCGAGGTCGCGGGTAGCACATCCCGGTCGGGCTGACGGCAACTGGCGGCTCGGGAGTGGCCATCAATCCCACTGGCACGGTCAGTCTAACATGGTTGGTCAGTCTAACCAGGGTCGGTCAGCCTAACAGGGCCAGTCAGCCTAACGGGATCGGTCAGCCTAACAGCCAGTATTCGGATGGGCTGCCTCCACCGCGCGACGGCCCCGATTGCCGGTTACCTTTTCTGTCGTGAACTCGATGACCATGGGCGATTTACCCATCGCGGGGCTGCGGTGACACCCGCACGTACGCGACGAAGCCCGCGCGACGACGGTGTCTTCCGCATCGCGTCGCGCTCCTCCGAGCTCGCCCTGCGACAGGCACGGCTCGTCGAAGCGGCGCTCGCGGCGCGTGGCGTGAAGTGCGAGATCGTCCCCTTCAAGACGACGGGTGACAAGCGACTCGACGAGCCGCTCAGCGCCATTGGCGGCAAGGGACTCTTCACGCGCGAGCTCGAGGAGGCGCTCGCGAAGGGGCGCGTGGACTGCTGCGTTCACTCGCTCAAGGACCTCCCCACGGAATCGCCGGAGGGGCTCGCGACCGCCGCGATCCTGGAGCGTGAGGACCCGCGCGACGTCCTGGTCGTGAACGACGGAATCTTCGCCGAGTCGATCGCCGATCTGCCGCGCGGGAGCCGTGTCGGCACGTCGAGCCTCCGCCGTCGAGCGATGCTCGCGAGCCTCCGGCCCGACGTCGACGCGGTGGAGCTCCGCGGGAATGTCCCCACGCGCCTGCGCAAGGTGGATGACGGTCAGGTGCACGCGGCGATCCTCGCCGGCGCTGGTCTTCTTCGTCTCGGCGTTCATCAGCGCATCGACGCCTGGCTCGAGCCCCCAGGCTGGCTTCCCGCTCCTGGACAGGGAGCGATCGCCGTCCAGTCGCGCGCCGACGACGACGATACGACCGCTATCCTCGCCCCTCTCGACCATGCTCCCACGCGTGCGGCAGTCACCGCCGAGCGCTCCTTCCTCGCGGCGCTCGAGGGCGGGTGTCAGGTGCCGATCGGCGCGCTGGCGACCCAGGTCGCCGGTTCGCTCGTGGTGCACGGGCTCATCGCCGAGCTGTCGGGCCGTCGCGTGCTGCGCGGGAGCGTCTCGGTAGATCCGTCGAGTGCCGACGCGGGTGGTCGGCAGCTCGCGTCCATCCTTCTCGATCAAGGCGCCGGCGAGATCCTCGCCGCTCTCCGCGAGAAGAAAAGTGTTCCCATGCCGCAACCCGAATGATGCCTGCGTTCCCATCCTTCCGTCCACGTCGTCTTCGCAGAACTCCATCGCTCCGGGCGCTCGTGCGCGAGACGCGTCTCTCGCCCGCGCAGCTCGTGCTTCCGCTCTTCGTTCGAAGCGGCGAGGGGGTTCGAAAGCCGGTGGGGGCGATGCCGGGTGTGGCGCAGCTCTCGATCGACGAGATGCTTCGCGATGCGGAAGCGGCGGACAGGGCGGGGGTGGGCGGCGTGCTCCTGTTCGGCATCCCCGAGACGAAGGATGCGGTGGGGTCCAGCGCGTGGGATGATGAGGGGCCGGTGCAGAATGCGGTGCGCGCGCTGAAGCGCGAGCTCCCTCGGCTCGTGGTCATCACTGATGTTTGCATGTGCGAGTACACGGATCACGGCCACTGCGGCATCCTTCGCGAGGGCGAGGTGGACAACGATGCGACGCTCGAGCTGCTCACGAAGGAGGCGCTCTCGCATGCGCGCGCGGGCGCGGACATCGTTGCGCCGAGCGACATGATGGACGGGCGGGTGGGCGCCATCCGGCGGGAGCTCGATCACGCCGGTCAGTCTAACGTGGCGATCCTCTCCTACGCGGCCAAATACGCATCGGTCTTCTACGGACCCTTCCGCGAGGCGGCAGAGTCCGCGCCGAAGGAGGGGGACCGGCGCGGCTACCAGATGGACCCGGCCAACTCCGATGAGGCGCTGCGCGAGGTGCTGCTCGACATCGATGAGGGCGCCGATGCGGTCATGGTGAAGCCGGCCGGGCCGTATCTCGACGTCATCAGTCGCGTGAAGGAGGCTACTGGCTATCCCGTCGCTGCCTATCAGGTGAGTGGCGAGTACGCTATGATTAGGGCGGCCGCCGAACGTGGATGGCTCGATGGGGAGCGCGCGATGATGGAGTCGCTGCTCGGTATTCGCCGCGCTGGTGCCGACATGATCGTCACCTATTTCGCTACCGAGGCCGCCGAGCGGCTCGGTCGAGCGCCCGAGCTCTGAACTGATAGAGGAAACGACAATGCGTTACCGCACTTTCCCCGGTACCGATCTCTCGGTGAGCGAGGTCGGTTTCGGTATGTGGACGGTCTCTACCGGCTGGTGGGGGGAGATGACCGACGAACAGGCGATTGCCATGCTGCGCGAGGCGTACGACGAGCACGGCATCACCTTCTTCGATGCCGCGGATACTTACGGCAACGGCCGCTCGGAGCGTCAGCTCGCGCGCGCATTCGGCGATCGCGGGCTGCGCGACAAGGTCGTATACGCCACCAAGATCGGCTACGACTTCTACGATGCGGCCGCGCTGGCGTCGCGCCGCGGACAGCGCGAGCTTCCACAGCGCTTCGACTCCGCCTACATCCGCACGGCGGTGGACCGCTGCCTCGAGCGGCTCGAGACGGATCACATCGACGTGCTCCAGATGCACAACGTGAAGATGGAGCACGTGCGCGATCCGGAGATCTGGCAGACTCTGCGCGATCTCGTACGCGAGGGGAAGCTGCGCACCTGGGGCGCCGCCTTCGGCCCCGCCATCGGCTGGCTCTACGAGGCGGTGGAGCTCGTCGAGCGAGAGCGGGACATCAACACGATCCAGATGATCTGGAACATCATCGAGCAGCACCCCGGCACCGCGATGCTCGAGGCGGCCCGACGCTACGCCCCGAACTGCTGCTTCAACATCCGCGTCACGCACGCGTCGGGGATGCTCGAAGGGAAGTACACGAAGGACACGGTCTTCCCCGAGAACGATCACCGTCGCCACCGGCCGCGCTCCTGGCTCATCAACGGTCTGCAGAAGGTCGAGACGCTCGACTTCCTCACCGAACGGATGACTTTGGGGCAGGCCGCGCTCAAGTGGCTTCTCGCCGAGCCGCGCGTGGTCACGGCGCTCCCCAACATCTACGACGGCGAGCAGCTCGCCGAGTTCGCCGACGCAGCGGACAAGCCCGAGCTCACGGTCGGGCAGATGGCGCGCATCGCCGAGCTGAACGCGCGCAACTTCGACGTGGTCGAGGAGCCGATGGCCTACAAGGGCGTCGCCTGGGATGAGAACGGCGCGCCCACGCTCCCGGCGCGCGAACGCGCTGCCTCGTGATGAATCCCTGGCACGATCTACTGCCGGGCAATCATCCGCCCGACGAAGTCACGGCGTTCATCGAGATCCCCAGCGGCAGCCGCAACAAGTACGAGCTCGACAAGCGGTCCGGCCTCATTCGGCTCGACCGCGTGCTCTATTCGGCAGTGCACTACCCGGGTGACTACGGATTCATCCCGCGCACGCTCGCGGAGGACCACGACCCGTGCGATGTGCTCGTGCTCCTCAACGAGCCGACCTTCCCGGGTTGCCAGATCGATGTGCGACCGATCGGCCTGCTGGACATGCTCGACCGCGGCGAGCGGGACTACAAGGTACTCGCGGTGCCCGCCGGCGACCCGTTCTACGGCGAATATTTCGACATCGCCGACATTCCTCAGCACTACCTCAAGGAAGTGGAGCACTTCTTCCACATCTACAAGGACCTCGAGGGGAAGCGCGTCCAGACGATCGGATGGCGCAAGAGCGAGGAGGCGATGCGCGTGATCCTCGAGTCGATGGAGCGCTATCGCGAGGAGTACGTGCTTCCGACGGGTCCGTGACGAAGGTGCATGAGGACGACGGATAGGACGGATCAGGCCAGGGACAACGGCCGAGCTGTCGTGCGCTCCACCGAGGAACGCTCGGCCGAGGTGCGCCTCGCCGATGGGCGCACTGGCGATAGACGCTCCACCGAGGCGTTGCCGCAGCGGCGGCTGCGTATATCGGTGCTCTTCGTGTCGGAAAACCCGGAGCGCTTCAAGGCACTGCAGCAGAGCGCGCTGGCGGGGAGAGCCGTCCACCTCTGGGTGGCCGACGGTGTTGCCGCACCGGAGTGGTCGCAGGAGCTTCGCGGCGATCCGGAGCTGCCGTCGACCTACGAGCCGCTTCGCGGTCGGGACGTCATCGCGATCATAGATCTCCCTGATGAAGAGAGGGCGCAGCGCGTCGCGCACGCCATCTCGAGCTCGCTCTCGCTTCCCTCGGTGCTCGTCATCGACCGTGCGGGGAGCGGCGGCGGACGACACGGCGCCGTTCGCGACGGCGTGACCTGGATCGACGAGAGCGAGCTCCTCGCTGATGCAGTCGAGAGTGTGCTCAAGCGCATGGCTGGCCGCAGGCGGGTGCACGGGCTTCGTGCGGCGCTCGATGGCTCGCGCTCCTGTGCATTTCTCGTCCAGAACGACCCCGATCCGGACGCGATAGCATCGTCGCTCGCGCTTCGACAGGCGCTGGGCTTTCGTCCGGAGCACTCGCCGATCGTCACGCTCGGCCAGATCACGCGCCCGGAGAACCTGCGCCTGATCTCCGCGCTCGGTGTGAAGGTGCGCCATGTGGAGCGCGAGGATCTGGACTCGCTCGGTCCTCTGATCCTGGTGGATGTGCAGCCTCCGTACTTCCGCGGCTCGCTTCCGGCGGTGGCCGCCGTCATCGATCACCACCCGTCGAGCGACGACTTCGAGGCGCGCTACCGAGACGTGCGCACATGGTTCGGCGCCAGCGCGACGATGGCCGCGGAGTATCTCCTCGCCGAACACGAGGCACCGATCGGCACCGCGCTCGCCACCGCCCTGCTCTACGGCATCATCACAGACACCAAGTCCCTCTCACGTGCCGCGAGCGATGAGGACCTGGAGATGTTCGCCTACCTCTTCCCGCGTGCCGACCACGCGCTCCTCCGGCGAATCCAGCACCCCTCGTACGGCCCGCTCGCTCTGAAGCGGCTCGGCCAGGCGCTCCAGCACGCGCGCGTTCGCAATGGTCTCGCCTACGTTCACCTCGGCAAGCTCCCCGCCGACCAGGAGCACATAGTCGCGCAGCTCGCCGAGTTCTGCCTCGGCATGGAGGGCGCGACGGTGTCCGCCGTCTCGGGCGTCTTCGGCTCCAAGCTCGTGATGAGCACGCGCGCCCTCTCGCCCTCCGCGCGACTCGGCGACCGCCTCCGCACGCTCTTCTCCTCCTACGGCAGCGCCGGCGGCCACCCCGTGATGGCCAAGACGGTGGTCGACCTCAAATCATGGCGCGCCGAGCACCCATTCACCGACCAGAAAGGATTGGAGCGGAGTGTGAGGAGTGCGTTGCTCTCCGAGTTCGGAGGCGAGGGGGAGAAGAGAGAAAGCAGAAAGCAGTGACGGGGTCAGGTCTTGAATTTCGAGGGGGCTGAGCGAATGCTCAGCCCCCTCGAAATTCAAGACCTGACCCCATCGGTCTGCTATCCCTCCCTCTTCATCACCAGCGCTGCATTGATGCCCCCGAAGCCGAACGAGTTCGACAGCAGGATCTCCGGGCAGGCGGAGCGGCCGGAGTGGGGGATGTAGTCGAGATCGCAGCAATCGTCGGGCGTCGATAGGTTGATCGTCGGGGGAAGCCAGTCGTTGGTCATGGCGAGGGCGCAGATCGCCGCTTCGATAGCGCCGCTGGCGCCCAGCGCGTGACCGTAATAGCCCTTCGTGCCGCTCACCTGCATGCGGTAGGCGTTGTCGCCGAAGACGCGCTTGAGCGCGAGCGTTTCGGTGGAATCGTTGAGCGGCGTGGAGCTGCCGTGCGCATTCACGTAGCCGATCTCGCTCGGCTGCACGCCTGCGTCGGTGAGGGCGCCTCGAATGGAGCGCGCCGCCTGCGAGCCGTCGGGACGCGGAGCCGTCATGTGGTAGGCATCGTTCGACATCCCGAATCCAAGTATCTCGCCATAGATTCGCGCACCGCGTGCGACGGCGTGCGAGCGTTCCTCGAGAACCAGAACCGCGGCTCCCTCGCCCATCACGAAGCCATCACGATCGCGGTCGAAGGGGCGTGAAGCGCTCGAGGGGTCGTCGTTCCTCGTCGACATCGCGCGGATGATCGCGAAGGCACCGAAGCAGAGCGGCCAGAGCGGAGCTTCGGCGCCGCCGGAGATCATCACGTCGGCGTAGCCGTCGCGCACCTGCCGGAAGCCTTCGCCGATCGCGATGGTTCCCGATGCGCAACTCATCGCGTTGGTGCTGTTGGGCCCTTGCACGCCAAGCTCGATCGCCACGTTGCAACTCGCCGCGCCACCGAACACCATCAGGGCGAGCGCCGGGTCCACGCCCTTCACCCCTTCGCGCATGTAGACGCCGCACTGCTGCTCGGCGTAGCCCACGCCTCCCAGCGCCGTCCCCATGGTGGATCCTACGCGCTCGGGATCGCAGCTGCCGAGATCGAGTCGCGCGTCCTCCACCGCGAGTCGAGCCGCGGATACCGAGAACTGCCCGAAGCGATCGAGCCGCCGCACGCGCTTGCTCTCGAGAAAATCATCCGCCCTGAAGTCCGGTATCTCTGCCGCGATATGACTGCGGAACGGCTCGGGATCGAAGCGGGAGATCGTCCGAACCGCCGACCTCTCCTCGCGCAACCCGCGCCATAGCCCGTCCACGCCGGTCCCTATGGGCGTTATCGCCCCTACCCCGGTTATCACGACTCTGCGGCGCTGACGATCGATGGACATATAGACGTTGGTGAGAAGGAAGCAGAGAGCAGAGAGGGAACAGGAAACAGGCAACAGGAAACGACTCCTGGCAGGATGGCCTTCTACCCCGAGGCAGTTCCTGTTTCCTGTTTCCTGTTTCCTGTTTCCTGTTCTCTACTCTCTCGCTCCGCCACCTCCCCCAGCCCCCGCAGCGTCCTCTCCGCGATGGCGGAGATGAAATGCGGGCCGATGACCATGGTCGCGGCGAAGACGCCGATGAGAGGCCAGTTCGGGCCGTTCCATGCGTGGACGATGCGGACGAAGGTGCCGTCGGAATGTGGCGCGAAGCTCCACTCGACATCCATGCCGCGGGTGATCCCTTCCACGTGACGGAAGCGGATCGCCGGGCGCGAGGCGTCCACGGCCATCTGGGAGAGCCACCAGGTGGGCCAGCCGCCGGGGAGTGATCCGAGCGGGCGCCAGGCAGACATCTCGACCAGACCGCCCTCATCGCTCCTGCGTTCGCGGAAGCGCACGTAGCGATAGTGTGGCAGGTAGCCGGGCCAGAGCTCTACTTTCCGCGCGACATCGAAGATCAGCGCTACGGGCGCGTGCACGAGGCGCTCATCGGTAGTCTTCATGGCGCTCCCCAGCGGCATCTCGCCGAGCTGGTACGGCGCTAGCGCGATCGCGCGCGACTGCGTGGTTGGGTCCGTCATTTTCAGCCCGTCCGGTTCGGTGTCCATGCCGCGGTGAGGCGAAAGGTTGGACGCTGCCGCACTCGTGCCTGTCGGCTCACGGCCTGCTGGATCATCTTCTCCAGCTCGCTTCGCGTGAAGCCACGCAACACGGAGACGACGCCGTCGTGGCGGCTCACGGGGTGAAAGTGAAGAGGGAAGGAGACCAGCCATATTCCCGAGGCAGCGAGCCAGCTTCGGCGGAGATCGCTCACGATCACGCGGTGTCGTGCCACGCGGTCGAGCTCGCGCAGGAGCTCGACCGCACGCTCCTCCTCGAAGTGGTGGAGCAGCTGCGAGCAGAGCACGATGTCCACGGAGTCGTCGGCGAATGGGAGCTCCAGCGCGTCGGCGCGCGCCGTGGGGAGCGCCGGGCAGGACGCGTTCCGCGCCAGCGGCTCCGAAGCGTCCACACCAACGGTGCGCAGCGGGATCCCGAAATCGGCCGCAACCGCACGTGCTCGCGCGGCGATGTCGCCGAGCCCGGTGCCCACATCCAGGAGAACGATCTCCTCGCCCTCTGCCGGAGTCCCCACCTCACGCAGCGCGATCCGCAGCTCGGCGAGCGGCGCACTCGCGCCGCCGAAGTACCTATTGGCGGATGCCACGTCTCGGAGCGAGCGCACGGTCACACCTCCGTCCACGCCCGGCTCGTCCAGGTACTCGGTCCCGCGTCTGCGGCGCGGCGTGAGGAGAGCGGTCACTCAGCGCTCCAGCTGTGCGTAGCCGCCGCGGTAGTAGAGGAGCGGGCTCCCCTTGTGCGCGGCCGCCGCGATCACCTTCCCCACGTAGATGGTGTGGTCGCCGCCGGGGTAGCGCGCCTCCACGTCGCACTCGAGGTAGCCGAGTACTCCGCCGAGCAGCGCGCATCCCGTGATGCCGCGTTCGTAGCCGATTCCTTCGAAGCGGTCGTCGATCTGCTCGGAGAAGCGCCGCGAGATCGATTCCTGCCCGGCCGAGAGGATGTTCACAGCGAACTGTGTCGCGTCGGCGAGTACGCTGTGCAGCACGGTGTTTTGCTCGACGCAGATGAGCACGAGGAGCGGGTCCAGGCTGAGCGAGCAGAAGGCGCTCACCGTCATTCCATGGTCGGTGCGCTCGCGGTCGCGGGCGGTGACGACGGTGACGCCGGACGCGAAGCGTCCGAGCACACTACGGAAGAGTGCTGGGTCGATCGTCGAGCCGTCGGCCGGCTCGGGAGCGTAGGGTGATGGCATCAGGAGGGGAGGATCAGTCGTGAGAGGTAGAGGAATGAGAGGACCTTGTTGGGAGGGACGAAGTCACCGGCGACGCCAACCAGAAGGTCGGCCATCTCCTTCCTTCGCGAGAGCGTGCGTGCCGCGCGATTCATGAGAGCGGGGGTCGCGACGGCGAGCGCCACCAGCCGCTCCACCTTCCACTTCCCACCGAACTCCTTCGTACGTATCGCGTCGTACCGCGCGAGCTCGGCGTCGGATTCGCTGGTCGTGCTCGCGGCGATTGCCCGCTCCACCAGCGGGGCGAGTAGCTCGCCGCCGCGCAGCGCGGCGTAGATCCCTTCGCCGGTGAAGGGGTCGTAGAAGTCGGCGGCGTCGCCCACGAGCGCCGCACCACTCGCCCACGCGCGGCGCGCACGCTGCGCGAACGGTCCGGTGGCGCGCACGGGCGCGATCTGCTGCGCGCCCGAGAAGCGCGGCGCGAGCTGCGTCCTCGATCGGAGCCAGCCGTCCAGGAAGGGCGCGCTGCGACCCTTGGCCGCGCGCGCGCGCCACACGGGCATCACGAGCGCCACGTTCGTCACGCCGTCCCCGACGTTCGCGAGCCCCACGTAGCCGTCGTCCTCCACGTGCATCTCGCCGTGCTCGCCCATCCCCTCCACGCCCCTGTAGTGCGCCACGAGCGCCATGCGGTAGGGGAAGCGAGCGTAACGCGTGAGTCCGAGCCGCCGTCCCACCACCGATCGCAGGCCATCCGCCCCGATGGTGATCCGCGCCATGAATTCGCGCGGCGCGCCATCCACGAGCGCCGCGACCCCGCGCACGCTTCCCCTGGTGTCGCGCAGGAGATCCGTCACGCGCACTCCCTCGAGCACCCGCGCGCCGGCGCACTTCGCGCGCTCCAGCAGGATCGCATCGAGCACGGTGCGCCGCAGCGCGAGGCCGCTGTCGCGAAAGCCGCGGAAGCCGTGCGCCGCCGCGAAGTCGCCGCGGATGTGGCCTCCATCGGGCGAGCGCACGGTCATTCCGCGGAGCGTTGCCGCGCCCGCGCGCTCACACGCTTCGAGCGCGCCCATCTCCGAGAGAATGCGCGACGCCTCCGGGCTCAGGTACTCGGCGCACGGCTTGTCGCGCGGGAAGCGCGCCCGGTCGAGTACCAGCACGTCCACGCCGCGACGCGCCAGCTGCCATGCGACGGATGCTCCGGCCGGGCCTCCTCCCACCACGATCACCGGCGCGTCGCTCATGCGGCCGCCTCGGGGTGCCCGTTCGTCCGTCCGCGCTCCAGGGTACGCGTGAGGCGCTGAAAGAGCGCCATGTAGCGCCAGTGCGGCCGGGGGAGGTGCAACGCGGATGCGAGCCTCGTGAGGTACGGCAGGATGATCGAGCGCGAGTCGGCGGAGAACATGAAGCGCGGCTGCTCGGCGGCGAAGCGGCGCAGCGTGACGAGACACTCGTCCATGTCGAGCGCGCTCGAGAAGTAGAAGCGTGGGAGGAGAAGCGGGTCATCGGCTGCGATCACGCCTTCCTCGACCGCGACACGCTGCAGTTGCGTGCCGGGATAGATGCGGAGCCCGACGGTGAGATACACCGCATCGCCCCGCGACATCCTCCACGCGGCGAAGCGCAGCGTTTCGGCGAGCGTCTGGCGCGTCTCGCCGGGGCCGCCCACCAGGAATATCCAGAGCACTCCCATCCCGGCGCGCTCCACATCCTCCGCTACCCGGTGCACTCGCTCCGCGTCGAAGCCCTTCCCCAGCTTCTCGAGCACGCTGTCGCTCGCGCTCTCGGCCGTGATCCCGAGCCAGCGGAAGCCGGCGCGGCGCATCGGCTCGAGGAGATACGGCGGCACGCTCGCCGGGGTGAAGTTGGTGGTGTCGAGCTTCACCCTCAGCCCGCGCCGTACGATCGCCTCGCACACGGCGGCGGCGTGGCGCGGCGGCGAGTTGAAGGTGGAGTCCACGAACTCGAAGTTGCGCACTGCCGCGTCGTGCACGAGCTCCGCCATCTCATCGACCACGGCTCCCGGATCTCGCAGGCGATACCCCCACCCCTCCACGTTCAGGTACGTGCAGTACACGCACTTGAAGACGCACCCGCGCTTGGTCTGGATCGGCACCGTCCCGCCGCGGCGCTCGTACGCGCGAAGGT
>JBIQMO010000073.1:0-16888 GCA_044463245.1 Gemmatimonas aurantiaca
CGAGCGGGCTGGGCGAATGCCCAGCCCGCTCGAAATTAAAGACCTGACCCCGTCGTTTACACCAACTCGCTCTGGTGGCTGTAGCCGCGGTGGCCGAAGAGCTTCGAGCCGAGCCAGACGATCGCCAGCACCGGGAGCACGAGGAAGAGAGCCACCTTCACTAGGAAGAACGCGATCCCGATGATCGCACCCGCGATGCCAAAGACCACCGCCACCATCACGCCGCCCACGAGAGCCGCGAGCAGCACGAGCGGCACCACGATGGCGAGAACGAATAGAACCTTCAGAAGTGTGAACATGGTCGCGCCCCCCCTGGCGGACTTGTCGAGATCTTACACCAGGCACTACGCGGGGGCGCGGCGGAAGTTTCAGCCTCCGGGCGATAGTTCCGAGCCCCGCTCACGCGCTCAGCGAGCGTAGCTGCTCCAGCGTATCGACATCTCGCGGCGGCGGCGCGTCGAAGCCGACCACGAGCACGCGGCTCGGATCGCTCGCGATCACATCCCGCGCTCCCCGATCGCCGCGGATCCCGAGCAGCTCCCCGAAGAGCCGACGAGCGAAGATCACCGGATGTGCGTACGCACCGCCGTAGCTGGGCACGATGATTTCCTTGTCGCTGGCGGCGTACGCGGCCAGCAGCGCGACTATGTCCGTGCTCTTCACGGTCGGCTCGTCGCCGAGCGCGATCATCGCCGCGTCTGCCGCGGCGGGGACGGCGGCGATCCCGGTGCGAAGCGAGCTCCCGATCCCTTCCGACCAGATCTCGTTCGTGGTCACTCGCACGTCGAGACCTCCGAGCGCCGCACGGACGGCATCGCCCTCGCGACCCACCACCACTATGACCTGGTCGGGGTGTGCTTCCAGCACCCTCTCGACCGACCAACGCACCACGGGCTTCCCGTGCAGGTCGGCCAGCAGCTTCTGCGAGCCGAAGCGACGCGACGCTCCCGCGGCGAGCACTACGGCAGCGATCACCTGTCCGCGCGCTACTCGGCTTCCATCTCACCGCGCGCAGCCGTGTCGCGGTAGCGCGGGAAGCGGAACGACGTGTCTTTCGTGATCAGGCCGCCGTGCGCGAAGCTCGCCAGCTCCGCTGCGCCCACTTCTTCCCCAGCGAGCACGCGCGGCAGCACCAGATCGAACGACGTCGCGCGCGAGAACAGTCCGCAGGTGGGCATTCCGAGAACTGGGACGCCGCCCAGTCGCGCGATCCAGAAGAGGCTCCCCGGGTGCGCTGGAATCCCGAAGCGGTCGAGCCGCACGCCGAGGCTCTCGAGCGCGCGGAATGCAGGGTCGAGCGGATCCATCGCCTTGGCGCCGGCGATGATCACGACTTCCGCGCCTTCGCTCATGGCTCGCTGCACCGCCTCGGCGAGCGCACCGTCGGACGCTTCGGCGAATGCAGGCTCCAGGAGCCGTGCTCCGAACCATGCGAGCTTCTCGGCGAGTGTGTCGCGAAAGCGGCCGAGCGCACGCTCGCCGAGCGTCTCCTGAACCACCGCGGCCACTCTCAGCGGGCGGAACGCCAGCACGCGAACGAGCGCCGCTCCATCGCGCGCGATGCGCTCCACTTCCAGAACGTTGCGCTCTTCGATGACGAAGGGCGTGATCTTGGCGCGCGCCACGACCTCGCCTGCATCCACTATCTGACCGTCGTAGAGAGTATAGATGCAGATTCCATCCACCCGGTTCGCGCGCGCGAGCCGATCCGCATCCACGCGCAGCAGTCCGCGTCGCGTGGAGGTGATGGGCCAATGGCCGCCGACGACATTTCCCACGGCTACACCATCCGCGCTCGCGTCAGCGGCACCCGCATCGATACCGGCGGTGGCCCTCGCGAGTCGCAGGCCTGCTTCCTCCTCCTGGATCTCTCCCGGTTCCCGCTCCACTACGTGGAGCCGATCCCAGTCGAGCGCGAGGAGCACGTCCGCGTCGCCTGCACGAACCACGTGGCCCTTGCCGAAGGTGCGCTCACCCGCCGGGCCGCGAACATCGCGCGTGAGCGTCATCCCCACGAGATCCCCCGGCGCCGCGCTCGACCGCTCTACCACATGTGCCTTCATCGTGCCTGCCTCTCTCTCAGCGGCGTCCCCGGTCTCCCGTTCCGCACTGCGAGCGCCTCGGCCAGGACGCTGAGCGCTATCTCGGACGGGCTTCGCGCACCGATGTCGAGCCCGATCGGGACGTGTACGCGAGCGATCTGCTCCGCGCTCACTCCCTCGTCGGCGAGGAAGCGGAGAACTGCCGCTCCGCGCGAGCGATTTCCGAGGAGCCCGATGTAGGCGGGTTCGCGCTGCAGCACCACGCGGAGCACGGGAACCTCGAACTTGTAGTCGTGCGCGACGAGGATCACGAAGGTGGATGCGTCGTACTTCAGCTCCGCCGCGATGTCGGCCAGTAGGCCGATCCGGATGTCGTCGGCGTCCGGGAAGCGCTCGCGCGTCGCGAAGCGCTCGCGTCCATCCACGACGACCGTATGCCATCCCATCACCTTCGCGAGGCGCACCAGCGGTATCGCCACCTGCCCCGCGCCGAAGATCAGCAGCGTGGTGGCCGGGCCATGCAGCTCGAAGAAGAGCCGTTCGCTCGTACCTCCCGCCTCGACGATCTCGGTGCGGGAGGAAGCACGACGTATCACGTCGAGTGCGCGCTCCACGGCGGCGCTATCGATCGCGCGATCGCCGAGCGTTCCCGAGGAGCCGCCATCCTCGCGCACCACGAGCCGCTCGGCCGCGCGCGGAGCGCCTCCATCGTGCTCCCGAAGTGGCGCCACCAGCACGGAGCTGCGTCCAGCGGCCGCCTCGGCGCGCACCACTTCGTATGCGGTGGTGACCGGGTGTCGCACGCCGTCCAGAGCAACCGGCTCGATGAGCAGCTCGACGGTGCCGCCGCAGGTAAGGCCGATCTCCCACGCGTCCGCGTCGCCGAGCGACATCGTGAGGAGCCGCGGCGCGTCATCGCGCAGCACGTTGTCGGCCTCCTCGAGCACCCTCGCGTCCACGCATCCGCCGGTCGTCACCGATCCGAGAATGCGTCCGCCCTCCCCCACCCACATCTTGGCCCCTTCCCTGCGTGGGGTAGTGCCCTTCGTGGAGACCAGAGTGGCCATCGCCACGCGTCGTTCGTGTCTGCGCAACTCGTCCAACTGCTCGAACGTCTCGCGAAGGTCCGGCTGTGTGCCCATGGCTGGCAAACTCGCTCCGGTGGAGTATGCTACAAATATAGGCGTTGGCCGTTTCCCGGCACTCCGCAGAGCGCGACGCCGGGAGCATCCGATTCCGGGATCGAGACCGGCGCTCAGGTGTAGGGACCATGGTGGAAGACGGCACCGGCCGGCGGGCTCGGCCGGCTGCGACGCGACCATCTCGATCGAAGCATTCACAAGTCGATGCACGGGAGCACCTCGTCATGCAATTCCGCTCGATACTTCCTCTGTTCGCCTTCGCGACCCTCACAGGAGTCCCGGCATGCGCCCAGCAGGGCGCGGCCGCACGGCAGACAGACAGCACGCGAGCGTCGGCGCTCTCGGGGAGCTCTCCGTTATCCAGTACTGCCCGAGGCGACGTCGCCGCGGCGGCATCGGCTACCGGCGGCCGCTTGGTGGAGCCGCGCGGCGAGAGTCCGCACTTCGACTTCATACGCAGAACCTTCACGGACTTCTGCTACTGCTGGGACAAGTCACGCACTTCGCGCGACTGGTCGGCGCGGCACTACGATCTGATAATGTCGGGCAATCTCGGTGCGTGGAAGGAGCTGAATCCCAGGGTGGTCACGCTGCGCTACGCGCTACTGATCTCCACGCTCGACGAGGCGAACAAGGACAAGTCCAGCATAAACGGCAAGTTCCTCGACGACATGAGGCGCTGGTACGCGAGGCATCCGGAGTATCGGTTGGAGGACGCCTTCCTCCACAAGGCGGGGGACAGCCCCGCCGATTCCGCGAGCCGTCTCAACCCGCACATCTGGACCAGCAATCGCTTCGTCGGGAACCCCACCGATCCGGGGTGGCGTGCCTACACCATCGACCGCATGAAGTGGATCGTGAAGGAGGACGACGTAGGCGGGATCTTCCTTGATGAGGTCGATCGGGGCAACGCCGCGAAGTACTACAGCAGCTCGCGCGAGTTCGAGGGCGCCGACTCCACCGCGTGGCAGAACGCCCTGGTATCGCTGATTTCCGACATCCGGAAAGCGATTGCGCCGAAGATGCTGCAGATCAACTCTGCAGGATACTCGGGGCGCGACTGGGAAAAGGCGCTCGGCGCCGCGGCGGGGTCGGTACACCTCGAGACGCTCAACCGCGCCACGCAGGAGCTGCCATCGGTGTGGAATGTGGTGGACTGGTACCTGGACCACGACGTCTACACGGACTTCGTCGGTCTCGAGACGTGGAGCGACCTCGCGCGCCAGAGCATGGCGAAACGCTATCCGGGAGGTGACTACGCGTCGCCCCCGCTGCGTGGAAAGATGGTGCAGCTCGCTTCGTACTACATGGTAGTGCCGAGCGATCCACAACGACTGGGGCTCCAGATCGAGAACGTACGCGGCTTCGTTCCGGATAGCGTCGCGATGCGCGTGATGGAATACGACGTCGGCCATCCGCTCGGTGCTCGGAGGGTAGTGCTGGACCAGCGCGATCCGCTCGGGCAGCGCGCGCGCGTGTACCGTCGCGACTTCGACCACGCGATAGTGATGATCCGGCCCGTGGCGTACTGGGCGGATACCGTCATGACCGACGAGACGAAGGTGAAGGTGCCGCTTCCCGAGGGTGGCCCCTGGCTCAGGGTGGAACCGGACGGGACCACGATGCCCATCACCGACCTGTGGATGCGCAACAGCGACGCCGCTATCCTCGTGCGCCGCTGAGCCTTGCCACTCGGGCGAGCCGCGACGCGCGCGTCGCTGGCTCGCCGCTTGCGACTCCATGACTCGTCCGCGGGCATGATGAGGAGAGCACGAGATGGCGAAGCAGGAAGGGCGGAGTGAGAGCACCAGGGCGACGACTGCGAAGAGCAGTGGACCCACTCCCCCTTCAGACATTGCTCATCCACCGCGAACGCATCGCGAGCGTCAGGAGCGCAAGCGCCGCGTTCTGACGCACGGTACCTCATCCATCACCCCGTCGATATCCGCCGCGCTCGTGGCGAAGAACGAGGATCTGTTCTTCCTGTGTGAGCGCGACGGCCGCGTGCCGCTCGAGGGCACCCACGGGCTCGGTCTCTATTATCACGACTGCCGCTTCCTCGACGGCTACGAGATAGCCGTGGGGAGCGCGCGTCCCGGCGAACTGGTAGCCACCGCAGCTCGCGACCACATGATGCGGATCGAGCTCACGAACCCGGACTTGCGTGCGCCGAACGGCAGACTCGTCCCCAAGGAGTCCATAGGCATCACCTGGGAGCGGGTGGTGGATGGAAGTCATCTCATCCTGCACGACCGGATCAGCATCGAGAACTACGGTCGCGAGAACGCCGAGTTCCCGGTCTCGCTTTCGCTGCGCTCGCAATTCCAGGACATCTTCATCGTTCGCGGAATGCTGGGCAAGAAGACCGGAAGCGCCGAGCTGCCCGCGTGGCGCGAGGGCGCCCTGCAGCTCGTGTACCGCGGCGAGGACTCCCTCTACCGGAGTACCACCGTCTACTTCGAACCCACGCCGCCGGAGAGCCGGGGCGGCAGCGCCACTTTCACGGTGCGGCTCGAGCCGAGGGAAGCGTGGGTGCTCGATGTGTTCATCGAGGTTCGCGAGTCGGCGAGGCGCCGCGATGTGGTCGAGCTCACTCGACCGCGTCACCCGGACGGCGATGGTATTCTGAAGTCGCTCGAGGACGAGGAGAAGCGCTGGTTCTCGCAGCACACGCGAGTCTCGAGCGACAGTCTCGTGCTACGCCGGCTGGTGAAGCGCTCCCTGCGCGATCTCGGGATGCTGCGCACCTGTCTGGCGGGCGATCACTTCTTCGCGGCCGGAGTCCCCTGGTTCACGACGCTCTTCGGACGCGACAGCGTCATCACGTCGCTCCAGACGCTGATGTTCAACCGGGCCATAGCCGAGCAGACGTTGCGCGTGCTCGCGAAGTACCAGGGAGAGAAGGTCGATGATTGGCGCGACGAGCAGCCCGGTCGCATCCTGCACGAGCTGCGCGTGGGGGAGTTGGCGCACGCCGGCGAGATCCCGTACACGCCGTACTACGGCACCATCGACGCTACTCCCCTCTTTCTGATACTGCTCGGCGAGCACGCGAAGTGGAGCGGAAAGCTCGAGCTCTTCGACGAGCTTCGCGACAACGCGGAGCACGCGCTCGCCTGGATGACGCAGTACGGCGATCCGGACGGCGACGGCTACCTGGAGTACACGAGCAGCTCGACCGAGGGGTTGATCAACCAGGGGTGGAAGGACTCCGGAGACGCAATAATCGACGCCAACGGAGAGCTGGCAAAGCCCCCGATCGCGCTCGTGGAGGTGCAGGGCTACCAGTGGATGGCGCTCACCTCGATGGCAGGGCTATTTCGACGGGCGGGCGACGCCTCCCGGGCGGATGAGCTCGAAAGCAGGGCGAGCGAGCTGCGCACGCACTTCAACGAGGACTTCTGGATGGAGAACGCGGGGTGCTACGCCCTCGCGCTCCAGGGCGACAAGTCCCAGGCGGCAGTGGTATCCTCGAACGCTGGTCAGGCCCTCTGGAGCGGGATAGCAGATCCGGAAAAGGCTAAGCGCACAGTGCGTCGCCTCATGGCCGCGGACATATACAGCGGATGGGGGATCCGCACACTGGCATCGAGCGAGACCCGCTACAACCCGATCGGGTACCACCTGGGCACCGTCTGGCCACACGACAACAGCATCATCGCCGCGGGTTTCAGGCGCTACGGACTCGACGAGGATGCCGGCACCATCTTCGAGTCCATCTCCCACGCCGCCATCACCTTCTACGACTACCGGCTGCCGGAGCTCTTCGCCGGCTTCCCCCGAAAGCGATTCGGCGTGCCCGTGCACTATCCGGTGGCGTGCCACCCACAGGCATGGGCGGCGGGGAGTATTCCCTTTCTCCTGCAGACGCTGCTCGGGATCCACGCGGAGGCGTTCGACCACCGCTTGCGTGTCGTACGACCTATGCTTCCCGAGATCGCGCACCACGTGATAGTCCGAGGGATACGCGTGGGAGACGCGACTACCGACCTGCGCTTTCAACGCACATCGAACGGGGTGGCGGTCGATGTGTTGAGCGTGGACGGCGAGCTGAGCGTTCTGGTCGAACCGGACGAATCGCAGCATTCGGCATGATGCATGCGCGCCCTGAGGGCGTGACGACACATCCCGCGATCGTGTCGGGGTATCGTACGGCCATCGATCGACTCACGATCTCGGCATACACGATACCCACCGATCATCCCGAGTCCGACGGTACCTTCGCGTGGACCTCCACGACGATGGTGCTGGTGGAAGCGAGCGCGGGTGATCAGACCGGGCTCGGCTACAGCTACACGCATCGGGCAGCGGCATCGCTCATCGAGCACACTCTCGCAGACGTCGTACTTGGTAGAGCCGTGTTCGACATCGCCGGAGCATGGGATGCGATGCTCCACGCCGTCCGGAATCTCGGCCGACCCGGCATCGCATCGTCGGCGATAGCTGCCGTGGACATAGCGCTCTGGGATCTGAAAGCGCGGCTGCTGGACGTACCACTCGTGGGTCTGCTCGGCGCCGTCCGCGACTCGGCGCCGGTGTACGGGAGCGGCGGCTTCACCTCGTACTCCACCCGGCAGCTCTGCCAGCAGCTCGCCGGGTGGGTACGACAGGGGATCCCGCGCGTGAAGATGAAGGTCGGCACCGACCAGCGCGACGATGCGGGCCGTGTGCGCGCCGCGCGGGATGCGATAGGCCTCGAAGCGGAGCTGTTCGTGGACGCAAACGGTGCCTATGATCGCAAGCAGGCGCTGGCGTTCGCCGAGCACTTCGCGGAGTCTGGCGTGACCTGGTTCGAGGAACCGGTCAGCTCCGATGACCTCGATGGACTGCGCCTGATACGTGATCGCGCTCCCGCCGGGATGGAGATCGCCGCGGGCGAGTACGGCTACGACCTCTGGTACTTCCGGCACATGCTCGACTCGGGGGCCGTCGATGTACTTCAGGCGGATGCGACGCGGTGCGCGGGGATCACCGGCTTCATGCGCGCTGGCACGCTCTGCGAGGCGCGATCACTCCCCTTCTCCGCGCATACGGCACCATCCGTGCACGCGCATCCCGCTTGTGCGCTCCCGGCGTTGCGCCACGTGGAGTACTTCCACGACCACGCGCGCATGGAGCGCATGCTCTTCGACGGAGTGCTCGAGCCGGTGCGTGGAGAGCTGCGGCCGGACAGAAGCCGCCCCGGACTGGGACTCATCCTCAAGCGGGCGGACGCTGCGCGTTTCGCCATCCACTGACGGGACCACGGGCAACGATGCAATAGCTACGTTCGACGCCGACGAAGGCCGGCGAACCCGAGGCGATACAATGACAACCGATACTCTCGTACCACTCGCCGCGCGTCCGCGCGGTCATCCCGTCGCGAGCCAGCCACGCCAGGCGCGAGAGCTCGCGGACGAGCTCTCGCGCCGCGTACGCGGCGAGGTTCGATTCGGCGACGGCGACCGCGCACTCTACGCCACCGACGCATCCAACTACAGGCAACTTCCCATCGGCGTCGTGATCCCGCGCGATGTGGAAGACATCGTCGAGGCGGTAGCGGTGGCGCGGGAGCGGAACGCTCCCATACTGGTGCGCGGCGGCGGGACGAGTCTCGCCGGTCAGTGCTGCAACGAAGCCGTGGTGATCGACGCATCCAAGTACGTGAACCGGGTACTGGAGATCGATGCCACCCGCCGGCGCGCGCGCGTGGAGCCCGGCACGGTGCTCGACGACCTCCGAAACGCAGCGAAGGCGCACGGCCTCACCTTCGGGCCCGATCCGGCGACGCACGACCACAACACCCTTGGCGGGATGATCGGCAACGACTCGTGCGGAGTGCGCTCCGTAATGGCGGAGTTCTACGGTCCCGGCGCGCGAACCGCGGAGAACGTGGAGGAGCTGGAGATCCTCACGTACGATGGGCTCCGCATGCGCGTGGGCGCGACGAGCGACGAAGAGTACGATCGGATTCTTCGCGAGGGTGGGAGGCGCGCGGAGATCTATGCCTCTCTGCGCGCCTTCCGCGATCGCCACGCGGAGCTCATTCGCCGGCGCTTCCCGAAGATCCTGCGCAGAGTCTCCGGCTACAACCTCACCGAGCTCCTTCCGGAGAAGGGGTTCAACGTGGCGCGCGCGCTGGTCGGGAGCGAGTGCACCTGCGTCACAGTGCTCGAGGCCACGCTCACGCTGATGGACGATCCGATGGCACGCTCGCTCCTGGTGCTCGGCTATCCGAGCGTGTACGAGGCGGGAGACCACGTGCCGCAGATCCGCGAGGCCAGGCCCATCGGGCTCGAGGGGATCGACGATCTACTCGTGAGCTTCATGAAGCGGAAGGGACTGGATGTCGACGACCTTTCGCTCCTGCCGCCCGGCAACGGGTGGCTGCTCGTGGAGTTCGGCGGCGACAGTCGCGAGGATGCGAGGGCGCGCGCGAGCGATCTCATGGATGCGCTGAAGCGCGCGGATAACGCACCCACGATGCGGCTCTACGACGACCCCGCCGACGAGCAGAAGATCTGGGCCGTGCGAGAGGCGGGCCTCGGCGCCACCGCCTTCGTACCCGGTGAGCCGGACAGCTGGCCCGGCTGGGAGGATTCCGCGGTACCGGTGGACAAGGTGGGCGCGTATCTGCGCGACCTGCGCGCGCTGTTCGACCGCTACGACCTGCACCCATCCCTCTACGGTCACTTCGGTCAGGGATGCATCCACTGCCGTGTTCCCTTCGACCTGTACACGGCTGAAGGGATACGTCGCTATCGCGAGTTCACCCACGACGCAGCGGAGCTGGTGTGCGGGAAGTACGGCGGATCGCTGTCGGGGGAGCACGGCGACGGTCAGGCGCGCGCCGATCTCCTGCCGATCATGTTCGGCGAAGAGCTGGTCGAGGCGTTCAGGGAGTTCAAGGAGATCTGGGACCCGCGGTGGAAGATGAATCCCGGGAAGGTGGTGGATCCGAACTCGCGCACGAGCCAGCTCCGTCTCGGCATAGGCTACGATCCCGCGGAACCGGAGACGCACTTCCGCTTTCCCGACGATCGCGGGAGCTTCGCACGCGCCACGCTCCGCTGCGTTGGCGTGGGTGAGTGCCGGCGCCACGAGGGCGGCACGATGTGCCCGAGCTACATGGTGCTCCGCGAGGAGAAGCACGCCACCCGCGGCCGTGCCCACATGCTCTTCGAGATGCTGCGCGGAGAGGCGGTGAAGGAAGGGTGGAAGAGCGACTCGGTCAAGGAGTCGCTCGACCTCTGTCTCGCCTGCAAGGGGTGCAAGCACGACTGCCCCGTGAACGTCGACGTGGCGACGTACAAGGCGGAGTTCCTCTCGCACTACTACGAGGGACGTGTGCGCCCCCGGCACGCCTACGCATTCGGCCTGATAGACCGCTGGGCGCGGCTAGCGATGCTGGCGCCTGAGGTGGTGAACTTCGTTACACAGACGCCTGGGCTCTCGGCAGCGGCGAAGTGGGCGGCCGGAATGGCGCAGGAGCGGGAGATCCCGCGCTTCGCACACCGCTCCTTCACGAGCTGGTTCCACGAGCGTCCACCCGCCGACGACGTGGGTACGATCGATTGCGTCATCCTCTGGCCCGACACCTTCAACAACTACTTCTTCCCATCCACGCTCAGCGCGGCGGTGGAAGTGCTCGAGAGTGCGGGAGTGCAGGTCACGATTCCGGAGGAGCCGCTCTGCTGCGGGAGGCCGCTCTACGATTTCGGGATGCTCGACACGGCCGAGTCGCGACTCAGGCACATCCTCGAGTCGCTGCACGCCGAGATCGAGGCGGGCACACCAGTCGTGGGACTCGAACCGAGCTGCATCTCGGTGTTCCGTGACGAGATGTACAATCTCTTCCCCACGGACCAGGACGCGCTCCGCCTCCGCACCCAGACCTTCACACTGGGCGAATACCTCGCCAGACAAGGGGAGAGCTTCCGTCCGCCACAGCTGAAGCGACGCGCGGTAGTGCATGGGCACTGCCACCAGAAGAGCGTCCTCACCATGGATGGCGACACGACCGTCCTCGACGCGCTTGGCGTGGACTTCCAGCTGCTGGAATCCGGCTGCTGCGGAATGGCCGGCTCCTTCGGGTTCGAGGAAGAGAAGTACGAGCTGTCGCAGCAGATAGGAGAGCGGGTTCTCCTGCCGGCAGTGCGTGATGCGCCCGATGACACTCTGGTGATAGCGGACGGCTTCAGCTGCCGCGAGCAGATATCACAGGCCACCGGACGGAAGGCGATGCATCTGGCAGAGGTGGTGCAACTGGCGCTGCACGAAGGGCGCGACGTCCGGCTGAACGGCGAGCCGCCGGAAACAGTCGTGCGGCGTCTTCGGCCGCGCGCGCTCGCGCGTCCCCGAGCTGGCGCGCTCGCAGTGGCCGTCGCCGCCGCGGGCACCGCCGTGCTGGGCGGGGTGCTCGCCTGGCGCGCTGCGAGCCGGTTGCTCCACACAGGCAGCGGCGTGACGAACGAGGATCGGGACACGATGGAGGAGGCGGATGCGATCGCGACGACTGGATGATACGGCTGGTCTCACCACCTACGCACTCATCTTCGATGCCGGTGACGAGGTGAACGAGATGCTCCTGGCGTTCGCGCGCGAGCACAACGTGGACAGCGCGCACTTCACCGGGATCGGTGCGCTCGAGGAGGTGGAGCTCGGCTACTTCGACTGGGATCGCAAGGAGTACAAGCGCATACCGGTACGCGAACAGGTGGAGGTGGTGTCGCTGGTGGGGAACATCGCGCTGAGCCCGGAAGGCGGGCCGGCACTGCATGCGCATATCGTGATCGGCAAATCCGACGGGACGGCGATGGGTGGGCACCTGCTCGGCGGGCACGTTCGCCCTACGCTCGAGGTGGCGCTCACCGAATCGCCGGCGCATCTGCAACGCGCCATCGATCCGGAAACGGGCCTCGCCCTGCTCGCGGGATGAGCGCGGCCGCTCCCGGGCGGTGATCCCCGGTGGCCCCGCTCTTCACGCGACGCGCGACCACGCGGTTACGGCTGGCGATCGTCCTGGTGATCGCCGCATTGGTCGGCGTGCCCCTTTTCCTCATGGGTTGGGTACGCACACCGCTGGAGCGCGGCGAATTCGAGCGGATCTCCCAGCCCATTCCCTTCAGCCACCAGATCCACGTGCGCGGGCTGCGGATCGACTGCCGCTACTGCCACTACACCGTGGAGCGTGCGGCATCCGCTGGGATGCCCGCCACCGCGACCTGCATCCCCTGCCACAAGCAGGTGTGGCTCGACGGTCCGTCGTTCGCACCGGTGCGTCAGAGCCTCGCGAGCGGGACGCCGATCCAGTGGAATCGCGTGAACCAGCTCCCCGGATTCGTCTACTTCGATCACTCTATCCACGTGCACAAGGGCGTGGGCTGCGAGGAATGTCACGGCCGCGTGGACACGATGACTACGGCCGTGCAGGTGCAGCCGCTCACGATGGGTTGGTGTCTCGACTGCCATCGGCAGCCTGCAGAGCATCTGCGACCGGTGCCGGAGATGACGGCAATGGGATGGCAACCTCCCGCGGGGCAGTCACGCGCTGCGCTCGGGCGCGAGCTCATGCAGCGGTACCATGTGCGGCGCAGCACGGATTGCACCGCCTGTCACAGGTGACCGATGAGCGATGAGCTGAAGCACGGTTACTGGCGATCGCTCGCGGAGCTCTTCGGCGCCGCCGATCTCCGTGAGGGTGCGTTGCACGAATTTCCCCCTGGCGCGGACGGGCCGCCCGGCGAGATGTCGCGCCGCGCTTTCATGAAGCTTCTCGGCGCCAGTGCGGCTCTGGCCGGCCTCGCAGCGTGCACTCGCGCGCCCGCCGAGAAGATCCTTCCCTACGGCCGGCAGGTGCCGGAGCTGACACCCGGGATCCCGCTGCACTACGCCACCTCCATGGTACTGGACGGGTACGCTACCGGACTGCTCGTGGAGAGCCACGAGGGGAGGCCCACGAAGATCGAAGGGAATCCCGAGCACCCGGCCAGTCTCGGTTCCGCGGGCGTGTACGAGCAGGCTTCGGTGCTCCAGCTCTACGACCCGTATCGCGCGAAGCAGGCGCGCGATGGACGAATGCCGAAACGCTGGGACGATATCGCGACGGCACTTCGCGCGATGCCCGGCATGCGGGCGGGTGAGAGCGGAGCTGCGGTGCACTTCCTCATGAGACCTACATCCTCGCCGCTTACCGCAGGTCTCGTGGACCGCGTCAGAGAACGCTATCCCGATGTGGGCTTCCACTTCCATGCGCCGCTTTCCGCTGCGGGGAGTGCAGCGAGCTCGCTCGCACTCTTCGGGAGGGCGCTCGTGCCGCAGCACGACTTCTCGCGTGCCACCGTGGTACTGGCGCTCGATTCGGACTTCATGGGCACGGGGCCCTTTTCCCTGCGATACGCCCGCGCTTTCGCCGAGCGTCGCCACGCGGGAATGTCGCGGATGAGCGGCGCCAGTTCCGGCTCCGAGATGAATCGGCTCTACGTCGCGGAGGGGATGTGGAGCCCAACGGGCACGCTCGCGGATCACCGGTTGCGCGTACGTGCCGGCGACGTCGCCTCGTTCGCGGCAGCGCTGCTGCGTGAGGTCGTGGCACTTCGCGGCGACAGCGCCGGTGCCGCCGCTCGCGAAGCGGCAGGCTCTCTCGCCCCCCTCGCGGAGGCCGCTCCGGCTCCCGCTCCCTGGCTTCAGGCACTCGCACGCGACCTCGTGGCGGCCGCCGGGCATGGGATAGTGATCGCCGGCGAGGAGCAGACCACGGCGGTTCACGGTCTGGCATTCGCGCTAAACGAGGCACTGGGCAACGTCGGAAGCACGGTGTGGTACACCGAGGCACCGATCCTCGAGTACGGTGCCGCGAGCCACGATCTCGGATCGCTCACGGACGCGTTGCGAACCGGCGAAGTACGGTCGCTGGTGATCGCCGGTGGCAATCCTGTCTACGATGCGCCGGCCGATCTCGACTTCGCCGGTGCACTGAAGTCCGCCCAGAACACGGCGTATCTCGGGTCGTACGAGAACGAGACGGCCGCGGCGTGCACGCTCTTCGCGCCGGAGTCGCATTACCTGGAGTCGTGGGGAGATGCGCGCGCCTACGATGGGACCATCTCGCTCATCCAGCCACTCATCGCTCCGCTCTACGACACCCGCACGGTAGATGAGCTGCTCGCCGTCTTCTCCGGCTCCGACGGGGCCGGCGGTGCGAGTGCGCACAGCCTCCTGCGCGAGTCGTGGCGCAGCCGCGCTGGAGGCAGATTCGAGGAGCGCGAGTGGGACGAGACGGTAGGGCGCGGCCTGGCGCCGGACACGCGCTTCGCGCGCCTCTCCCCTTCACTCGAGTGGTCCGCACTCCCGCCGCTTCTGCGTGGAAGCACGCGCCGCACTGACGGAATCGAGGTCGTTTTCGAGCACGACCCCCGCGTCTACGACGGCTCCTTCGCGAACAATGCCTGGCTGCAGGAGCTCCCCGATCCAGTCACCAAGGTGACGTGGGACAACGCGGCCGTGATGAGCCCCACGACCGCGGCGAAGCTGGGCGTCGATACCGGCGACCTGGTGCAGCTCTCGCTCCGCGGCCGCGAGCAGAACTTGCCTGCTTTCATCCTCCCCGGCCACGCCGATGAAGCCATCACGGTGCGGCTGGGTTACGGCCGGGATGGCGCCGAGGAGGTAGCGCGCGGCGTGGGTGCCGATGTGTATCGCCTGCGCACGCGCGAGCGACCATACGTGGACGGCCCGGTAGTGGTGGATCGCGTGCTGGATCGCGGGAGTCCAGCTCGCCACGAGCTCGCGACCACGCAGATGCACTGGCACCTCGAGGGACGCGACATCGTCCGCCAGGCCACGATAGAAGAGTACCGGGCCAATCCGGATTTCACGAGCGTGCAGAACACTCGCCAGCCGACTCTCTACGACCGCTTCGACTACTCGAAGGGTGACCAGTGGGCGATGACGGTGGACCTGAGCCGGTGCACCGGATGCGGCGCGTGCGTGGTGGCCTGCCAGGCGGAGAACAACATCCCCGTGGTGGGGCGTGAGGGGGTGCTGGACAGCCGGGAGATGCACTGGCTTCGCATCGACCGCTACTTCACCGGCGAGGAGGACGATCCCGAGACGGTGATGCAGCCGATGCTCTGCCAGCACTGCGAAAAGGCGCCCTGCGAGTACGTCTGCCCGGTCAACGCCACCGTCCACAGCGCCGACGGGCTCAACGAGATGGTCTACAACCGGTGCGTTGGGACGCGCTTCTGCTCCAACAACTGTCCATACAAGGTTCGTCGCTTCAACTGGTTCGACTACAACCGCGAGATCGCCGAGACGGTCGAGATGGTGAAGAACCCCGACGTCACCGTCCGCGAGCGTGGAGTGATGGAGAAGTGCTCCTTCTGCGTGCAGCGCATCCGCCGAGCGCAGATCACCGCACAGCTGGAGGGGCGTGGAGTGAAGGATGGCGAGGTGGTAACCGCGTGCCAGCAGGCATGTCCCACGCAGGCCATCATCTTCGGTTCGTACACCGACCCGGAGTCGAACATCGTGCGCAGTCTCCTCGAGAAGCGGAGCTACACCGTTCTCCACGAGCTGGGCACCGAGCCGCGCGTCCGCTATCTGGCGCGGATCACCAACCCCAACCCGGCCCTGGAGAGCGACGCGTGATGGCGGAACCCGTCCGGGCCATCGGCGCGCGCGATCATCCCGAGCTCGAGCCGTACCCGCCCGCAAGCGAGCTGCGCGACGATGCCGCGCTGACCGATCACCTTCTCTCGCCGATCTGGACGAGCTCGAAGGCGTGGTGGATCCTCTTCACCATCTCCGGGCTTCTCACGCTCCTCTTCATCTTCTCCGCGACCTGGACGGTCGCCCGAGGGATAGGAACGTGGGGAAACAACATCCCCGTGGCGTGGGCTTTCGCCATCACCGACTTCGTATGGTGGATCGGGATCGGCCACGCCGGCACCTTCATATCCGCCTTCCTGATACTGCTGGCACAGCGCTGGCGCGCCTCGGTGAACCGGCTGGCGGAGGCGATGACGCTCTTCGCGCTCGTGAACGCGGCGATGTTCCCCATCCTGCATCTCGGGCGCCCGTGGTTCGCCTACTGGCTCATCCCCTACCCTTCCACGATGGGGGTGTGGCCCAACTTCCGCAGCGCCCTCCCCTGGGACGCGGCGGCGGTGGCCACCTACTTCACCGTTTCGCTCCTCTTCTGGTATGCGGGACTCGTCCCGGATCTGGCAACCGCGCGCGACCGGGCTCCGGGTCGGGTGCGTCGCATGATCTACGGTGTCTTCGCGCTCGGCTGGCGCGGCGCTGGACGTCAGTGGCGACAGTATCGGGTGGTCTACATCATACTCGCCGGCCTCGCCACGCCGCTGGTGATCTCGGTGCACAGCATCGTGAGCCTCGACTTCTCCATTGCACAGCTTCCCGGCTGGCACTCCACGATCTTTCCGCCCTACTTCGTGGTGGGCGCGATCTACTCGGGGCTCGCCATGGTGCTGATGCTGATGCTCCCGGTGCGGCGCATCTTCCACCTCGAGGATGTCATCACCCGGCAGCACCTCGACAAGATCGCCAAGCTGATGCTCGCCACCGGGTTGATGCTCGCCTACAGCTACATGTGCGAGACGTTCATCGCATGGTACAGCGGCGACGCCTTCGAGAGATACACCTATCTCTTCGCGCGGCCGCGCGGACCGTACGCCTGGCTCTACTGGACGATGACGGCGG